>NZ_JAMFSB010000285.1 GCF_026225065.1 Paraburkholderia sp. | reverse complement strand
GAAAAAGTATCAGCCAATTACAACGGGTTGGCGGATAAGGATTGGCATCCGGCATCACGCGTGAAGTACAAAGGTGTCTTCTAACACCGCCCGCTTAAAGCTTAAACGCCGGCCACGTCCAGCCTCATGCCAACTCGGCGTTGCTCGCGGACAGCAGTTCGAGATCGACACTATGCGTCAGATCGAGCGGCAGCAGATGCGGGGACGCGTTCTCCGCGCCATGCAACACGATCCCGAACACGCCTTCACCACGCAATGCCAGACGGCTCTCGACCTGAGCTGCCAGCGCCGCTCCGTTCGTACCGCCCGAGGGCGCCAGTAGCGTAAGCGTTGTGGCGCCGATCGAAAAGCTTGCGAACGAAACGCCGTGATCGGGGAATGCCGACCGCTGTATCTGAAGCGGCTCGCCCAGCAGTGCGCGATACCGGCCGACGCTGGTGTCGAGATCGCGAACGGCGATCTTGAGGGCCGATATGCCGCGCGCGCCGTTGGGATGGTTGCGCACTTCGCCTTCGGCCACGCGCAAATACCGAGGCGTGATGTCCCCGCAAAGAAACGGCAGATCGGGCGTCGCCGGTTTGCCCAGTTGCCACACGAGGCGTTCGCCGTCGGGTCGCACCCGTCCACCGTCGATGGGTCCTTCATAGCTAAGCCCGCGCTGTCGCGCACCATCGACGACGGTCTGCACCGATTCCGGCAGCAGCGCAAAATCGACGAGTCCGTCGCCGGCCCGATTGCCCTCATCCCACCAGCGATGCTCGGGCGCGTCGCACAGAAACGCAATCAACTCGAAGTAGCTGCCGTCCTCGAAACCGATCAGCGCATTGTGCGTTTTGCCGTCGGCGTGCGTGCCGCCGCGTTGAACGGTAAAACCCAGTGCGCTGTAATCGGCGATGGTCTGCTCGAGGTCGCGCACACGAATTACAACGTGGTCAAGGGAGAGAGTCATCGCGTCAGGGAAGTGAGGTGTGCCAACGTGGCGAAAAGTCTCGGCGAAAAGCGTCCGCCAGTCAATTCGTGTTCGGCGAAAAGTTTCCGGCCCCGCCGACTCGCTCGTAGTGCTGTCGGGTGCGCTCGGTCGGCCTCACCGCAAGACGCTCGGCAAGCAGCGCGCGGGTCAGGCTGAGTTGTCCGGCGCGTTCGGCGGCGGCAATCAGTGTTTGCGTAATCAGATCCCGTTGGGCGTGGCTACCGCCGATGCGCGGCGCATAGTAGCGCACCGGCAGGATGAGTTCGATGGCGCGAGCGTATTCGCCTTCGGCAAAGGCGAGCACGCCATCGATCAGACGACGCCGCATGAATTGGCCAGCCGTCTTCGGCGTTACGCGCAATGGCGGCGTGGGCGAACGCTTCCGCGCGCCGCAGTTCACTCGCTTCCTCGAGGCCGAACGCATATTGACCCAGTACGTAGCCGTAGTTTTCGCCTTGCGGGTCCCAATGCGGCAGGACTCGTGCAATGGAATCGCGGATGCTGAGCGACTGACCGAGGCAGAAGTAAGCATCGTGAGCGAAGCGCATGGCCAGCGCATCGGTCGGATGATCGACGAGGATCGTTTCCCAGATATTCACCGCGTGGGTGAGTCCGCCCGCGGCCAGCGCCTTAGCGGCAGCGAGATGGCGGGTCTCGCGGGAGGTTGCACCGGCACCGGCGCCGGCACTGGCATGTTCGGCCGCGCTGAGAGCTGTGGCGACGCGCGGATGGTCGGCGCGAAATCCGCCCAGCAAAAACAGCGAAGCGATCGCGCTGCTGCCCAGACCGAAGTCGGGATCCTGATCCACCGCGTCCTGCAAGCGGCCAACAGGATCTCCCTTCCAGCCGAAGTAGTCCGAGATGGCGTGGTCGAGCGCCTTCGCGGATTCGTCCGATCCTGTTACCCGCAGGCCTTGGGCGTCCGCAGCCATCAGACGGCTTCCGTAGTGGGGGCGTGTCGCATCCTGTCACCGGCAGCAACGGAGCCGCTGACGGGGCGTATGGCGGCCGGCAGGCGCCGTTTCCGCAGTACGCTGAGCGAGCCGGTCATGGAGTGCGGTTGAGCAGAGTCGACACGAGGTGATGCAGGCCGCTGTCAACATGTGTCCTGAAGACGGACACCAGTGGCCCATCCGTGGAACCTGAAATTTCCCGCTCGATACACGCGAGAATCGCGGCGACCAGCAGCACGGCAGCGCCGCTTTTAATGGACACGCGGCGCAAGTCCGAAGGCAATGCGGCGTGCCCATCGGCTTCGTCGAGCGTCCGAAGAGGGTGATATCCGAATCCCTTCATGATTGTCCGCAGATCGATTGCGATCTGTCGAGTGTCCGCAATCATGCGAGCGAGTCGAACTAATTTTTTCGTATATGAATAGCAGTACGGCGCCTTTGCGACATCACGCACCGGTTGTCGGTCGTGAGGGGCGGTGACCAGCCCCCCTTGCGACAATGCTACGAGCCTGCCGGAAAGTCGGTCGAAAACGCGAGTTCTTTCTGTGCTTCCAGCGCAGCGAGACGGTCGCTCAGTTGCTTGTGCATGACGTTATACGCATCGCTCCCCAGCGCTAAACGCCTGGGAGCAGGGTCCTGATCGACGCTGGCAATCATGATTTCGGCCATCTTCACCGGATCGCCGATCGGTTGACTGGTTCCATCCTCGATCGTCCGATGCGCCATGCGCGCCGGTGATACATCGTAGGCCTCGAGCTTCGGCGAAAGCTGGGCGCTCTGATAGCGAAAGTTCGTGCGCGCGCCGCCCGGTTCGACCAGCGTGCAACCAATGTTGAACACGGCCACCTCCAGCCCGACTGCGTCAATGAATCCCTCGATCCCCCATTTTCCCGCGTGGTAGAGCGATCCACCGGGAAACACCGCCTGCCCACCCATCGTGGACAGCTGGATAATCCGCCCACCGCCCTGGTGTCGCAGATGAGGAAGCGCCGCGCGAACGGTTTGAATCGAGCCAAGCAGGTTCGTGTCGATCTGGTGTGCGATCTGCTCGTCGGTCATTTCTTCGGCCGCCCCGAATAGCCCATATCCCGCGTTGCTCACCACGACGTCGATGCGCCCAAGTTCGCGGAACGCCAGGTCCACGACCTCGCGAATCGCGGGGGTGTCTGTCAAATCGAGCCTGGCAAGCCAGAGCGCATCGCCATGGTGAGCCTTGAGATCGGCCATCGAATCCAGATCACG
Source organism: Paraburkholderia sp. (assembly GCF_026225065.1). Lineage (GTDB taxonomy): Bacteria > Pseudomonadota > Gammaproteobacteria > Burkholderiales > Burkholderiaceae > Paraburkholderia. The sequence continues at coordinate 10,465 of NZ_JAMFSB010000285.1, read as the reverse complement.
TACCGTACCGGCGACGCGGTCTCCTCGAGCAAGCAATTGCTCTGTCATCTGACGGCCGAAACCGCTGTTGACTCCAGTGATAAACCAGCTGCGCTTCATGATGTTGAGATCCTCTCCGATCTGATCGGGTTAGGTTCCGTCTGGCAACGGGCCAGGCAGTCAACGCAGCTTAGGACCGGAAGATCAGATTTTGAATGCTTGAAAGTCGGCATTTCTTGCGTCAAAATCTGACGATCATGATCGATCCCTTCTCCGACTTTCTGAGCCTCATGGGCGCACGGTCCGTCATTTCGGGTGGACTGGTTGCCGGCGGCGCTTGGGCAATCAATTTCCCGCGAGCGAACACGGTCAAGTTCTGGGGCGTGGCACGGGGCAGTTGCTGGATGCTGTTTGAAGGTGACACGGCTCCCATCCGTATCGAAAGCGGCGACGTGTTTCTGCTCTGCGAGCCGCGCTCACATGTCCTCGGCAGCGATCTGGACGCGGAGCGCGTCGATCTCGACGAGGTCCTCGAAGGGCGTGTCGGCAACATGGTTCATCACGGAGACGGCGACGAGTTTTTCATGATCGGCGGCAAGGTCGAACTGAACATCGCGTCCAGCCAGCTTCTGCTAGACGCGTTGCCGCCCCTGATTCACGTACGCGGGACATCGAGCCAGGCACAGGCTCTTCGCTGGCTGCTCGATCAACTCGTCCGGGAGCGGCAAGACGCGCTTCCCGGCGCGCACGTCGCATCGAATGAGCTCGCGCATCTGATGTTCATCCAGATACTGCGGGCGCACTTCGAGGCAGGCGGATTCCAGCCTGCCGGCTGGCTGCGCGTCCTGAGCGACAAGCGTCTCGTGCCGGTGCTCCAACTGATGCATGGGGACCCTGGTCGCGTGTGGCAACTTCAGGAGCTGGCACGAGCCGCGTCGATGTCGCGTGCGACGTTTGCCGCTTACTTCAAGACGGTCGCCGGAATGTCACCGCTTTCGTATCTGACGAAATGGCGGATGCACCTTGCACAGCGCGCTCTCCTCGAGAGCCGGACGCACATCAATGTGCTGGCGCGCTCGCTTGGCTATGGCTCCGAGAGCGCATTCAGCAATGCCTTCAGGCGTGTCGTCGGACGCTCACCGACGGACTTTCGGGTGCAGGGGGTGAAGGAAGTTGCGAGTGGGCGTGAGGCGTAGCTTCACGGTGTTACCGGCGACGTCCGCTTCCGGGCCGTTCCCGTCAGCTAGCGACCTACCCGGCGCGACTCATTTGATGCTTCCCGCAAACCTCTCGGCTAACCGCTCCCGCTCGAACGCCTCGACAATGAAATCGACAAAAACCCGTGTCTTCGCCGGGAGCAGCGCTCGCGTCGCGTAGTAGATCGAGATCGCCCCGGCGTCCGCGTACCAGCGCGGTAGCAAGCGCACGAGTGCCCCCCGTTCGATAGAGGCCAGCACGTCTGAAACGGCCAGCAGCGTCACTCCCAGTCCGAGAATCGCAGCCTCGCGCATCGCTGCCGGGTCATTGACCATGATGGTCTCGCCAAGCCGCGCGGGCATCTCGTTGCCCGCCGTGTCACGCATCGTCCGATGGCGCACGCGGCCGGTGCGGCCCGAGCGCATCACGATGCCGTCGAGGTCCTCAAGATCGCGGGGATCGCCCGGTGTTTTGCGGCCGGCCATGTAAGCCGGAGACGCGACCGCCACGAGATGCGCAGGTGCCAACGGGCGTGATACGACGCCCGGTGCGAGATCGAAGCCGCCACCCAATGCTGCGTCGTATCCCTCCTCGATCAGGTCAACCGGCCGGTTCTCGAACTGCCAATCTGGACGAATCATTGGATAGCGTGCGAGGAACGCCGGCAGCAGCGGCATAACGTACGTGATGCCGAACGTCGGCGCCATGCTGACCCTCAGCACGCCCGCCGGCTCGCTGCGATCGTTCGAGACCGACGCGATGGCTGCCTGCAGCGCCTCCAGATTGCCGCCGATTTCCACGAGAAAGCGCTCACCCGCCTCGCTCAGCGTGAGCTTGCGCGTCGAGCGTTGGAACAGGCGCACGCCCAGATTGCGTTCGAGCAACGCAACGTTCCGGCTGACCGCCGCGGGTGTCAGCGAAAGACGCCGTGCAGCCGCGGAGAAGCTGCCCGTTTCGGCGCTGCGGACAAACGATTCGAGGTTCGCGAGGGTCTCCATACAGGAATCTTAAAGCATTGATTGAAAATAATTCAAGCGATTCCTAGCTAATCATCGGGCAATAAAGGCGGCAAGATTCCCTCACATAGCGCCGGGAGCGAGCCCCACATCTCCTTCCCTTTGCCGGCAGCGGCGGCGTTACCACCTGATTTATCACTCTTCACCAGGAGCATCGTTATGAGCACCATCGGTATCATCGGAGCCGGCGCGATCGGGTCCGCATTCGCGAAAGCGCTGGCGGGCAAAGGTCTGGAAGCCATCATTGCGAACAGCCGGGGTCCGGCCTCACTCGCAGACCTCGCGCGCGAACTCGGTCCCACGATCACGCCGGGAACGCGCGAACAGGCGGCCGCGCAGGACATCGTTCTTGTCGCAGTCAACTGGTCGAAGCTGCCGACCGCCCTGGCCGGGCTGCCGCACTTCGGTGGACGCGTCGTGATCGACGCGAACAACCCGATCGAGGCGCCGCTGTTCGAACCCGCCGAACTGCATGGCCGGATGTCGAGCAAAATCTTCGCGGAACTCGTGCCGGGCGCACGCGTCGTGAAGGCGTTCAATCATCTGCCGGCGCACTTCATCTCCGACGATCCGCAGGCCGAGGGCGGACGCCGGGTACTGTTCTTCGCGGGAGACGACGCACAGGCGAAAGCGGCAGTGAGCGGACTGATCGAACGGCTAGGTTTCTTCGGCATCGACCTGGGTTCGCTCGAAGCCGGGGGCCAGCTGGTTCAAATCCCAGGCGGCACATTACCGGTACACAATCTAGTCAAATTGGGGTAGCCAGTGAAGGGCGCGGTATGCTGCGCCCTTCGCACTCCTCTCAAGAAACCTGATGGACCGGCCGGAACAGGATCTCGTCGACGGCCATGTCGCCGCGACGCGACTGTCTACCGCTCGACTGCTAGCTTCGCACATGCCCCGCTGGGGCGGCATGCCATCCCGGCATATTGGAAAACGTCTCGGCATAGTGATGCGACAAACCCTCGATCACATTGCCGAAGCAGTCTTCCAGATACACCAGATGGTACGGACGATCTGGCAGGAACTGCCAGATTTTCGTACGCTGCCGGCCACCATGCGAGATCACACGTTCGACGAGGCCCGGCAGATCCGGGTCCGTCACGCACAGATGAAACACGCCGCCACGCTGGTAGTGGAAGTTGTCCTGCGGCATGTCCACCGCCGGCTCGATGAACTGGAACAGTTCGAGCCCCACGCCGTTGGCCGACAGGAGGTGTGCCTGAAAAGCGCGGCGAAACGCGGGGCCGAATATCTCCGCGACTTCCGGCACGTCCGGATTGAGCTCGAGCGTGCGCCGGAAAATGAGCCCGAATCCGAGTACCGCGCCATACCATTCGATCGCCCGATCGATGTCGGGCACCGTCATGCCAATGTGATTTAACGGGAGCGGCTGGGCTCGCTTCAGTGGCTGATTCATGCGTACCTTCCTTGTCTGGACTGAAGAATTGTGCGCTGCGATTGCAGCCGCGAGTTCAGTCGAGTTCGAACCGTGTCGCGGAAAGACGCGTTTTGATGGACAGCGTACCCTCGCGCAGCTCCCACAGCTTGAGCTCGTAGCGGCGCAGTCCGCGCTTGATGAACGGCTCGTTGTCCATGAACGCGGCAGCCTCTTTCTCCGTCGCGGCATACAGCACCGTCATCCCTTCGCCGACGATATGGCCTTCTGTCACGAACGGTCCGGACAGGAACACCTTGTCTTCGTGCTCGAGCAGGTAGTGGATGTGCTCAGGGATGTGCGGCATCGTCTCCTCGACAGAGGCCACCGGATAGCTGAACGCAACGTAAAGACGCTTGCGCAGGTTCGGTTCGACGAGACGCTGAATTTCAGCCTGAAGCTCTGACATGATGAATTCCTTCAATATTGACTGTATGAAAATGAAGCCTGTTTTCAGGCGTGGCGTTCATTCGGAAGCCTGCGCCGAATTCTGCGCCAACACACGACGGTCCGCGGCGCGAATCGACAGCGCGAAGCCCAGCACGATAGCGAAGCAGACCACTGGCACCCAGTACGCCGCGCCAGTCGTGAAGCGGTCCGCAATCGCGCCCATCAGCAACGGTGCGAGCGCGCCGCCGAACAGTGCCATCACGTGGAACGAGCCGGCGCGCCCGGTCCGTATGCCGAGCCCTTCGACGCCGAGGGCGAAGATGGTCGGAAACATGATCGACTCGAACAGGAACACGGCGATCAGTGCGACCACCGCAAGCGGACCATCGGTCACGCAAGCGGTGATGCACAGCACGAGCGATGCGACCGCGTACGTCGCAAGCATTGCGGCCGGATCGAACCGCTGCATCAGCAAGGTGGAAAGAAAGCGCCCGCCTGTGAACGCGATCATCGCGCCCGACAGCATGAACGCCGCCTTGCTCACCGGCAACGCCGCCCAGTGCTCGGTCGCGAAGTTGATGAAGAATGCCGCGATGCCGACCTGCGCGGAGAAGTAGAAAAACTGCGCAATGACGCTGAACACGAAGCGCCGTTCACGCCGCAGCGGCAAGGCTGCTTCGGCGCCCGCAACCGGCAGCGCTGTTTCTCTGCCCGGCTCGGGCAACGCGATTCGCCAAAACGCGAGTGCCAGCAGCAGCACGAGCGCCGCAATCACGATATAGGTCGTTCTCACCGAAGCCGCGTTGGACGCCGCACTCACGCCTTCCAGTGCGCCGTGCCGGAAGAAGAACAGACCGCCGATCAGCGGACCCGCGAAGGCTCCGAAACCAGTGAACGCCTGCGCGAGATTGAGCCGGCGCGCGCCGCCATCCGGCCGGCCCAGCACGGTCACGTACGGATTCGCCGCACTCTCGAGGCAGGCCGCACCGCATGCGAGAACGAACAAAGCCATCAGGAACGGATAGAAGCGATGCTGCGACGTCGCGGGTGCGAACAGCAGCGCACCAAGCGCGAAGATCACGAGTCCAAGCAGGATGCCGCGCTTGTACCCATAGCGGTTGACGAACAGGCCGGAAGGAATCGCCACGAGGAAATACGCGCCGAAATAGCAGGTCTGCAGCAGCGCGCTCTGCATGCGCGTGACGTCGAGCGTCTGCTGGAAATGCTTGTTCAGGACGTCGAGCAGACCATAGGTCAGGCCCCACACGAAGAACAAACTGATCACCAGCGTGAGCGCGATGCCGTAGCGGACCGTTTCATTGCGTGCGATCGTGGCCGGGGACGCCGCGATAGGCGAGGAAGTGGATGTGGGCATTTCGCACCTCGCTTATGCGTCGCGCTGCGGACGCGCGGACCGCAGCGATAGCTTGATCATCGCCGCGTAGTCCTCGTTACCGAAGCCGAATGCTGAAGCGTGGTCGAGCGCTTGCGCGACGACCGACGTGATTGGCAATGGCATGTGGCAATCGGCGCCCGCTTCCAGAATCAGCCCGACGTCCTTGCGCATCTGCTCGACCGTGAAGGTTGGCGAGTAATCGTGCGAGACGAGCTGTTGGGCCTTGGCTTTCACGATCGGCGAGGCCACCGCGCTTTCGCAGAGCACCTGCCACATGTCGCGCCAGTCGAGGCCACCCTGTTCGCCGATAGCGAGCGCTTCACCGAGCATGCCGACCGTATTGGCCACCATCGAATTGATCACGAGCTTCATGACGCGGGCCTGTTCCGCCTCGCCGACGTAGAACTGCGACGGCCCCAGCAGGCGAAGCAACGGCAGCACGCGTTGATACGGCTTTTGCGGGCCCGACGCGATCGTGGTCAACTGCGCCTGTTCGGCCATCCGCGCATTGCCCGACACGGTCACGCGCAGATAGTCGACGCCAGCTTCCTCGAACGCATGAGCAACGCGAGCCGACGCCTTCGTCGACACAGTACTGGTGTCGATATACAGCTGCCCTGGATGCGCGCGTGCGGCGAGCTCATAGGCCACCGCTTCGAAAGCGGCATCGTGCGGCAGCGACGTGATCAGAATCGAGGCCGCATCGGCAACCGCATCCAGCGTGCCCAGCACAGGAAGACCGGCCGCACGCGCCAGCGAGGCGCGTTCGCTGCTCGCGTCGAATGCCGATACACGGTGGCCGTGCCGGTGCAGGCGCTGTGCCATCGGCAGGCCGATCTTGCCGACGCCTACGAAGCCGATATCGAAGAGGTCCTCGTCAGCGCAACGCGTATCGCGTTCGACGGAGGCGTAAGCTGTGTCGTCCATGAATGTCTCCTGGTTTGAATGAGTCCCGCCAGCAAAGAGTTCGAGCGCCGACGTTCTGAACCGATCGTAGGCGGCGGTGCACCTCGCGTCCAACACCGAATGCTTCTCGACCCGATAACCGTTTGTTATCGGGTGCCTGCCGCCTGCGTTTGTCGAACGCCCTGCGCCGATGCCGGGAAGTTATCGGGCCGTTAAGAAAATGGTGTTGGATTTCGCGCCGTACGCTGAATACGATGGGGTTGTCGGCCGGCAACACACACCGGCCACGCTCAATCACTTCTATGGAGAACACCGATCATGGACATCACACCGGAGCAGATGGAAGCTACGCGAATCGCGCGCTGGGGCAAGGTCGAACCGTACGGCGAGACCTTTATCGAAAGCAGACTGCCCGGCTTCGAGAAGCGTCTGTACAAGATCATCAACCGCGGCGTGCTCGAAAACAAAGGCGTGCAGCCGGCCATCGAAGGCGCACATCGCTTCGGTGTCACGTTGATCGAAGTGCCGGTCGGCCAAGGCGCGAACCTGCACTCCCACAAGACCGAAGAAGTATTCTTTCCGCTCAATGGAAAGATGATCGTGATCTGGGGCGACCACGGCGAGCATCAGATCGAGCTGAACCAGTGGGACTGCATCTCGATGCCGACCGGCGTGATGCGCGGCTTTCGCAATCCGAACGACCATGATCTCGTGATCTACTCGGTCGTCGGCGGCACGGATGAAGAAGTGGGGCGGATCGAATGGCATCCCGACGTGTTGAAGGCCGCCGAAAACACCGGCCTTCAATATGATGAAACCGGCTATCTGAAGAACGAAGCGCAACTGGCCAACCGCTAACGCGGACTCAAGAAGAGAAGCCTATGAGCGCGAACCCATGCAGGAGGCGAAGTACCCAATGAACGAACCCGAACACGCGGCCGACACCGCGATCTCGTCACCGGCGGAGCCCCGCGAGGCGCTCCCCGCCACGCCCGAGGCATTGCTCGAAGCGGTGCTCGCCGCGAACCGCCGCACGACGAATCCACGTCTGCGGCAGATTCTCGACGCGCTGCTTCGTCATCTGCATGCGTTCGCCGTCGAGGTCGATCTCGGCTACCAGGAACTGGAAGTCGGGCTCGACTTCCTCGTACGAATCGGCAAGGCGACCGGCCCTGAAAAACACGAGGGTATTCTGCTCGCGGACATTCTCGGGCTGGCCACGCTCGTTGGTCTGATTGATGCGAAGCAGGCGCTGGCCGCGGGCGGCACCGAGCCTGCTCTGATCGGCCCGTTCTGGCGCGCCGCTCAACCGCTGCGCGAGAATGGCGCCCATATCGCCGAGCAGGGCACGCCCGGCGAGACGCTGTTCGTCGATGGCCGGATCCTGTCGCTCGACGGCAAGCCGATCGCCAATGCACGCGTCGAAACATGGCAGGCTTCGCCCGGCGGTCTCTATGAGAATCAGGATCCGCATCAGGAGGAGATGAATCTGCGCGGCCGTTTCCAGACCGACCACGACGGGCGCTTCTCGTTTCACAGCGTGCGGCCCTCGGGCTACGCGGTGCCCGTCGACGGTCCGTGCGGCGAACTGCTCGACGCGCAGCAGCGCGCGATCATGCGGCCTGCGCATTTGCATTTCATCGTGATGGCGGAAGGCTACAAGACGCTCGCGACCCAGATCTTCGACGCCGACGATCCGAATGCCTACCGCGACGTCGTGTTCGGCGCGGTCGGTTCGCTGCTGCATCGATTCGAGCGGCAGCCGGACGACAGCTTCAGGCTCGACCTCAACCTGAAACTCGAACCTGGCACGATGCGCGTGCCGATGTGTCCGCTGCCATGATGCCATCGTTCATTGGCGCTGCAGACGAAGGACGCGCTTCGACGCCGGATGCGGCGAGCGATGCTCCCGTGATAATTTTCGCGACCTTTGTGCCGAAGCCTGGTCACGAATACGAAGTCCAGCGCGCGCTGCAGGCGGTGCTGCCGCCCACGCGCGGCGAGCCGGGATGCCTGCGTTTCGATCTATACGCGGTTCCCGATCCCGTCACGACGTTCCGGCTGTTCGAGATCTTCACGAGCCAACAAGCGGTGGCTGCGCATCGCGAGACCGAGCATTACCGCGTGTATCGCGCCGCCGTGATGCCGTTGCTGCAAGCGGCCCCAGCCGTGACGATGATGGTGCCGCTCGACGTGGCGGCCAACGCCGGCACTCCGTGACCATGTGGTGACATGACCGCGTGCGCGGATCGCGCATCGCGCTTCACTCGTCACGCGTACCCGTTGGCTCGACCGTCGTTTCGTGCGCCTGCGCCATCGGCCAGTCGCCGGTGCCGATCATCGTCGCTACGAGCGCGCGGATCGTGCTCATCAGCGCGATCGTCGCGCTCGAAGGTGGCCGCTGGCGCGCGTGCGCGAGAAAACGCTCCAGCACCAGACCGTCGATCGGAACCGCACGCAGCAGCCCCGCCTGAATCTCGCGCCGAACCGCGGATGCTACGTGCACGGTCCACCCTGCGCCGTCGGCGACGAGCTGCGCGGCTACATCGGCCGATTCGACTTCCATCACGTCGTTCAGCACGAGGTTCGCGTTCGCGGCACTGCGCTCGACCGCGAGCCGCACGCCGGACTTTTGCAGGCCAGCAAGGATCAGCGGCACCTCGCTGAGCGCCTGAATCTGCAGCGACGGCACCGCAAGCCGCGCGTCGCTCGCGGGACCGATCGCGCACAGCCCTTCAGTGAGCAAGAGTTCCGCATGGATCTGCGCAGGCGCGGCGATCGGACCGGTGAGCAGCGCGACATCCAGCGTGCCGCGCTCGAGTGCATCGGACAGCGATGGCGAGAAACTCTCGTTGACGCGCAGCCGCACCTCCGGGTACTGGTCGCGCAACGCACGTGTGAGCGGTAGCACGAAAAACCCGGCGAACGCGGGCGGCAGACCGAGCGCAACCGTGCCGCGCGGCGTGCCCTGCAGATCCATGATATCGACGCGGATCTGGTCCGCGTAGCGCAGCAGAAAGGTCGCACGGTCCAGCAGCAGTTCCCCTTCGCGCGTAAGCGACGCGCCACGCGAATGACGTTCGACGAGCTTCACGCCGAGTTCGGCTTCGAGCAACTGCACCTGGCGGCTGAGCGCAGGCTGCGCAATATGCAGGACGGCAGCGGCGCGCCCGAAATGTTGATGGGCGGCGAGCACGGTGAAATAGCGCAACTGACGTAGATCCATCACGATTTTCGAGGCCGGGCGCGACAGATCGGCTCTCGTTGGCTGCATGCGATAGGGGAAGGTGGCGCTATCTTAGTCGAGAAGCCATCTAAATGCCGTTGAACGCCATAAATCTATTCCCGCCGCGACCGACGACGAGGCTTGCAAGGCCGTAGCCGGACGACGAGAAACCGGGCGCGTCAGCGGGGCCGCGTTGTTGGGCCCAAGCTAAACCCCCCGATCGCTCGAGCCCGCCCGCTGCATGCCGGTCTCGCGTGCCGCACGCCGCTGCCCGCGCTCCATCCGGTCGGCCTGCAACACCCGCCGACCCGTGCGCGAGAGGAACACCAGCAGGATTGCCAGCAGCCCGGTACCGAACAGGTAGCTCGGCGGAATGAAGCGCGCATCCGTGAAGCGGGCCACCAGTGAGATATAGAACGGCGCCAGCCCGCCGAACAGCATGACCGAGGTGTTATACGAAATCGCCACACCGGTGGAGCGCCCCTGTACGGTGAAGATCTTGACCAGCATCCCTGGATGCGCGGCGCCTTGCAGCGTCAGGAATAGTATGCCGACAACCCGTACGATCATCAGACGGTTCTCGGTGGGGTTGGCCAGCAAATACGAGAACAACGGAAAGACGCAGATCAGCCAGCCCACAATAAAGAAGAAGAACAGCCGATACGCGCCGACACGATCCGCCAGCATCCCGAACACCGGTGACAGAACACACATCACGATGCTCGTGACGAATATCCCCTGCAGTGACGAACTGAGCGATAGATGCAACTGAACCTGCGCATAGGTTGGCAGATACGCATTCCACACATAATTCAGCGACGTGCCGGCGATCATCACGCCCATCGCGCACACTACAGCATCGCCGTTCTCGCTGACAAAACCGCGTAGCCGCTCGCGCATGGGCGTGCGTGCCGCGG
>NZ_JAMFSB010000284.1 GCF_026225065.1 Paraburkholderia sp. | reverse complement strand
CGGGATTTTCTTGCGGCGCTCGACACGGTGACGGTGTCCTATGACGCGGTGTCGAGCCCGATATTCGAGAGGAGAGGTGGTGTGCGCGAAAGGTAGTGACAGGGGCCACATTCGCTATTGCGTCATTGTGCAAAAACCTCGACTCTTGTTGGCGCGGGCGTACTCCGCAAGCCCCGCGCAAGCTGGGTGGGCGTAGAATGCCAGGCTTCCTGGACATTCATTACCCGAGAGTCGAGCTTCCCCATGAACGAACCGCGCAAGAAGAACCCGACCTTTGGCATCGCCGTGTTTATCGTGATCGCAGTCCTGGTGGTGATTGGGACGCTTTTGTACAACGCGATCAGTGGAAAGCGCGAATTCGAGCGTGAAAACGCCGTGACGCCCAGCGTCGCCTCGGCCGCGGCGGCAGCTACCGGCGCGAGCAGCGCATCGCAGTGACGCGCTGCGTGACGCCGTGGCGGTTTCGCTAGCGCCTGCGCTTCGCTTTCGCTGTGTGAGATCACAACCAGCGTGCCACTTCGGTCGCTGGCCTATACGGCCTATGCATCCGGCAGACGGATTACGCTGGCATCCCTACGGATCAGATTGGCTGCCGTGAGCATCTGCTTGCATTGATGCGACAGCAGTTTCAGCTCATGCACGGCCTCCGCCGGATAGTCTGCCGATTTCTCGGCCTCGATCACCATCTCATCGAGATCGCGCGCGAGCTGTTTGGTCAGGTCGGCCTGATTCGCCGGCGGCGCGGTGCCCGCCTCGGCTTCCGTAAGATTGTCCCGGACCACGCTTAGTACGCGTTGTAGCGGCTGCAGGGAGACACTTTCCGGCTGCTGCGCCGAGGTGCGCAACAATGGCGCTGCTGCCGTGATCTGCGAGGCCAGCACGTGACTGCGCACTAGCAGGTCATTCAGTTCGGGAACGAACTTTTGCGCCGTCTTCGGCTCGAGCATCATGCGCTGGAACGCCTGCCCCAGGTTGGCGAACGCCACGTGCACGTTTTTGCGGGCAAGACGGTAGCGGTAGTCGCGTTCGAGCGCGACGGCTGCGGCGGAAGCAGCGGACGTGGCCGCTGGAGCCACGGCAGCGGCCGCAGGCGCCGTGCTTGTTGCGCCACTGCCGTTCGCACCAACCGCAGCGAGCTTCGCTCCGCCAAAGTTGGCGCCAGCGAATCCCGCTGCACCAAAGCTGGCTGCCCCGGCAACCGCCGACGGATCCGCCATTGCCGCGGCCGGCGCGCGCGCACCGGCTTCCGTCACCACCTCGGTGGCGACCGTGGTGGGCTTGCCGCTCCACCACCAGCTCGCTTCGAGATACTGCCGGGTGGCGGCAATCATGCTGTTGACGAGCTTGCCCATCAGCCGGTATTCCCAGTAGGGGAACAGATGGCTGGCGGCAATCGCGATCGCACAGCCGACCACGGTATCGATAGCCCGTTCGCCGATAATCCGCATGCTGCCCGGCGCGAGCAGATGGAACATCAACAGCACGTACGCCGAGGTGAACACCACGCTTGCGGTGTAGTTGAACAGCAGCAGGCTGTAGCTCATCACCATCGAGGCGAACATCACGACGAGCAGAATGTGCGGACTCTTGACGAACATCATCAGCGCGATGCTCGCCGCGCAGCCGATCAGCGTGCCGATAATCCTCTGCCCGTTGCGCTGCTTGGTTAGCGAATAGCCGGGCTTCAGGATGATGACGGTGGTCATCACGATCCAGTACGCGTTGGTGAGCGGCAACAGCCGCCCGAGCCAGAAACCAATGGCCACCGCAATCGTCACGCGCAACGCGTGACGAAAGCTCGGCGATGCCATGGTCAGGTTCGAGAAGATCTGTCCGAACGGCACCCGTCGGCTCGATACGAAGCGCGACAGCGCCTGGTCCAGACGCAGTTCGGTTTCTGTGGTGCGCGCCTCGCTGGAGAGGCTCTGGCGCATCTTGTCGATCAGGCGTGTCGCGCTCCACAGACGCCTGAACGTAGCCGAGACCGCCGAATAGGCCTCGGGATTTTTGACCGGCATATCGTGCTTGCGCATCAGTTCGATCTCGAACTCGATGGCGCGCAATTCGGCCTTCACATTGATGCGGCTGCGCGGCGGGTGGTTCTGCAGCACGGCAAGGCCGATCTCTTCGAGATCGGAGGCGGCCTTGCGGATCAGGTCGCGGTAGAAGGTGAGCATGTCCGAGCCGCCGAACGTATTGCGCACCATCGGGTAGTCGGTATGTGCGCCCACGAACAGCTCGTGCAGATCCACCGTATTGATGAACAGGTTGAAGAGCATGGCGCGGCGCGGTTCGAGCTTGCCGCTCTTGAGCTTGGGCAGATTGCGCAGCACGATGTCGCGGGCCGCGTCCTGACGTTCGACCGCGGCGATCTGCCGGGCGACCAGATTGCGGTAGCAGTCGTCGAGGTCGTTATCGAGGTCGTAAAAGTCGGAGCGCGCGAGCAGGTAGTCCGCGCAGGCGAACACGCTTTCGGCGAGCGCCTGCTGTTCGATTCGGTGCAGTTGCCAGCGGCTTACGAACGTGGACCAGTAGGTGTACCAGAGGCCGCCCGCCAGGATCCACGCCGCATTGACGAGCGCCTGTAGCGGCGTGAAGTGCTCTTCAAGCGTCATGATCATCATGAAGAGCGTGGCGAAGCTGATCTGCGGCCAGCGGTTGCCGTACACGACGATCAGCGACAGCACGAAGGTCAGCGGCACCACGGTGCACCACAGGGCCACCGGGTTGACGGTGGCGATGCCGGTAGCGAGCGCGGACAGAAAGCCGATCACGCTGCACGCGAGCATTTCGTTGTGCTTGTACTTGAGCGGCCCTGGCATATCGACCACGCACGCGCCGAGCGCACCGGTGGCGATCGTGAAGCCTAGCTCCTGGTTATGAAATAGAAGCAGGCAGACGATGGCCGGTAACGACACGCCGACCGCGATCCGCAGGCCGCCATAAAAGTACTGGCTATATAGGAATTTTTTGATCTCGACCGAATAGCGCATCGACTGCCTGGAGTTTGCGTACCACGACAAAAATGAGGCTGCAGGGAAGCCCTAAACCGACGTTGAGTCTAACTGATTTTAGAACTCAACTGACCTCGTCCGTTAGGCCAGGTTTCGTCGCGTGGATGCGTTTGTTATGCTGTCTCTCAAAGATCGGGGCTAGCGTGCCCGGTGCTGCCTAGCCGAGCATGCTGGTCGCTTGCACGTCGCCGCCGGCGCGGTCGCGTAATTTTTTGCGATACCACAGCGTCCACGCCAGCAGGCCGCCGTAGATACCGTAGCCGATGAACGGCGAGACTACCAGGAAGCGTTCGATCGGCCAGGTCCAGGCCATCCATGAGCGTATGGCTGTTTCGCCGGTGAGGCCCACGCCCCATACGGCGGTCATCATGCGCATCGAGGAGGCGAAGGCGGGCCGCTCGTTCCACAGCGCGTCGATGCGTGCGCCGCCACCGGCCATTTCGCGCGCCACTGTGGCACGTGCGAGGTAGAAGATCAGCGGCCGGGGCATCGGCAGCGAGAGCAGGAACGCCACACCGACCGCGCCGGACACCAGCGACTCGCGCAACAGCAGCATGCGCGGGCTGCCGCCCAGCGCCATTGCGCCGATTGACAGCACAATGCCGAGCAGCACGATCACGCTGAGGGCGTCGACGCGCCGAAAGCGCGCCAGTTCGACGAGGCTCCAGATCACCGGCGGCACAGCCGAAGCGATCAGGCCGTCGGTCTCGCCCCAATGGGGCGCCGCGAGCCGGTACGCGAGCCATGGCAGCAACAGGTTGACCGCCAGGTCGAGCAGGAAAGCGGGGCGCAGTTTCATACTGATTTAAGTCGTAAGCGATGGGTGCGAGTATCGGCGAGGCAGGCGCAGGCGGCAATCGTTTTTCTGCATTGGGCCGGCTTGCCCATGGCGGGGCTTTGGTGGAGTTGGCTCGCTATCCGGGAGCTCTTTTGTTTGTTTTGATATACGTGTTTTGACGTGCAAGACGGCCTCAGGGCGCATGTGTACACTTGCGTGTTCGTTGCTCCATACCATGCCATGACATCTCGCTACCCGATCCCGCCCAATGAAATCGAGCTGACCGCCGTGCGCGCGCAAGGGGCCGGTGGGCAGAACGTCAACAAGGTGTCGAGTGCGATACATCTGCGCTTCGATGTGCGCGCGTCGTCGTTGCCCGACGTCCTGAAGATGCGGCTTCTTGCGCTGTCGGATCGCAGGTTGACGCGAGACGGGGTCGTCGTCATCAAGGCGCAGGAGTATCGCACCCAGGAGATGAATCGTGCGTCGGCACTGGCGCGGCTCGACGAGCTGATTCAGAGCGTCAGCGTCACCCGTACCCCGCGTGTCGCAACGCGGCCCACACGGGCGTCAAACCGGCGCCGGCTCGAGACCAAGGCTCAGCGCAGCGAGATCAAGTCCGGCCGCGGGCGCATTGACGAGTGAATGGGGTTAGCTCAACGCTTGCGCGTGCTGGGCGCGGTGCGGGCTGCGGGGATGAAATCGACGCATAGGATCGTTGTCTGGCCATTGTGCTCGAGCGTGACGGCTGCGGTGTAACAATCTTCTCCGTCGATCAGCGAGTAGTGCGGACCCATCATGGCAACCCGGCCAGGCGCGGCCAGCGCGTGCTTGAAGTAGGCCCGGCGAGACCAGTTGCTGCGCGTCGTCGCCAATAGCGGCGCGAGCCGTTCGGGCGGCGGTGGCACCGAAGGCGCAGAGATGGACGGAGAGGTTTGCTCGCCTTGTGCGTCCGTGACGAACACCCGGCGCGCCTCCGGAATCGAAAAGACGAACTGGGCAGCCTGCGCCAGATCGCCGTTCGCGGCAAAGCTGCCCGCCGCAGCCAGAACCGCCTCTGCGAATCCTTCGAAGCCAAGACGCTGATGACGCGCGTACTTGCGTTCGTAGTCGGCGAACTTGCGCCACATCGAGTCGATCAGCGCGGGCACGCGCTCGCAAGCGGCCTGCACGGAGCCCATCGGCTGGCCTAGCCAGAATCCCTGGACGAAGTCCACGTCGGCCTGCATCAGGATCATTAGCTCATCGTCGGTCTCGACGCCTTCGGCCAGCACCAGCGTGCCCGATTGATGCAGCATGGCGATCAGATGGCCGATCAGCGATTCCTCGCCCTGGCGTTTGCCTGCGCGGGCCACCAGCGAACGGTCGAGCTTGACGATGTCGGGGCGGAAGCGCCACACCCGGTCGAAGTTCGAAAAGCCGGTGCCGAAGTCGTCGATGGCAATCAGGAAATCGCGCGGTTGAGAGGCGGTCAGCATGCTGGCCACCGCCGATTCATCGTCGGCCGGCTGCTCTAGCACCTCGATGACGATGCGTTCCTGAGGCAGTCCGAAGTGCGCAGACAGTTCGTCGATAAAGGCACGTTGCGGCCAGCCGGTTTCGAACACCTGAGGCCGCGTGTTGAGGAACAGCCAGCCCACCGGGACGTTCTGCTCCATGAAGTTGGCCACGTGCAGGCAACGGCAGATCCGGTCCAGTTCGCGTGCCTCGCTCGCCGAGCGTGTACCCGAAAACAGCACATCGGGTGTGACGGGCAGCCCGACCGGGTCGAAGGCCCGCAACAGCGCTTCATAGCCAACAATGCGTTGATGGGTGATCGAGAGTACGGGCTGAAACACGCTGTGCAGCGTAAGTGCCCGCCATGTGGCGGTCCAGCCGGTCTCGTCGCGCACCAGATGGGGCAGAAGTCCGGTCAGCGTCAGTTCTTCGACGGTGGGCATGGTGGCGTGGTCTCAGACGTGCGATGCGGCACAACGAAGTCCTGCGCCGCGCCGGAACTGGGCCGTGGCGTTGGCAGGGCGAAGACGCTGCCCGAAGAGACGGAGCTCGATTCCAGCCACGCTGGCCTCCGACTAATAGGTCGAAAAACAGTCTAGCAGTTCGAACCTGGCGTGAATGTACGGGTTATCACACACGCGCAAAGCTGTCTACGCATGGGAATAACGGTAGCACGGGGGTGGGGAGGCCGCCCGCCAAAGTCGAGGTCGGGTCTCTCATCGACGCCGGATTTCAGGCCTTTGTGCAGACGTTTGCAGTTGCAACGCGGTGCAGCCAGGCTGCTTGGGGGGGCGAGGCGGCAGGCGGCCTGCTCTTTCGCTAAACCGGGCTCAGCGCGGCGAAATCGCGTTGCGGCAATCCCGATGGCGAAACCGGGCGACGAAGAACGATTGCGCGCGGCGCGCCCGCCGTTTGTCTGCGACGCTTAGTGCGTCGACTGCGGCACGTCGAGAATCAGGATGATGGTCCAGTCCGCGTCGCCATCATGGTGATACTGGCGTTCCGCGACAATAAACGGTTGCTGTTTGCCATCGGGGCCGAGGAACAGCACGTCGCCCTCCATCGGCAAACATTCAACCGGCGGCAGCGCAAGATACGCTTCCTGACCGCCACGCGGCATCAGTTTTTCGATTTTGCGGGAAGCCGCTTCGGTCCATTCGATGTCAAGCTGGATGTTGCTCATTCTGTCCTCCGCACCAGGGTGCGCACGGGTTGGGGGTGATTCTTCGGTGCGCGACTTTAGCATACCGTCTGCGCGCGTCAGACAACAAAAAGCCGAAGCTGGCATAACCGGCTTCGGCTTTCTGACCTTTCGCGGAGCGACTGCGCAGGGCAGCCAATCGGTCGGGTGCGTGTCAGCTGCAATTATTGGCTGGCCGCGTCGGGCTTTGCCGCTTTCATATGATGCGGCGCCTTCTTGTGTTCCATCTTGTGATGCATGGCCGGCATGGAAGAATGCTGGCTTTCCGCAGCTTGTTGCTGGGATTGCAAATCTTGGGCACGTTGTTCGACGTCGGCGGCCTTGGCCGGATCGGTGCTCATCGTGACGCCGTTGTCGGTCTGTGCATACGCTGCGCCCGTCAGGGCCGAGAGAGAAACCAGGATCGCCAGGGACACTTTCTTCATCGTTACCTCCGTAGAGTGGTTGTGGCTAGGTACTGCCTGTCCGATCAGGAAGGACAATGCATTCTAGCGAGCAATATCCGCTCCAACCGAAGCTTTGTAACAGTTTTGACAAATAGTTACATTTACTTACGTTTGCGGCGTATTTCCGAGATGAACGACGATAGGCTGCGGGCGTTATTGCCGCGTCGCGAAGCCTAAGCCTGACGGTATCGGAAGAAGCTGCGCGGTCTCAACGGTGTACGCTAGCGGCGCCTATCGAGGCAGTTCCCGGGGCTCTTCGAAAATAAATATGTATAACTAACTAAATGCGTGAAGTACAGATCCGTGGCGACCGCTGCGCGCACGACGAGCGTCGCGCTCAGAACCATCCAAGCCACCGGTACACATGAAACTGCGCAATGCCGACCAGTTCATGCAGTGCAATCTCCGCATTGACGAAATTCTCATAGCGCGGCAGCAGCCCGACGCGTACGTGGCGCGTGTTGGATATGACGGGTTCAGGTGTGAGTCCGAAGCGATGGAAGTCGAGCAGGGCGCGCGGCATCTGAAATGCGGACGTGACCAGGATCAGCGAATCGTAGTGCAGCGTCTGCAGGACAGCGGCGACGTCACGGGCGTTCTCGTAGGTCGTGAGACTGCGGTTTTCCAGGACGACGTCTGCACGCGGTACCTGCTTTTGCAGCAGGTAGGGCAGGTAGGTATCGGCTTCCGATGCCTCGTGTTGCTGCGGATTGCCGCCGCTGATGATGACTTCGCAGAGTGCGCCGGTTCGTTTGCATGCCGAATAGATCTCGGCGCTCGCCGCGATCCGCGCCAATGCGTCGCGCTTCGGGACCAGTTTATGATCGTCGTCATAGTATGTGCCGCTGCCCAGCATGACAATCACCGTGTGTGTGCCGTACTTTGGTGGCGTCGGGGGTTGGGGATTGCGTTGCGCCCAGTCGAGCAGCGGCGCTGCTAGCCAGCCCGCTGCAAACAGCCAGAAGAGGGCCATAACGGCCAATGCGAGCGGGACGCGCGCTCGCCGCGTTAGCAGAATTGCTGCAAAAAAAAGCGCCAATAAAGTGAATAGAATCAATTTAAATGGGGTAACGTATGGTTTTTGGGGACATTCACGCCTGCCGCTATCGCGCCACCTAGGTCGCATCATAGGCACGTGAAAAGGACGCTAACACGTGGTTCGATCGGGGACCCCAAAACATGAAATAACAGGTGGCGCCTGGCGGGAGACGGTGGCATCGCCCTTGCGATGCGCTCCCTGCCATGGGTGGGTGCTACGCGCGTCACTGGTGGCGCGGTGATGTGCTGCGCAAAGATGTGTCATGGGCTGCACTTTAAGAAAGAAGTGAGATGACCACGTATTCCAACGAAGCAGTTCTTGAAGCGCTGCGGCGGGCGCAATACCGCCAGGTCCCGTGGGCCCGGCGCCCGGGTGTATTCGAATATCTTCGCGCGCTCGGCCTGATGGAGACGGTTCGGCAACGCACGGTCGCACCCGCTCCGGGTTTTCATGCGCCGGTCGACATTGCTGTGCTGACCGATCGGGGCCGGGCTGAATTTGCCCGCCTCGAGCGCGATGAGCGCTCACTGAACTGGACCGCGCGCAGGATGAACGATTACGTCGCCGCAGAGCGACGTACGGCGGATCTGGAAGTCCGCCCGTAGGCCGACTGCGCCGTTCGAGGACAGGCGCCGGCGCGTCGCCGCCTGTGCTTTGGTATTGCTGCGCACTTTCGCCATTCTGCAAAAAAAAGCCCGTATCGCAAGGATACGGGCTTACCGGAATTACTACTGCCACGCTGTGCTGATGGCATAGATGAGACTGGCTCCGGTCCCGCTGGTTCCCACGAACGCTCGCGAATTCCTGCGATTTTCCGCAAGGTTTACCCGCGTCCGGCCTGTCTGTTTCGCAACCAATTCAGGGGTTCATCCTGAGTCCTGTGGCGCGCCGTTTTAGCGATGGCGTTGCTCATTTTCGCGCGGCGGCTCCGGCCGCGTGCGTACGTTACTCGCGATGTCGCCGCGCAGGTCGCCGCGCGGCGCGGGCGGAGTGAATTCACGAGGGCGCTGACCCTGCTGCCACGTGTCGACCGCGGCGGTACGGTCAGGCCGCCAGTTCCAGCCTTGGGACCTTTGTTGCGCGAAGGTAGGTGCGGCAATCAATGAAACAACAATGCCGCACAGAAGCAGTGACATTGGTTTCATGCTGGGCTCCATTCAAACCCGATGGCTTGGGCTTTTGTGCATACTCATACGGTATGCCCAGGAGCGAAAGCACGCTGTAAGTAATCGTAAATGGATGTTTCATTGCGTGTCCGTAGCCTGGCGGTCGGGATTCCTGCACGGCGCTGATGGGCAGCGTACCGCGCACGTAGGCCGACTCTCGAGGTTGCGCCGTCGCCGACACAGCCCAAGCCGGATTCCGCCTGGCAGATACACGCCGGGCGCCCAAGAGCGCCCGGCGGCAGAACAACGGTGTCTCAGGCCATCTTGACCGGCGCGCGCCACGATTCCGGATTGGTCCAGAAGGCGCCGCGCAGGCGGTCGCGGCTCGGCGGTGCGGGCGGCTTGGCAGCCGTAGCGCCAATCCGGCCACGCAGCGAAATTTCGCGGCCGCTCGTGCCGAGTCGCTTGACTATTTCGGCGAGCGTACCATCGGCTTGCCACTCGTCGAAACGGCGGCGGCAGGTCGGCGGCGAGGGGTAACGGCCGGGAAGCTTGGACCAGCCTTCTCCTGTCGAGAGTACCCACAGAACCGCATTGACAACCGCGCGTGCTTCCACGCGTGGCCGACCGCGTCGTTCGCTCCGTGCTGGCTCCGCACAGAACAACGCCTCGACCAGCGCCCACTCGTTGTCTCTCAAATCGTCGAACAGCATCATGTCTCACCTCAGCGAAGCTAACTCCGGTGCGCTGCCCCGCGCCGCGCACTCTCCATGCACTCAATCGCGAGTGCCAGGCGGGGTCGGGCTAGCCACGGTTCTGGTTGTGCAACCAGGTCCATGGCGCCGACCCAGTGCGCATCCAAATGCACGAAGCGTGCCATCTTGTTAAAAACTACCTCGAAGCCCCGTAACATCGGGCCAGCGCGGGCGTTAGTCAGGGGCGTATAAGAATCCAAAAAAGCCGTCCCGCAAATCGGGACAATCACCAATCTTGTGCAATCAGGCCCGCGCAACGTGCGTTTGCGCCTTATTGCTGCATCGCAGCGAAATGATCGAATAGGTGTGAAGCACCAAAAGAAACAATACAATGCTCATCAAATGTGGTCATTGATGAGGAAGCAGGATGAATGTCACGCTGCGCCAGCTAAGGGTTTTCATTGAGGTCGCGCGCTTGCAGAGCTTCAGCCGGGCAGGCGACGAGATCGGGCTGACCCAGTCGGCGGTGAGCCGCTGCGTGCGTGAGCTGGAGACGGAAATCGGCCTCAAGCTGATCGATCGGACTACCCGCGAGGTCCAGTTGACCGATGTGGGCGGCAATCTGGTGTCGAGCGTATCGCGCCTGTTGACCGACCTCGACGACACGCTGCGCGAGATTCGCGAGATCGGCGAGCAGCGGCGCGGGCGGGTGGTGGTGGCGGCGAGCCCGACGGTCGCGTGCCGGTTGATGCCGCAGGTGGTGGCGGGGTGCGGAAAGCAGTTTCCGTTCATCACATTGGGGCTGCGCGACGACGTGCAAAGCGATGTGGTACGCAAGGTCAAATCGGGCGAGGTCGATTTTGGCGTCGTCATTGGGCCGTTTTCCGCGGACGATCTGTTGAGCGAGCCGCTGATGACCGACTCGTTCTGTCTCGTCTCGCGCGCCGATCATCCGCTGGCGGCGAAGACGCGAGTGGCGTGGTCGGATCTCGAAGGGCAGCAGCTCGTGATGCTCGATTACGCGTCGGGCAGCCGGCCGATCATCGACGCGGTCATGAGCGAGCATGGCGTCAGCGCCACGGTGGTGCAGGAACTCGGGCATTCGGCTACCGTGTTCGGGCTGGTGGAGGCGGGCGTCGGCGTCAGCGTGCTGCCGTGGCTGGCTTTGCCACTGCCTGCGGATACTTCGCTGGTGGAGCGGCCGCTGGTGCCGCGCGCCGAGCGTACGGTCGAACTGGTACGGCGGCGCGACCGGTCGCTGTCGCCGGCGGCGGAGGCGGTGTGGGGCCTGATCCGGCAATTGCCGGCACGGGCGGAGGATCTGCGCTAGAACGGGGCGGGCTAGCGGTCCGGCGGTCTGACGTTCCGGCGGCCGGGGGTTCAGCGTCCCGGTGTCCCGGCTTCCCGGCAAACCTGCGTCCCGACCGGAACATGCGGGCGCGGCAGGCTAAACTGTCGGCCTGCGCGACCCACGCCTCACGATCTGAACCGACCTGCCTGGATGCCTTGATGAGCGAATCCGATCTGTCTACCTCTTTCCTGTCGAACGCGCGTGATGCCGTCCGCGCGCTGCGCCCCTCCCAGATTCGTGAAGTGGCCAACGCCGGTTTTGGTGTGGAAAACGTGCTGCCGTTCTGGTTCGGCGAGTCCGACCGTGTGACGCCGGAATTCATCCGGACCGCGGCGAGCGATGCCCTTGCCCAGGGCGCCACCTTCTACACCCACAATCTCGGTATTGCCCCGCTGCGCGAGACGCTTGCCGGCTATGTGAGCAACCTGCACGGCGAGACCTCGGTCAACCACATCGCGGTCACGAGTGCCGGGGTCAACGCCTTGATGCTGGCTGCGCAACTGGTGGTAGGCGCTGGCGACCGGGTGGTGGCGGTCACGCCGCTCTGGCCGAATCTGGTCGAGATTCCGAAGATTCTGGGTGCCCACGTCGAGACTGTTGCGCTCGGTTATGGCGCAAAAGGCTGGACGCTCGACCTCGAGCGCCTGCTCGCTGCCCTCACGCCCGAAACGAAGTTGTTGCTGATCAATTCGCCGAACAATCCGACTGGCTGGGTGATGAGCGCGGACCAGCAGCGTGTCGTGCTCGAGCATTGCCGTCGGCATGGCATCTGGATCGTTGCCGACGAGGTCTACGAGCGGCTTTACTATGCCGATGACATGGCCCGCAGCGCGCCGTCTTTTCTCGACCTGGCTGGACGCGACGAGCGCGTGATCTGCGTTAACTCGTTCTCGAAGGCGTGGCTGATGACCGGCTGGCGGCTTGGCTGGATCGTCGCGCCGGCGTCCTTGATGGACGATCTGAGCAAGCTGGTCGAATACAACACGTCGTGCGCGCCGGCCTTCGTGCAACTGGCGGGGGTGGCCGCCGTTCAGCAGGGCGAGCAGCTCACGCGGCAACTGGTGGCCGACCTGCAGACTTCCCGCGATCACCTGGTCCAGGTGCTCTCCGCGCTGCCGGGCGTCGACGTGAAGGCGCCGCTCGGGGCGATGTATCTGTTCTTCTCGCTGCCCGGCGCGGCGCAGAGCCTTGCCTTGTGCAAGGCGCTGGTGCGCGAGGTGGGCCTGGGCCTCGCGCCCGGCAGTGCGTTTGGTCCGGAAGGCGAAGGATTCGTGCGCTGGTGCTACGCCTGCGACGCGGCCCGGCTCGACGCCGGTGTTGCCCGGCTTCAGCAGTTCCTCGCGCAACACGCTGCGAGCTGAACGCGCGGAAGCTGCGGCCACGGCGGATCGGTATTGGGCTCGGGGGCCGTCTTTTGCCAACGTTTTGAAGCGCTCAGCCCTTAAAGCGTCCGAAGCGATGAAAAGCAGGGATGAAAACCGGGAATGAAAAAGCGTGTATGGAAAATACACATGAAATGCGGGAGTCGCTGGGATTTCGTCTTTACGCATTGAATGTTTTTGCGTAATATGGCGCTCAGTCACGCGATTCCTTGCAGGAATATCGCTGCTCCGTCCGGCTGGGTTTGGCTCGATTGCCTGTTTCGCCTCCCCCCGGTGCGTGCTCCCATCAATATGACCGATCAGAATCGGGCGAGCGCGTCTTCAGTTCCAAATCGTCTGTTTGATCCGGTTCTTTGACCACAGGGTCTGACCTAGCTGCATGAATACCCAAGAGGCGAAGATCGTCCTCGAGACTGCCTTGATCTGCGCGCAGGAGCCTTTAAAGCTCGCTGAGCTGCGCAAGCTCTTTGCCGACGGCGTGTCGGCAGATACGGTTCGCACGTTGCTCGAAGACCTGAAGCACGACTGGTCGGGGCGCGGCGTAGAGCTGGTTGGGCTTGCGTCGGGCTGGCGGTTTCAAAGCAAGCCCGCGATGCGTTCGTATCTGGATCGACTGCATCCCGAGAAGCCGCCGAAATACTCGCGCGCCGTTCTTGAGACGCTCGCGATTATTGCGTATCGGCAACCGGTCACACGCGGCGATATCGAAGAGATTCGCGGCGTGACGGTGAACACGCAGGTGGTGAAGCAACTCGAGGACAGGGGCTGGATCGAAGTGATCGGCCATCGCGACGTGCCTGGCAGGCCTGCGCTGTACGCGACCACCCGGGGGTTTCTCGACGACCTCGGTTTGCTGGCACTCGACGAACTGCCGCCGCTGGACGATCCGTCGGCGCAACTGAACGTCGATCTGCTCGGTCAGCATGCTATCGAGTTTCCTGACGCTGTCGCGCAGGGAGACTCGGAAGCGGCGGCTCAGGACGCGGCATTGGGTGAACAGGTGCTCGCTGAAGGGCAGGTCGACGACGTGGCGGTTGGTGGGCAGCACGCTCATGAGCCGGTACCCGAAGAGCCGGCAGTCGACGCCGCTGGTGAAGCAGCAGAATCAGCAGAATCAGCGGCGCCCCACGACACCGGCTCCGGAGTTGAAGCACCGGTAGCCGTCGAACAACCCGTGGCCGCTGCATTGAACAGTGCCCATGACAGTGTCGAGCCCACTTTTGCCGAGCATGAAGATGCCCCGGCTCAGGACGTTGGCGCGACGCCGGTGGCGGCAGGAACGGAAATAGCTGACCTTGCAGAGCCGCACCACGACACTGCCGCCGAAGAACATGCTGAACCGCAAGCCGACGCCGCCGCAAGCGCCGCTCCGGTTGCACAAGATCAGGACCCGGTCTCCCAGGCCGATCCCGCAACACCCGCGCACGACTCGGGCGAACTCCGCGGTACGGAGCACGCCGTCGAGTCGAACCCGACACGTGTGGCGCAGGGCGATCCAGAAGATCGCCACGACGCCGCACAGGACGCGGGCGTACTGACCGACGACGAAAACGAGTCGCGCAGCGCCTGACGTAACCGAACTTTTTGCCGCGCCCGCAACGGGCGCGCGCGACCTGACATTTTGAGGTTGTTTTGACAGATACCCACGATACCGATTCGTCCGAATCCGAGCACGCCGTGCATGCCACGCGCGCTGGCGAAACGCGTACTTCGCAAGCACCGGGAGGCGAATCCGATCGCCCGGCGCAAGTCGAAGGCGCCGAGGGCGAAGAACGTCCGCGCCGCGGACTGCGCCGCGGGCCGCGTAGCCTGATCGCCCGGCGTCGCGCTGGGGCGAAGAACAAGACTGCGGAAGGTGCGGTCGAGCCGGTCGTGACGGAAGCGCCGCCGGACGGCGAAGTGGTCGCGCAGGTTCGCATGCCCCGCAAGGAGCCGGGCTCCAAGGGCCAGGGTCCGCGCCGCAATGCGGGCGGCAAGCGCGAAGGCGCGGCGAATCGCGAGAGTGGCCCCCGCGAGGGCGGCCCGCGTGAAGGCGGCCGACCGCGTCAGAATCGCCGCAGCGAAGCGCCGGTCGCCGTTGCGGCTGCACCGGAAGTGAACCCGGACGATCTGTTTTCATACGTGAGCTCGCCGGCGTTCGACGCGGATAACAGCACCACCGGCGGCGTGCGCGCCCCGATGCTGCGCCGTGGCAAGCCGGCCGCGCCGAAGCGGGTACTGTCCCCGGACGACGACGCACCGAAGCTGCACAAGGTGCTAGCCGAAGCGGGCATGGGTTCGCGCCGGGATATGGAAGAGCTGATCATCGCCGGCCGCGTCTCGGTCAACGGCGAGCCGGCCCACATCGGCCAGCGCATCATGCCGACCGATCAGGTCCGCATCAATGGCAAGCCGGTCAAGCGCAAGCTGCAAAACAAGCCGCCGCGCGTGCTGTTGTACCACAAGCCGACCGGCGAAATCGTCAGTCACGCCGATCCGGAAGGGCGTCCGTCGGTGTTCGACAAGCTGCCGCCGATGAAAACCGCTAAATGGCTCGCGGTCGGGCGCCTCGACTTCAACACCGAAGGTCTGCTGATGCTGACCACCTCGGGCGATCTGGCGAACCGCTTCATGCATCCGCGTTACAGCGTTGAGCGCGAGTACGCGGTGCGCGTGGTCGGCGAGCTGGCTGAAGGGATGCGTCAGAAGCTGTTGCATGGCGTCGAACTCGAAGACGGTCCGGCGAACTTTCTGCGTATCCGCGACGGCGGCGGCGAAGGCACCAATCACTGGTATCACGTCGCACTGGCCGAAGGCCGCAATCGCGAAGTGCGCCGCATGTTCGAAGCAGCCGGCCTGATGGTGAGCCGCCTGATCCGTACTCGTCACGGTCCGATCTCATTGCCGAAGGGTCTGAAGCGCGGCCGCTGGGAAGAACTCGAAGACAATCAGGTACGCAGCCTGATGGCATCGGTTGGCCTGAAGGCCACCAGCGAAGAAAAGGGTGGCCGCAGCGCCGCTCCTGAGCGCAAGCAGCCGGATCCGATGCAGACTTCGATGGGCTTCATTAATCGCGAGCCGGTGCTTATGTCGCATGGTCGTTTCGATCAGCAGCCACCGCGTGGCGGTGGTCAGCGGCGCGGCGCGTCCGGCGGTGGTTTCGCTGGCGGCACCGGGTCGGGCTTTGGCGGTGGTTATGGTCGCGGTGCGGGACGTGGCGCGAGCGGCGGCGGTTTCACCGGCCCGATGAGCAGCGGTGGCGGTGCGAATGTGCCGCGCGGCGGCCGCGAAGTCGACGGCAACCGTGCGCCTTCGGGCAACGGCAATCGCCCGGCGAGCGGCGGCAAGCGCGCCGGCGCTGCAGGTGGCAACCCAGGCAGCCCTGGCAACGGTGGCGGCGGCGGTCGCGGACCGGGCGCAGGCGCGGGCAACCGCGGCGGCAATGCGAACCGCTCGGCCGGGGGCAATCCGAATGCCGGTGCGAATCGCGGTGGCGGCCCGCGCGGACGCTCGCGCGGTCGCTAGGACAGCGGGCTGGACACGACACCTGTGTAAGGCTTTCGGCAGACCTGTCAAGCGCGCCTGCGCCGTGCGAAAAAAGTGCGCGGGGCAGGACGCAAAATCAGAATGCAAAATTCGGGGCGAGATTCACAGGCGATCGAACCCCGCATGCGCGCTGAACACCTTGCACAATGCGCTTTTCGCCCCCATCTGCGCCAAAGATCGCAGTGAAATCAAGCGGAAATGGGTGTTTCAGGCCTTCCGCCGGTTTGCGTTTGTCCTGAAAAATGGCTACAATCGCAGAGTCGCTGGGCGTGCGGCTTTTCATGTGCGGCTCAGGTGCGACCACCGGCAATAAGATGATGGGCGTTTCGCCCATTTTTTTTTGCCGCTTTAGTTTGTGGTTCGGCATCTCGGGTAGCACGAACGTGCGCCAGCTTGGCGCGCGGCCCGCAAGTTGTTTGCAGGTAAAACCGGCAGGCTTGCCGCGCGAACATCTTAGAGGGCACTGTGCAATTGACGGAACTGATTGAAACCACGGTCGTGGGTCTCGGCTACGAGCTCGTCGATCTGGAGCGCACCGGGCGCGGCATGCTGTGCATTTTCATTGACCAGCCGGCCGGCATCGCAATCGAAGATTGCGAAAAGGTCACGCGTCAGCTCCAGCACGTTCTGACGGTCGAAAATATCGATTATGAGCGGCTTGAAGTATCGTCGCCGGGTCTCGACCGCCCGCTGAAGAAACTGGCGGATTTCGAACGCTTCGCAGGCAGCGAAGTGGCAATTACATTGAAAAAGCCATTGGACGGACGGAAATCGTACCGGGGCATCCTGCATGCTCCGCAAGGCGAGACGATCGGTCTGGAATTTGAAGGGAAGGAAGGCGCCGCGATGCTCGATTTCACGCTCGCGGACATCGATAAAGCACGCCTCGTTCCAAAGTTTGACTTTAGGAGCCGCAAACAATGAGTCGCGAAGTGTTGATGCTGGTGGATGCGCTGGCACGCGAGAAGAACGTCGACAAAGACGTGGTATTTGCCGCGCTTGAAGCGGCTCTCGCTTCGGCCTCCAAAAAACTCTTCGAAGAGGACGCGGACATCCGCGTCCATATCGACCGTGAAAGCGGCGAGCACGAAACCTATCGCCGCTGGCGCGTGGTGCCGGACGAAGCCGGTCTGCAAGAGCCGGATCAGGAGATCCTGCTGTTCGAAGCACGTGAGCAGAAGGCCGACGCACAGCTCGACGAGTTCATCGAAGAGCCGGTGCCGTCGATCGAATTCGGCCGTATCGGCGCACAGGCAGCCAAGCAGGTGATCCTGCAGAAGGTGCGTGACGCCGAACGCGAACAGATCCTGAACGACTTCCTGGAACGCGGCGAGAACATCATGACCGGTACGGTCAAGCGCCTCGACAAGGGTAATTTCATCGTCGAATCAGGCCGTGTCGAAGCGCTGCTGCGCCGCGACCAGCTGATTCCGAAGGAAAACCTGCGCGTGGGCGACCGCGTGCGCGCTTACATCGCCAAGGTCGATCGCACCGCTCGCGGTCCGCAGATCGAACTCTCGCGTACGGCGCCCGAGTTCCTGATGAAGCTGTTCGAGATGGAAGTGCCGGAAATCGAGCAGGGCCTGCTCGAAATCAAGGCCGCTGCGCGTGACCCTGGCGTGCGCGCCAAGATCGGCGTGATCGCTTACGACAAGCGTATCGATCCGATCGGCACCTGCGTCGGTATTCGCGGTTCGCGCGTGCAGGCTGTGCGCAACGAGCTCGGTGGCGAAAACGTCGACATCGTGCTATGGTCGGAGGATCCCGCCCAGTTCGTGATCGGCGCCCTCGCGCCGGCAGCCGTGCAGTCGATCGTCGTCGATGAAGAAAAGCATTCGATGGACGTCGTCGTCGACGAGAACGAACTGGCGGTCGCAATCGGCCGTAGCGGCCAGAACGTGCGTCTTGCCAGCGAACTCACCGGCTGGCAGATCAATATCATGACGCCGGACGAATCTGCGCAAAAGCAGAATCAGGAGCGCGGTGTTCTGCGTGACCTGTTCATGGCGCGTCTCGATGTCGACGAGGAAGTGGCTGACATCCTGATCGACGAAGGCTTTACGAGCCTCGAAGAGATCGCCTATGTGCCGCTCAACGAGATGCTCGAGATCGAAGCGTTCGACGAAGACACTGTCCACGAGTTGCGCAATCGCTCACGCGATGCGTTGCTGACGATGGCAATCGCAAATGAAGAAAAGGTCGAAAATGTTGCACTCGACCTGAAGAGTCTGGACGGCATCGACGCCGACCTGCTCGCCAGGCTGGCCGAACACCAGATTCACACGCGTGACGATCTGGCCGAGCTGGCTGTAGATGAATTGGTCGAGTTGACCGCGATGGAAGAGGATGCCGCTAAGGCGTTGATCATGAAAGCACGTGAACATTGGTTCCAGTGAGAAATGACCATGGCGCACTAAATTGAAGCGGCCCCAGGCCGCATGACACGATGCTAACCGCAAGGAATCGGTCCTTGCATTAAGAGGAATGAATGGCGAGTAACAACGTAGCCCAATTTGCCGCGGAACTGAAAATGCCTGCAGGCGTGCTGCTTGAGCAGCTGCAGGCAGCAGGCGTCACTAAAGCGAGCGAAGACGACACCCTGTCCGAAACGGACAAGGCGCGTCTGCTCGACCACTTGCGCAAGTCTCACGGCTCGACTGATGCGGACAAGCGCAAGATCACGCTGACGAAACGGCATACGTCGGAAATCAAGCAGTCTGATTCGACGGGTAAGGCTCGTACCATTCAGGTCGAGGTGCGCAAGAAGCGCACGTTCGTCCGCCGCGATGAAGCGGGTGGCGAAGGCGGCGATGCATCGAATCATGTGGCTGAGGCCGACGTCGACACGGATGACCTCGAACTTCAGCGTCGCGAGGAAGAAGCGCGTCACGAAGCCGAGTTGCTTGAAAAGCAGGCTCAGGAACTGAAGGCGCGTCAGGAACAGCTCGAACGCGAAGAAGCCGAGCGTCAGGCGCGTGAGCAGGCTGCCGAAGCCGAGCGCCGTCGCGCGGAAGAGGAAGCGGCCAAGAAGCGCGCTGCCGCCTCAGCGGAAACTACCACGCAGAAAAAGGTCGAGCAGGTTGTGCAAGCCGCGCAGCCTGAAGCAGCAGCTCCGGCTGCGGCGACCGAACAGGACGACGAACGCGCCGCAGCGGAACGCGCGGCGCAACGCGAAGCCGCGAAAAAGGCGGAGGATGCAGCGCGTCTGGCCGCGGAAAAGACGCGCGCCGAGCAGGAAGAAATCAGCAAGCGCCGGGCAAAGGCAGAAGCTGAAGCGCGTGCGATTCGCGAGATGATGAGCACGCCGCGCAAGGCAGCCCAACCCAAGGCGCCTGAGCCTACTGCTGCACCGGCTGCGGCGGCCAAGCCCGCTGAAGCGCCTAAGGCTGTGGAAGCCAAGGGCACGCTGCACAAGCCGGCCCGTCCGCCGGGTGAAGCGCCGGCGCGTCCGGCTGCCAAGAAGCCGGTGGCGGCAACGCCGTCTGCGACCCCCTCACCGTCGGCTGGCGACAAGAAGAAGCCGGGCGCAGGCAAGGGCGGCTGGCAGGACGACGCAGCGAAGCGCCGCGGCATCAAGACGCGTGGCGATACGAGCGGCGGTGTCGATCGCGGCTGGCGCGGCGGCCCGAAGGGTCGCGGCAAGCATCAGGATCAGAACACCACGTTCCAGGCGCCGACCGAACCGATCGTGCGTGAAGTGCATGTACCGGAAACGATTACGGTTGCCGATCTGGCGCACAAGATGGCCGTGAAGGCGTCCGAAGTCATCAAGTCGATGATGAAGCTCGGCCAGATGGTTACGATCAACCAGATGCTGGACCAGGAAACGGCGATGATCATCGTCGAAGAACTGGGCCACCACGCGGTTGCGGCAAAGCTGGACGATCCGGAAGCGATGCTGGTCGAAGGCGAAGTCAGCTCCGACGCAGAATCGCTGCCGCGTCCGCCGGTCGTCACGGTCATGGGTCACGTCGACCACGGCAAGACGTCGCTGCTCGACTACATCCGCCGCGCCAAGGTCGCAGCGGGTGAAGCGGGCGGGATTACGCAGCATATCGGCGCGTACCACGTGGAAACGCCGCGAGGCGTGATCACGTTCCTCGACACGCCGGGTCACGAGGCCTTCACGGCCATGCGTGCTCGCGGTGCGAAGGCAACGGATATCGTGATTCTGGTGGTCGCAGCCGACGACGGCGTGATGCCGCAGACGAAGGAAGCGATCGCCCACGCGAAGGCAGGCGGCGTGCCGCTCGTCGTCGCGATCAACAAGATCGACAAGCCGGATGCGAATCTGGACCGCGTCAAGCAGGAACTCGTCGCTGAAGGCGTCGTGCCGGAAGAGTACGGTGGCGAATCGCCGTTCGTGGCAGTGTCGGCCAAGACCGGCGCAGGCATCGACGATCTGCTGGAAAACGTGCTGCTGCAAGCCGAAGTGCTGGAACTGAAGGCTCCGATCGATGCGCCGGCCAAGGGTCTGGTCATTGAAGCGAAGCTCGATAAGGGTAAGGGTCCGGTTGCAACGATCCTGGTCCAGTCGGGTACGCTGAACCGCGGCGACGTGGTGCTGGCAGGTAGCGCTTATGGCCGCGTGCGCGCCATGCTCGACGAAACCGGCAAGCCGACCAAGTCGGCCGGTCCGTCGATCCCGGTTGAGATTCAAGGTCTGTCGGAAGTGCCGCAGGCTGGCGAAGAAGTCATCGTCATGCCGGACGACCGCAAGGCACGTGAAGTTGCACTGTTCCGTCAAGGCAAGTTCCGCGACGTCAAGCTGGCCAAGCAGCAGGCCGCGAAGCTCGAGAACATGCTGGAACAGATGGGCGAAGGCGAAGTGCAGTACCTGCCGCTGATCGTCAAGGCCGACGTGCAAGGTTCGCAGGAAGCCTTGGTGCAGTCGTTGCTCAAGCTGTCGACCGACGAAGTGCGTGTGCAGATCGTGCACGGCGCCGTGGGCGGCATCAGCGAGTCCGACGTCAACCTGGCTACGGCTTCGAAGGCGGTCATCATCGGCTTCAACACCCGTGCGGACGCTCAGGCTCGCAAGCTGGCGGAATCCAACGGCATCGATATTCGCTACTACAACATCATCTATGATGCTGTGGATGAAGTGAAGGCTGCGATGTCGGGCATGCTGGCACCGGAGAAGCGCGAAGTCGTGACCGGTATGGTCGAAGTGCGTCAGGTCTTCAAGGTACCGAAGATCGGTGCGGTGGCCGGTTGTATGGTCACGGACGGCTTCGTCAAGCGCTCGTCGTCGGTGCGCGTGCTGCGCAACAACGTCGTGATTCATACGGGCGAGCTCGATTCGCTCAAGCGCTTCAAGGACGACGTCAAGGAAGTGCGTCAGGGCTTCGAGTGCGGTATGTCGATCAAGAACTTCAACGACATCGTCGAAGGCGACCAGTTCGAAGTTTTCGAAGTCACCGAAGTCGCGCGTTCGCTGTAATTCAGGCGCAACGCTGAAGGGGCGGGGCGGGCGCTTTGCGCCTCGCTCCGCCCTTTGTTTTTAAGGCCGCCGCGTTGGTGCTCGTTTGCACTCGCGGGGGCTCGCGGCCTCACCGCCGCGACGCGAACCTCATTGCTATCCGCCAGAGCGGATCACGGATTCACCATGCCTAAGAAACGTACTTCTCCCAATCGCAACGTGCAGATCGCCGATCAGATCCAGCGCGACCTGTCCGAGCTGCTGCGCGAGATCAAAGACCCGCGCATCGGCATGGTCACGATTCAAAGCGTCGAACTGACGCCAGACTACGCGCACGCGAAGGTCTATTTCACGACGCTGACCGGCGACCCGCAACAGACGTTGCAAGGTCTGATTCATGCGGCGGGACATCTGCACAATCAGTTGTTCAAGCGCCTGCATATCCACACGGTGCCGACGTTGCATTTCCACTACGACAAGACCATCGAACGCGCCGTGGAAATGTCGCGTCTGATCGATGAGGCGAACGCCAATCGCGCGAAAGACGATTGATTGCGCGCGGCGTCACGCATTGATGCTCGCCGCTGCCCGCATGTTTCCCATGCTGACTCCTCGTTTGTCCTCACTGTTTTGATATGACCGCACCTCAACGGCCCCGTGTGCCGCGTCGCGCGCTCGATGGTGTGTTGCTGCTCGATAAGCCAATTGGCCTGTCGAGCAACGACGCGCTGATCCGGGTGAAGCGCCTCTATCTGGCGAAGAAGGCCGGCCATACCGGCACGCTCGATCCGCTCGCTACTGGTTTGCTGCCGCTGTGTTTCGGCGAGGCGACCAAGTTTTCGCAGGATCTGCTCGAAGCCGACAAGACCTATGAGGCCACCATGCGGCTCGGTATCCGTACGGCTACCGGCGACGCGGAAGGCGAGGCGATCGAAACGCGTGAAGTGACCTGCGATCAAACTGCAGTCGTTGCGGCGATGGCGCGCTTTCGCGGCGACATCGTGCAGGTGCCGCCGATGTATTCGGCGCTCAAGCGCGATGGCAAACCGCTGTATGAATACGCGCGGGCGGGTCAGGTGGTGGAGCGGGAAGCGCGCCCAGTGACGATTCACGCGCTGGAGATGCTGGCTTGCGCGCTGCCTGATGTGACGTTCCGCGTGACCTGCAGCAAGGGGACGTATGTGCGCACGCTTGCCGAGGATATCGGCGAGGCGCTGGGCTGTGGGGCGCATCTGGTTGCGTTGCGGCGCACGGGTGTCGGCGCGTTGACGTTGGAGCATTCGGTGACGCTCGATGCGTTGTCGGATGCCGCCGAAGGCGAGCGCGATCAGTGGCTGCAGCCCGTCGATGCGTTGCTGTCGACTTTCCCGGCAGTGCAGCTCGATGAAGAGGGCGCGCGCCGCTTTCTGCACGGCCAGCGCCTGCGTCTGGCTGATCTCACGTTGACCGCAGAGGCGGCGACTGCGGAGCGTGTGCGCGTCTATGCCATGGAGGGCAAACTGCTGGGTGTCGCGAAGCTTGGCGAGGGTGTGCTCGCGCCGGAGCGGCTGGTGGTGACCGCGGCGAGCTAAGACGAAGACGCGATTCGCGAGAAACAAACAAGGCGGTACCACAATGATGTGGTGCCGCCTTTCTCCTTGCTGCGCGACTGCTTCGAAGACGGTGCGTTAAACCCGTTCAAGCACCGCCTCCAAGCCAACATCACGCCTTAATGCGCCGCCGCGGCCGCCGCACCGGCGTCGCCGCCTGCGCGCTCAGGCTTGGTGATCCAGATCAGCGCAATCAGCGCGACGAAGATCCCTGCCGAGACATAGAACAGATCGTTCACCCCCAACTGTGCCGCCTGCTGCGTCACCATGTTGTTGAAGAGACCGTACGCTTGCGGCTGACTGAAGCCGGCCGCGCCCATCTGACGTATCGACTGATCGAACACCGGGTTATACAGATTGGCCTGGGTGCTCAAGCGCGCGTGATGCAGGATCGTGCGGTGATCCCAGGCGGTCTGGAAAATCGATGTGCCGATACCGCCGCACATGATCCGCACGAAGTTCGACAATCCCGACGCAGCCGGAATCCGGTTGCCTGGCAGACCTGACAACGTGATCGACACCAGCGGAATAAAGAAGCCCGCCATGCCGATACCCTGAATCAGTGTGGGAACCAGCAGCGAAAACGTATCGACGCCGGTCGTATAACGCGAACGCATCCAGAAACACAGCGCGAACACCAGGAACGACGCCGTGGCGATGTAGCGCGGATCGGTACGCGGCAGAATCTTGCCGGTGATGGGCGAGAGCAGCACCGCGAAGAAGCCGACCGGCGCCATGACGAGACCGGCGTTGGTCGCGGTGTAGCCCAGATCGGTTTGCAACCACAGCGGCAACAACACGAGGTTGCCGAAGTAGAGCCCATAGCCGATCGAGAGCGCCACCGTGCCGCCGGTGAAATTGCGCTTGCTGAACAGCGACAGGTCCACCACCGGATGCTCGGCAGTCAGTTCCCAGACAATGAAGAACGCGAGCGCAATCACCGCGGTCAGAGCCAGCACCACGACCGTGGTGGACGCGAACCAGTCGAGGTCCTTACCCTTGTCGAGCATCACCTGCAGCGAGCCGACCCAGATGATCAGCAAGGAGAGTCCCACGCCGTCGATCGGCGCCTTGCGGATCACCGAATCTCGATTGCGGAAGATCACCCATGTGGCGATGGCGGCGATCGTGCCGACGGGAATGTTGACGTAGAAGATCCACGGCCACGAGATGTTGTCCGAGATCCAGCCGCCCAGAATCGGCCCGGCCACCGGTGCAATCAGCGTGGTCATCGCCCACATGGAAAGCGCCATGGGCGCCTTCGCGCGCGGATAGCTGGCCAGCAACAGGGTCTGCGACAGCGGAATCATCGGGCCGGCCACGGCGCCCTGCAGCACGCGTGCGGCGAGCAGGAACGGCAGCGTGGGCGCGAGACCGCACATCCACGACGAGATCACGAACAGGATGATCGACGCCATGAACAGGCGCACCTGGCCGACGCGCTCGGTAAGCCAGCCGGTCAGCGGCACGGAGATCGCGTTCGCCACCGCGAACGAGGTGATCACCCACGTGCCTTGATCGGACGAGACGCCGAGATCCCCGGAGATGGACGGGATCGACACGTTCGCAATCGAAGTGTCGAGCACATTCATGAAAACGGCGAGCGACACCGCGATGGTGCCGATCACCAACTGCGCCCCCTCTAACGGCGGATGAGGAATGGGCGCTTGAGACTGAGCCATGTATCAGAAACCTTGTTTTAATGTGGCGCAGCTTTACATTGCCTTGGCGGGTGCGTTGGTATCGCGGGCAGCCGACTTCTGTCCTCCGCCGCCTTGACCCGCGTTTTCAGCAATGATGCGGGCGATTTCGGCGTCGGCCTGGTCGCCGTACTTGTCGAACACGTTGGTCTGATAGATCGTGTTCGGTGCTTCGCCCAGCTGGCCGCCGTTTTCGTCCTTGATGCTGACGTCGGCGTCCATCGACAGGCCGATACGCAGCGGATGCTTCTCAAGTTCCTGCGGGTCGAGTGCGATCCGCACCGGCAGACGCTGCACCACCTTGATCCAGTTGCCCGTGGCGTTCTGCGCCGGCAGCAACGAGAAGGCCGAGCCCGTGCCTGCCGAGAAGCCGACCACCTTGCCGTGGAATACCACCGACGAGCCATACACGTCGGCCGTCAGTTCGACCGGTTGGCCGATACGCATATGCTTCAACTGCACTTCCTTGAAGTTCGCGTCGACCCACACGCCGTTCAGCGGCACGATCGCCATCAGCGGATTGCCCGGCGAGACACGCTGGCCGACCTGCACCGAGCGCTTCGCGACGTAGCCGGTGACCGGCGCTGGCAGCGTGTTACGGGCGCTCGCCAGATAGGCGTCACGCACCTTGGCGGCGGCGGCTTCCACGTTCGGGTGGTCGGCAATCGTCGTGTTGGCGGTCAGCGCGCGGTTCGAAGCAAGCTGTTGCTTCGCGGCGTCGAGCGCGGCCTGGGCGCTCTTCACAGCGTCGCGTGCGTGCGAGATTTCTTCCAGCGACACAGCGCCGGTCTGGGCGACCAGCATGCGGCGGCGCAGGTCGTCCTGGGCGCGCGACAGATCCGCTTCACGGACTTCCACCTGAGCCTGGTACTGGTTGTCGTCGGCGAACAGGCCGCGCACCTGACGCACCACCTGCCCGAGATTGGCCTCGGACTGCTCCAGCGCGACGCGTGCATCCGCCGGGTCCAGCACGACGACCGGGTCGCCGGCTTTGACCGTCTGCGTATCGTCGGCATTCACCGCGATGACCGTACCGGTCACTTGCGGCGTGATCTGCACGACGTTGCCGTTCACATACGCGTCGTCAGTCGACTCATGGAAGCGCGCAACGAGGAAGTAGTACAGCCCATAGGCGATCGCGGCAATCAGGATCACGATGACGAGCAGCGCCATCATGCGCTTGCGTTTGCTGTTGTTCGCCGGTTGTGCGTTGGCAGCAGGTTGCTGGGGGGTGCTCATTGATATGCTCCGTATTCTCTCAATCTGCGTCGTTTATTCGGGTGGGCATTCGGGTTCAGTTCGCTGCCGTTGCTGCTGCTTGTGTCGTCCTGGTCGCTTGAGCCGTTGGCGTGGCCGGTGTTGCCTGCGCGGCCGGCGCCGCTTGCTCCGCGGGTGAGGCGGCCGCGCCGGCCGGCGCATCGGCCGGTACCACGAGACCGGTCTGGGTGGCGTCGAAACCGCCGCCGAGCGCCTTGATGAGACCGATCTGCATGTCGCGGCGGCGCATCTTCAGATTCGTCACCGTTTGTTCGGCGGCGAGGCGGTTCTGGTCGGCGGTCAGCACCTGCAGTTGCTCCGACAGACCCGCCTTATAGCGGATCACGGCCAGCTGGTACGCCTTGGTCGAGGCGTCGAGCGCGCGCTGTGCGTCGCCGGATTGCTGGTCGATCGAGCGGATCGTTGTGATCTGCGTGGCGACATCCGACAGCGCGCTGATCAGCGTCTGGTTGTAGTTGGCGACGTCGAGGTCGAAATCGGCGTAGCGGCCTTTCAACTGCGAGCGCAAGGCGCCGGCATCGAAGATCGGCAGGTGAACGGCCGGCCCGAACTGCATGTTACGGCTCGACGAGGTCAGGAATTTGCCCCAGCCGAACGCGTCGAAGCCCGCAGCCGCGGACAGATTGATGTCCGGGAAGAACTCTGCCTTCGCTTCCTTCACGTCATGCATCTCGGCTTCGACTTGCCAGCGGGCGGCGACGATATCCGGGCGGCGCGACACCAGATCGGCCGGCACGTCATCCGGCAGGATGACGGGGTTGCCCACCGTCAGCACCGGTTTGGCGATCTGCAGGCCGCGATCCGGTCCCTTGCCGAGCAGTGCGCCTAGCTGATAGCGCACGTTGGTGATCTGGCCATCGAGGTCGCTCAGGTTGGTCTGGCTCGTCGCGATGTTGCCATTGGCAGTCTGCTGCTCGACGTTGGTGTCGAGTCCGGCGAGAACGCGGCCATTGGTGATGCGGCCAATGTTCTGACGATTGGCGATTTCGCGCGCGGCAATATCGCGCAGTGCGTACAGCTGGGCAAGCTGGTTATAGGTGCTCGCGACCGACGCGGCGAGCGTTACACGCGCCTGCTGCACGTCGGCTTCGGCCGCTTTC
The DNA here is from genome assembly GCF_026225065.1 of Paraburkholderia sp. GTDB lineage: Bacteria > Pseudomonadota > Gammaproteobacteria > Burkholderiales > Burkholderiaceae > Paraburkholderia. Next base: position 3,567 of record NZ_JAMFSB010000284.1, on the reverse strand, counting down.
TCCTGCGACACCGCCTGACCGAGGCGCTGACGGTTCTTGCCCCACAGGTCGAGATCCCACGAGGCGCTCGCCAGTGCGTTGTTTTCGCTGTACCAGGTGCCGCCGTAGGGCGGCGGATAGATCGAGTTGGCCGAGAAAATCTCGCGGTTCCACGAGTAGCTGCCGTTGACCTTCGGATAGAGCGCCGAACGCGTGCTTTCGATGTATGACGAAGCCTTCGCGAGCCGCGCCTGAGCTTGGGCGATCGACGGGCTGCCATCCAGGGCTTCGGCGATCAACTGCGGCAGTTGCGGGTCGCCGAACTGATTGGCCCAGTCGAACGACGGCCACTGGCCGCCCTGCGCCGGCAAACTCTGGCTCGACTCGTACTGCGTTGCCGGCGAGATCTGCTTGTCGCTCTTGATACCGCTGTAGTTCGCGCACCCCGCGAGGGCCAGCGCCGCCATCGCAGCGGTGACAGCGGCCCGGCAAGAGACAGCGGGCGCGGACAGGGAAAGGGATTTCATCGCTGCACTCATGGTCAGTGAATTGTAATGATGGACAGTGCAACCAGCTTATGACGATTTGACGTCAGAATTGCTTGCTACGTCACGGGTTATGCCCGTTAGATCACAGCCGCTATTGATCAGCACGCGGCGCAGCATGCTCTTCAGGAAACCGACCTCCTCAGCTGTAAAGCCAGCCAGAAAGCCATCCACGACGCTGTTGAAAATGGCCGGCATACGGGCGGCCACGCTCTGGCCTTCAGGTGTCAACGCGAGCCGCACGACGCGCCGGTCTTCGCTGCTGCGAACCCGGGTGAGCAGACCGCGCTTTTCGAGCCGGTCGACCAAACGCGTGACTGCGCTTGCGTCGATGCCGTATTCGCGGGCCAGTTCCGCTGCCAGCAGGCACTTGCCGCTGGCCACCATGAACAGGATGCTGCCTTGCTGGCTGGTGATGCCGAGCTCGGCCATCGTGCGTTGCGTGACCTCGTTCGACATGGTCGATCTCACGCGGGAAATCAGGTAGCCGACGCTTTCGCCGAGTTGGTAGGAACTGATTTCCGGCGCCGGCGTAGGGATCTGATCGGTCATGATTCTCATGCGACTGCAATGGTTGACTATGCAGGATTATAAATTGTCGTTAATTGACCCGGCAAGCGTTATTACAGCTTAGGCAACGATCTCTAGCGTCTCAAGCGCTTAAAAGATCGGCGTCGGCGAGGGAGAATCGGGCGCACGGGCCGTGGTTCAAGGGGCTGTGGCCTAATGGTTCGCGAAATGCGATGTAAGGAAATATGAGTCAAGCCGTCGGCAATATGGAAGTCAGGCGGCCCACGCGCGCGTTGCTACTAAGGGAATACCAGAAAACCTTAACCTGCACGTGCTATAATTTTGGGTTCCCAAAAGTGCGCTTTGGGCTTTGTTGGCTTTGTACACAATGCTGCTGCTGGCGCACTCAACTGTCCCCAGGTTCCTATGACCCGCGCCCTACGCAACATCGCCATTATTGCCCACGTCGACCACGGCAAGACTACGCTCGTCGACCAGCTCCTCCGTCAGACCGCCACGTTCCGCGACAACCAGCAGATGGTCGAGCGTGTGATGGACTCGAACGACATCGAAAAGGAACGTGGCATCACGATCCTGTCGAAGAACTGCGCGGTCGAGTACGAAGGCACGCACATCAACATCGTCGACACGCCGGGCCACGCCGACTTCGGTGGCGAAGTGGAGCGCGTGCTGTCGATGGTCGACTCGGTGCTGCTGCTGGTGGATGCCGTGGAAGGTCCGATGCCGCAAACGCGCTTCGTGACGAAGAAGGCGCTGGCGCTCGGCCTCAAGCCGATCGTGGTGGTCAACAAGGTTGACCGTCCGGGCGCGCGGATCGACTGGGTGATCAACCAGACGTTCGATCTGTTCGACAAGCTTGGCGCAACGGATGAGCAGCTCGATTTCCCGATCGTCTACGCATCGGGTCTCAATGGTTATGCAGGTTTGACCGCGGACGTTCGCTCGGGCGACATGCGCCCGCTGTTCGACGCCGTGCTGGAACACGTTCCGGTTCGCCCGGCAGATCCGGAAGGTCCGCTGCAGCTGCAAATCACGTCGCTCGACTATTCGTCGTACGTGGGCCGCATCGGCGTGGGCCGTATCACGCGCGGCCGTATCAAGCCGGGCATGGCTGTGGCAGTGCGCACGGGTCCGGACGGCGCGATCCTGAACCGCAAGATCAACCAGGTGCTGTCGTTCAAGGGTCTTGAACGCGTGCAGGTGGAGTCGGCTGAAGCCGGCGACATCGTGCTGATCAACGGTATCGAAGAAATCGGCATTGGCGTGACCATCTGCTCGCCGGAACAACCAGAAGCGCTGCCGATGATCACGGTCGACGAACCGACCTTGACGATGAACTTCCTCGTCAATTCGTCGCCGCTGGCTGGCCGTGAAGGCAAGTTTGTGACGAGCCGTCAGATTCGCGATCGTCTGTTCAAGGAACTGAACCACAACGTGGCGTTGCGCGTGAATGAAACCGGCGACGAAACCACGTTTGAAGTGATGGGCCGCGGCGAACTGCATCTGACCATTCTCGTGGAAAACATGCGTCGTGAAGGTTACGAACTCGCCGTGTCGCGTCCGCGTGTGGTGATGACGGAAGTCGACGGCGTGAAGCACGAGCCGTACGAAAACCTGACCGTCGACATGGAAGATGCAAACCAGGGCGGCGTGATGGAAGAGCTGGGTCGCCGCAAGGGCGAAATGCTCGACATGGCGTCGGACGGCCGCGGCCGCACGCGTCTTGAGTATCGTATTTCGGCACGTGGCCTGATCGGCTTCCAGTCGGAATTCCTGACGCTCACGCGCGGCACGGGCCTGATGAGCCACACGTTTGATTCGTATCAGCCGGTGAGGGAAGGCGGAGTTGGCGAACGTCGTAACGGCGTGCTGATTTCGCAGGACGACGGCGCGGCTGTCGCCTACGCATTGTGGAAGCTGCAGGATCGCGGCCGCATGTTCGTGTCGCCGGGCGATGCACTGTACGAAGGCATGATCATCGGCATTCATAGTCGCGACAACGACCTCGTTGTGAACCCGATCAAGGGCAAGCAGTTGACCAACGTGCGTTCGTCGGGAACGGACGAAGCGGTGCGCCTCGTGCCGCCAATCCAGATGTCGCTGGAATACGCAGTTGAATTTATCGACGACGACGAACTGGTCGAAGTTACGCCGCAATCCATTCGTCTGCGTAAGCGTTACCTGAAGGAACACGAGCGCCGTAGCGCCAGCCGTAAGGGCGCAGTGGACTAAATTCACGCGAGTCAGCGTGTTGAGAAAGCCGCCTTCGGGCGGCTTTTTTCTTGCATAGGCGGCACATAAGCGCCGGGTGTTTAATACGTCCCTTATTCGCGAAAGGTCCACGAAAGCCCGCTGGATAAGCATCTCGGGTGCGGCTATCGGCGCGTCGACGTAGTGATCTGTGCTATGCTAGAGAAAGTATTGCCAGTTTTAGGTCCTTCCAAGCAGACTTGATTCGCGCAATCCGCTAAACGGTCAGGCCGTGTTGCGGAAGGTTGAGTAACCCGCTATT
>NZ_JAMFSB010000283.1 GCF_026225065.1 Paraburkholderia sp. | reverse complement strand
TGCGGGCGATCGTCGCGCGGGCGCCGAATTTCTTCAGCAGCAGGTTGCTCGGGACTTCGAAGACGAAATAGCCGAAGAAGAATATGCCTGCGCCGAGTCCGTAGGCTGTGTTCGACAAGCCAAGATCACCCGTGAACTGTAGTTTCGCGTAGCCGATGTTGACCCGGTCGAGATACGAAAGCACATAGACCAGAAACAGGAACGGCATGATGCGCCAGGTGATCTTGCGCAGCGCGCTGGCTTCTATGGCGGCGTCCAACGAGGCCCCGGTGTGGGTGGCGGCACGCAACTCGGCTGAAGGCGGGACAGGGCTCATGGGTGCCTCATTCGACGACAGGTAACGCATGCACGCGGTAAGCGTGGCGCAGGGTGCGATTGAGCACCGGGTCGTGCAGTTCGAGTTCGAGCGCGTCGCCGTCGACCATCCCGACGATGCCGCCTTCGACCGCAAGCGTGCCGCAAAACATGGCGGCGCCCGTTGCGAGCGGGGCGCGCTCGAGCAGGTCCGCCGCTGCCAGCAACGAGGCGACGCTGCCTTGCTGGTAGACCCTGCGCACACCGTTGGCAATGGCAAAGGCGCGCAACTGCAACTGGTCCCAATGGCCGGCGACGTCGTCGAAGCGCCACGCGTCGCGGGCGAGCGGCTTCGGACACACCTGCTTCGACACCGTGACGCCGTAGGCCTCGACCTCGCGGTCGGTGTGGTCCGAGCCGACGGTGACGAGGAGGCCAGCCGTCGACTGCACCAGCACGCACTCGGCCTCGCCGCTCGAATGGCTGCCGACCACGTCGATCTGTTCGGCCTGCGTCAGCAATTCCGCGCCGAGGCGGTAGAAGCAGGGCGTGGTCGAGGGCCGCTTGACGCCCAGCTCGGCGAGTTCGGCAATGTGATGTTCGATGGCCGAGCGGTCGCGTCCCGCCCAGCCGGCGATGGTCAAACGATTCACCTCAACCACCAGCGGCGTGCGTGTTTCCGCGCGGTTACCTGCCTCAAATACGTCGAACGTTACCTGCGTCATTGCTGCACTCCATCATCTGAATATGCGGCAAATATTATTGTGATATTTCACAGGCGTCCAGCGTGTCAAAAACAATCCGCCGAGTTCCGGACCAGCACGTAACACGCGCCTAGTCGCCAAGCTGCGTTACTATCAGATTTTTCGACAGCAATTTGTAAGGAAACTCTGTCTATGCACCACGGAATTGGCTTCATTCAGGACCTGGCGGTGGTCATGGCGCTCGCGGGCGTCGTCACCGTGCTGTTCCATCGCCTGAAACAGCCGGTGGTGCTTGGGTATATCGCCGCAGGGGTGATCATCGGGCCGTACACCCCACCGTTCCAGTTGATCCACGACGAGCAGACCATCCAGACGCTCGGCGAGCTCGGCGTCGTGTTCCTGATGTTTTCGCTAGGGCTCGAATTCAGCCTGCGCAAGCTGTTTCAGGTCGGCGCCACGGCGATTGTCGCGGCGCTCTCCGAGATCGTGCTGATGCTGTGGCTTGGCTATGAGATCGGCAGCGCCTTCGGCTGGAGCTCGATGGACTCGCTGTTTCTCGGCGCGATCCTCGCTATCTCCTCGACTACGATCATCGTGAAGGCTCTTTCGGAACTCGGCCTCAAACGTGAGCGCTTTGCGCAACTGGTGTTCGGGATTCTGATCGTCGAGGACATCCTCGCCATTGCGATGCTGGTGCTGCTGTCCGGCATTGCGCAGACGGGTCAGTTAAGCGCGGGCGTCGCACTCGTCACGCTCGGCAAGTTGCTGCTGTTCATGACCGTGTCGCTGGTGGTGGGGATACTCGTCGTGCCGCGCGCGCTCAATTATGTGGCGCGCTCGGGCAGCGACGAGATGCTGCTCGTGTCCGTGCTCGGCTTCTGCTTTGGCTTTTGTCTTTTGGTCGTCAAGCTCGATTACAGCATCGCGCTCGGCGCCTTCCTGATTGGTGCGATCATGGCCGAGTCGCGACATCTGCGTCGTATCGAGCATCTGATTGCACCGCTGCGTGACGCATTTTCGGCCATCTTCTTCGTCACCATCGGCCTGATGCTCAACCCGCATGTGCTGGTCGACTACGCGTGGCCGATTGCGGTCATCACGGTCGCGGTGATCGTCGGCAAGATTGTCTCGTGCGGCCTCGGCACGTTCCTCGCCGGCAAGGACGGACGCACCGCCATGCGGGTGGGCATGACAGTGTCGCAGATCGGCGAGTTCTCCTTCATCATTGCCTCGCTTGGCGTCACGCTAAAGGTGACGAGCGCCTTTCTTTACCCGATTGCGGTTGCCGTATCGGCGCTGACCACATTGTTCACGCCGTACCTGATCCGCGCCGCCGATCCACTAACGCAGCGTCTCAGCCGTGCGATGCCGCGTCCCGTCGCCAACGTGTTCGGCATGTACTCGCAATGGCTCGAGAGTTTGCGATCAACCGGCGGCGGCCCGACACCCTTTAGCATCACACGCCGGATCGTTGTGCAGATTGCTGTGAACCTTGCGCTGGTGGTAGCGATTTTTCTGGCCGTGACGTACGGCGCGTCCTACGCTAACCTGTCGCTCGACCGTTGGCTGCCCTCCGAACCGCTGCAGCGCGTGGTGCTGTGGAGCGCGGCGTTGCTTCTTTCGATGCCGTTTCTGGTCGCCGTGTATCGCAAGACCAAATCGCTCGCGTTGTTGCTTGCCGAACTCAGCGTCCAGCCGGCGAAAGCCGGGCGCTTCACGCGTGCGATCCGCTCGGCGATTTCCGATCTTGTGCCAATCGTCTCGATGATAGGAGTCTTTCTATTGCTGGCGGCGCTCTCAGGCGGCATCCTGCCGCCCACCGGGTTGCTGGTGGTGGTGCTGGTGTGTGCAGCACTTCTCGTGACATTGCTTTGGCGCTGGTGCGTGAAGATCCACGCGGCCCTGCAGATCGCATTGCGCGAAACTTTCGACGAACAACCTGATCCATAAATAAATGACGTTATCGCGCGCCCGGATCTGTGTTGCGTAACAATGTGAGCAATTGTGTGCAGGTTTGCCGCATATCGCCCGGTAGCGGATAATCAGAACCTACTCATCCGTTCGCGTGGAAGGCGCCCGTCCGACAGTCATGAGCGAAAACAAGCCAGAGAATGCCGGTACGCCCGGCACCCCGTCCCCGTCCGGCACGCCGGCTGAGGTTTCGAAGCCCGGCGTTGCAAAGCCCGACGTGTCGACGGCCGAGACCGCGCCCGCATCCCCGAAGGTCAGCTTGCCCACCTCACACGAGGATGCTGTTCAGTCACCGCTCAAAGATTTGCCTGCTGATTCGACTGCTGGTGTGCCGACGGGATTACCTCCGACGGGGTCACCGCCGACCATCTCTTCTGCGTCAGCCGCCGAGCCCTCCCCTGCGGCCGAAGAGGCCGCGGAGCGCTCTTCGACCGACGATCCAATCAGCGCGTCGTCCGTTACTCCCGCCGATCCTGTCGCCGCCCAGCAACGGGATGCTGCCGAAGCCCGCGCATCCGCTGCCGAGTCGACCGCGCAGCAAGAGGCCCAGGTTAAGCAGAAGCGCGACGCCGCCCAGGCCAAACACGGCACGCCGTCCACGTCGCACGCCCCGCAACCTGCCGCGCCCGTAGAGGCAGCCTCAACGGCGGGCGAGGACAGCGAGTCGACCGCGGCACCCGCTACACGCGGCCCGACCAGTTCCGTGCCGCCCGGCTTCGGCGCAGCCCCAGACTTCACCGCGACAAATCCGCCTCCGCCGAATGCGTTGCCGCCGGCACCGCCGCGCTATCTGAAGCAGACTGACTCGGCATGGTCGGTGTTTGGCCGCATCATCGCGGCGCGGGCTCGCCAGATCTTCGACAGGGCGGGGCAACGGATCACGCAACGGACGTTGCGCATTGGCGTGTCGGCTCGCATCTTCCATCCGGAGCCGGGCGCTAAAGGCCTGCGCGGGAAGACGCTGCAATATCTCGAAGAGTCGATTGCGCACTGGGTGATGTCGCGCGACGTGCTGGTGTTCATGATTCCAACCGTTGGCCATCAGGGCATGCTGCATCCGAGCAACATCCGTCTGCGCGATTACGCCAAGAACCTCGACGGCCTGTTGTTGCAAGGTGGCGCGGATGTTTCACCGCAGTCCTATGCCGAACAGGCGACGAGTCCCGAGTGGCCCGGCGACCGCGTGCGCGATATGTACGAACTGGAGCTGTTGCACGAGTTCATCGAGTCCGGCAAGCCGGTGCTTGGTGTATGCCGGGGCTGTCAGCTGATCAATGTGGCGTTTGGCGGAACCCTTTACCAGGATATCGCCACGGATGTGCCGACCGCGGGCGTCCACGTCAATGAACACTATGACCAGCACCGCCACGGTATCCATTTTCCGGACGGCTCGACGCTCGCCAACATGTTTCCGGGCAGGCGTGACGCGATCGTCAATTCGATTCACCATCAGGCCGTCAAGACGATTGGGCGCGATCTCAATATCGAGGCGGTATCGGCCTCGGACGGCATCATCGAAGCGATTCGCTATCGACGCGCGCCGTTCGTGATGGGTGTTCAATGGCATCCGGAGTTTCATCGCGCGGGCGGACCGGAATTACTCGATTGCACGCCGCTGCTGGATACGTTCCTGCGCGTGGCGCGCGAAACGCGCTTCTAGGCACGCGTTTTCTGCAGAGAATTGCCAGGCCGCGTGGGTGGGCCGAAGGGCGTGAAAGGCGGTTCCGTTTTCCAACGGAGCCGCTTTTTTTATGGGATAACCTTTCTCGATCCGACCGGCAATATTCGCCGCGCTTTCCGTATGGATATTTCCGGTGAATTTTAAAGATAGTAAGTAATCCAATGTAAACTGCACTGACTTTGTTTCGCTAAAAGTTCTATGCGCCACCACTTCTCGCCAATCACATTGCTAAACAACCACTTGCCTATCCCGAATTACGGCCTGACTTTTTCATCACAGCGTGTGCGTCGTCCTTTCTTTTTTTCATCCATTAAACAGGATGCTTTTTCGCGATGCGCGAGACGATTCGCTGGAATCTTAAGATTGCTATCTATCTCGATTTAAAGTGTTGTCGCGGAACATACGAATGCTTCGCTTAGGCACAAATACGCGCGATAATCCAAAGCTATTTTGAATTCGCATGGAGCATGCACGTATGAAGTACCTCTTGACTGTACGGCGCGCAATGCTGCTCGCGACCACGTGTGCGTTGCTGCAGCATGGTGGTCTCGTGCTGGCAGAAGAGGGCGCCGGTTCGGTGGATTCGGTGCCGGTCGTCGGAACGCGTCCGGCCATGAATGCGCTGACGCCTCAACCGGTTTCCGCCGCATTGCAGGCGGCCGTCGCCACGAGCCCGGACGCTCGCGCTGGAGCGGGCGGCGACGCACAAGGCAATGTTGCGGAACTGATGCAGATGATCCACGAAGCCCAGCTGACGGAGTTGCGGACCACCTACAACGGCAGCTACGGCGCGAGTCTGTTTTTCTATCCGCAAGAAATGACGTACTACGTAGCGTTATTTCAAGACAAGCATTTCTGGCGGGTCATCAAGTCGCAGGACGACACTCGCGCCGAGACCGTCTACGCCGGCTTTGTGCAGCAGACCGCGCAGCTGGCCGAGGTGGAAATTCACCGCACGCAATTGCAGGCGCAGAAGGCATTCATTGAAGATGTGATTGCGCAGTCGGAAGATCGTGCGAAGCGCTTGCAGGCCGATCTGGACGTGGCCCGTACCCAGCAGGCCAGGGTCAACGACTATCAACGCCAGACGCAGACCGAGGCCGCCGCGTTGCGTGCGCAGAAGGAACAGGCCCAGGCCGAGTTGCGTCAGGTGCAGAACCAGGTGCAGCAGCTGCAGCGCCAGAGCGAGTCGGGTCTGCCGTCGTCAAGATAAGAAGGCTGCGACAGCGATGTTCAATCCAGCGGGTACACGTATCGCAATGCGGTGATATCCACTCCGCCCATATGATCGGGCTCTGCGCCCGCGAACTGCCAGCCCTGCCGCTCGTAAAAGCCGATGGCCGGCGTATTTCCCTCGAGCACATAGAGATACAGCCGGCTTTCGCCCTGCGCGCGCGTCCAGTTGACGGCGGCTTGCATCAGCAGCTTGCCGACACCGATTCCCTGGTGGCCAGGTAGCGCATGCAGGTTATCGAGCAGTACCCCCCACGCCGAGTCGGGTTGGCTTTCGACGCATGCAAAGCCGATCGGTTCGCCGGCGTGCTCGGCAATCACCACGTTGCGCCGTTCGGCGCCCGGCGCGTTCAGGCGCACCTGCCAGTACGCGGCGCGTTCGCGCGTCACCTCGCCGTCGAGAAATGCGTCGGGCAGCAGACCCCGGTAGGTGGCTTGCCAGCTGGCGGCATGGATCGACGCGATCAGGTCGGCGTCGAGCGCCGTCGCGGGGCGCAAAGAAAGGGCGCTGGCGTTAGACATCAAAGGGATGCTCAGTAAGGGATGGAAAGCTCAAAGTGTACTGCGAGCAAGGCTAAGGGCGCGGGCAGCGTCCATCCTGGCTGCAAGCTCGAGCGAGGAACGGTAACATTCGAATCAGCTTGCGGTGTGCCGGCAACCTAAGGTTTACCCTTATACCATCGCAATGTATGCAGCATCAAAATGCAGCGCCCCTGGCGCGTTCGTTTATTCCAGAGCCTCCCTCGCCAGTGGCATGTGCTCGCCGACGCGGTGAAGTGTTTGCAACTGCCCCATCATGCCGGCTCGGCTCCGGCGCCGGGCTATTTTGAGAGTGTCATGTCAACTGCGTCTCATGCAACTTCCAGTGAATCGAAAGTCCGGACAGTTTTCCGCGTCGTCAGCGGCAACTTTCTGGAGATGTACGATTTCATGGTCTACGGCTATTACGCTTCGGCGATTGCCAAGACCTATTTCCCGGGTGGCAGCGACTTCGCGTCGCTGATGCTGTCGCTGTCGGTCTTCGGTGCGGGCTTCCTGATGCGGCCGCTCGGCGCCATCGTGCTCGGCGCGTACATCGACCACCACGGCCGTCGCAAGGGCCTGATGTTGACGCTGGGCCTGATGGCGATTGGTACGCTGACGGTCGCGGCCATTCCGGGATACGCGACGATCGGCATTTTCGCGCCATTGCTCGTGTTGCTGGGACGCCTGTTGCAAGGCTTCTCAGCCGGCGTGGAGCTGGGTGGCGTGTCGGTCTACCTCTCGGAAATCGCCACCAAGGGCAACAAGGGCTTCTACTGCGCGTGGCAGTCGGGTAGCCAGCAGGTCGCTGTTGTCTTTGCGGCGCTGATCGGCGTGGTCCTGCACCAGATTCTGCCGGTTGAACAGATGAGCGCATGGGGCTGGCGTGTGCCGTTCCTGATCGGCTGTCTGATCGTGCCGTTTCTGTTCCTGATCCGCCGTTCGCTGCAGGAAACCGAGGAATTTTCCGCACGCAAGCATCGTCCGAGCATGCGCGAGATCATGAAGTCGATGCTCGAGAACTGGGGCGTCGTGCTCGCCGGCATGGGCATGGTGATCATGACGACGGTGTCGTTCTACATGATCACGGCTTATACGCCGACGTTCGGCAAGGAAGTGCTCAAGCTGTCGGCGATCGACACGCTGGTTGTCACGGTCTGTATCGGCCTGTCGAATCTCGTCTGGTTGCCGCTGGCGGGCGCGCTTTCGGATCGTATCGGACGTCGTCCGGTGCTGCTGGTGTTCACCATCCTGACGATCCTCACAGCGTATCCGGCGGTGCAATGGCTGGTGGCCGAGCCCTCGTTCGCGCGCCTGCTGATCGTCGAACTGTGGCTCTCGCTGCTGTACGGCTGCTACAACGGCGCGATGGTGGTAGCGTTGACTGAAGTGATGCCGGTCGAAGTGCGTACCGCGGGTTTCTCGCTGGCATACAGCCTTGCCACGACGATCGGCGGTTTCACGCCGGCCATCTCGACGCTGCTAATCCACTCGACGGGCAACAAGGCGGCTCCTGGCCTGTGGCTCGGCATCGCGGCAATCTGCGGTTTGATCGCGACGCTTGTGCTGTATCGCACGCCTGAGGCGCGCAACCAGTACCGTACGGCCTAGGACGACACGACTCTGCGTTCGCGCGCCGGCCGTTGGCTGAATAGCCGGCGTTGATGCAAAAAACCCCACGCTTTTTCGAAGTGTGGGGTTTTTGCTTTGTAGACCTTGTTGAATCGTTACGCGTCGCGGAGCTCGCGTGCAACCTTCTCGACCACTTCCGCCCACGCGCCCGGTTGCGGCTGACGGACCAGATGGACGCCGGGGTACCAGGGGCTGCGCGGTTCGTCGACGAACCAGCGCCAGTCGGCGGCAAACGGCAGCATCAGCCACAGCGGTTTGCGCAAGGCACCGCTCAGGTGAGCGATCGACGTGTCGATCGAGACGACGGCGTCGAGCCGTTCGATGATCGCAGCTGTGTCGGCGAAGTCGCCGATGCGCTTGTCGAAGCGATGAATGTTGCCGGCACGCGCATGTTTTTCGAGCGTAGCGCATTCCGCCGCGCTGAGATCGGGCTGCAGGATGATCCAGTCGATCCCCTCGAGCGCGAACAGCGGTTCGAGCGCAGCAAGCGGCATCGTGCGGTTTTCATGTTGCTGGATGCGGCCCGACCACGCGAGGCCGATTTTGCGTTTGGCGTGGCCGCCGAGCGAACCGCGCCACTTGCGCCGGTACGCGGGGGGCACGCTGAGGTAGGGCGTGCGCGCCGGAATCGTCTCGCGGCTGGTGCCGAGCGCAAGCGGCAGACTCAATAGCGGGCATTGCAGGTCAGCAGGCGGGCGTGGTGTCCCTTGGGCGATCAGCTTCACGCGCCATTCGAGCGCTGCGGGCGCGAGGATCGGCACGAGCTGGGGCTGAACTTCGAGTACGACGCGCGCTGCGCGCTGCGCAGCAATCGGCACGAAGCGCACGAATTGCAGCGTGTCGCCGAAGCCCTGTTCGGCGTGCACGAACAGCGTGCGCTCTTCGATCGGCTCGCCTTGCCAGCGGGGCAGTGTCTGCGGCTCGCGTTGCGCCATGGTCTTGAGGCGCCATTCATATTCGGGTAGCCCGCGTTCGAAATCGCCGAGCGCGAGCCAGGCGACCGCGCGGTTCATATGAGCCGACGCCAGATCGGGCCGTAGCCGCAATGCCTGGTCGAATGCGCGTACGGCCGCTGCATGGCCGCCCAGCGCGTGGTGCGTGGTTCCGAGGCTGAGCCAGGCTAGCGCAAACTTCGGATCGAGACCCACGACCCGCTCAAAGCGCAGCAGTGCCTCCTTGTGACGTCCCAATGCGGCGAGCGTATTGCCGAGGCCAAACAGTGCCGGCGGCAATTGCGGCTCCAGTGCGAGCACGGCTTCGAACGCGCCAAGCGCCTGTTCATGCTGGCCCGTGGCGTCGTGCGTGTTAGCGAGATTGAAGTGCGCCGCGACGAAGCGCGGCTGGGCCGAGATCGCTTCACGAAATTGAAGCACGGCTTCGTCGGGCTTCCCGAGTGCATTGAGCGCCATGCCGAGATTGTTGTGCGCTCCCGCATGACCCGGGTGCAGTTCGAGCGCCCGCTGGAACGAAGCAATCGCTTCTTCGTGGCGTCCGAGAGCGTGCAGCGCGTTGCCCAGGTTGTTGTGCGACGACGCGTTGTTCGGCTGCAGGCGCAGCGACTTCTGGAACGCATCGGCTGCGTCTGCGTGGCGCCCCGCGGCGGCATATGCGTTGCCGAGGTTGTAGTGCGCCAACGGAAACGCGGGTGCGAGTGTGAGCGCGTTGCGAAAGCGCTCGATTGCCCCATCGATTTGCCCCAATGCCTTCAGCGCATTGCCGAGATTCAGCTGCAAGGCGGCATCTTGCGGACGCAGATGCGCCGCGCGGCCGACGAGGTCGGCAGCTTCGGCGTGTTGACCAAGCTGATGCCGTAGCACGCCCAGCAGGTGGAGTGCATCGACGTTCGCGGGATCGCTATCCAGCGCGGCGCGATAGCCGCGCTCGGCGTCGTCGAGGCGGCCGTCACGATGCGCCGCGTAGGCGCTTTCAAACAGGGGTTCCATGACGGGAAGGGCGAGTCTTGTAAGGCAAATGTCGCATTTTCCCACACTCGTGACCCCGCACCCACGGTTTGACCTTTAAGAGATAAATCTATAACATATGAATACTTGTTCATATGTTTGAGAACTATGCTGCTCCTGTCAACTGACGACCACGACGACCCTGTAGTGCCGCTTGCCGACCTGTTCCGTTTGCTCGGAGATCCGACGCGCTTACGTATCGTGCTTGCGTGTGTCGACGAGCAACGCGCGGTGGGCGCGATTGCGGAGTCGCTGGGTTTGTCGCAATCGCTGGTGAGCCATCATCTGCGCCTGCTGCGTGCGGCGCGCATCGTGCGCGCGGAGCGCCAGGGCAAGCAGGTGTTCTACCTCGCGGCGGACCGGCACATTAGCGGCATGCTCGCGGGCATGCTGGAACACGTGGCCGAACCGCTGAGCGAATTTTCCCTGGACCAGCCATGACGAAACCACCAGTCCCTGACGGGCCGGCCGAAGAGCGCGAGGACGATCACGCGCCGATGTGGCTCTATGGGTTAGATACAGACGATACGGCCGCCAGCGAACCGACGCGAGGCTCCGTACGGGCGGCGCAAGATGGACATGATTACGCAGGGCGTGACGAAGGTGGTCACGATCACGCGAGCCACAGCCACGTAGGCGATAACCACGCGGGTCATGACCACGACCAAAGCGAAGCGCACGATCACGATCACGGCGCCCACGATCATGCCCCCGGCGAACACGCGCATG
>NZ_JAMFSB010000282.1 GCF_026225065.1 Paraburkholderia sp. | reverse complement strand
GGCGGCTCGCGTATTCGAGCTCGCGTTTTTGTGTCACATCCTGCGGATAAAACACCCCCCGCCATGGGGCATAGGTCCAGCCTCCAATGCCAACCCGGATTCGCGATTTCGTGCGCGTTGCCATATGCGGTTTTCCTCGTTGTTCTGGTTTGCCTCGCGGCGCTCCGGTGTGGATCCCAACGTTAACAGCTATACCTTGCGTCCATGCAGGCGTGACCTGCAAGTCGGTGTTACATCTGTCTCGCCAATAGCTGCGGATAACACCTGCCGGTCTGCCAGCAGTAGCCTACTCGATCATGCGTCGCTGGTAATGTACACCGGCGCTTTCGCTACGCCGCGGGCAGCCAGTTATAGCGGTAACGCGCTGTCATTTCTGACGGTGTCGGAGGGGGCTAGCCGGGCGAATACGGGGCGTATCGGAGGAGAATAATCTCATTCGCTTAGGAGTCCCGTGCTGTGACTATAAAAATCTCGCCGTGCCGAACGCTGCACCGGCCGGCTACATCAGCAACTCATCCGCCCTCGAAAGAAACAGCTTCAGCAACGCAGACGTATTCGATTTGCTGTAACCGATCACCAGGTCGATCGTCGGCGCCTCGCCTTCGAGCGGGCGGCTTACCACCGACCACGGCAGCAGATTGTTCGCGTACTCCGGCATCAGCGCCAGACCGCGCGTAGAGGCTACTAACGACATCGCCATCGCGAGGTTGTCGACGCCATGTTCGGGCTTCACCTCGATCGCCTTGTCCCGCAGATACTGCAGGATCACCTGATGCAGCACCTTGGCCTTGTTGGTCGCCATGATGAACGGCTCGCCCGCGAAATCCTCGGGACGGATGGTGGCCCGCTCGGTGAGGGCATGGTCGCTCGGCATCAGCACGATCAGTTTCTCCCGGTTCACCACACGATAGTCGAGATCGAAGCCCGGTTCCGCGCGTAAAAACGCGAGGTCGAGCTTGCCGCGCGCGAGCGCGTCGGCCAGATCCGGCGAGTAGTGGCTCGACACCGTCACGTCGACCTTCGGCAACTCCTCGCGCAACACCTGCATCGCGCGCGGCAACCACGTCATTTCTTGCCCCGTCAGAAACCCGAGCGCAAAGACAGGCTTGCTGGGTTGCGCAGCGCGCCGCGCTGCCTCGCCTGCTGCGTCCACCTGCGAGAGCGCGAGCCGCGCGTGATCGAGAAACGCCTTGCCCGCGGCCGTCAGCTCGACCCCGCGCGCACTGCGGCTAAACAGGTCGGCGCCGACCTCCTCCTCCAGATCGCGGATCTGCCGGCTCAACGACGGTTGCGAAGTGAACAACCGGCGCTCGGCCGCGACCGTCAGGCTGCCGGTCTCGGCAACCGCGATGAAATACCGCAAATGGCGTAGCTCCATAGGCCCTCAAATTCGATCCATGCCTGATAGGCATGCCTGTCAGCTTACAAAGTCTTTTAGCTTTCGACAAGACCTCACTACATTACCCATCAGGCGGCGACGTGACGGCAGTCCTCTGAGGACGACGACCCGGGGCCGATTTCAATCCATGCTTGCAATATATATCTACCCAGCAAAGGAAAGATCATGGCTCACTTGTTCACTCCCAGGAAAGTCGGCGCTTATACCCTCTCACATCGGGTCGTGCTCGCGCCGATGACACGCTTGCGCACCATCCAGCCCGGCGACATTCCCAGTCCGATGATGGCGGACTTCTACGGCCAGCGCGCCTCCCAAGGCGGCCTCGAAATCGTCGAAGGCGTCAGCATCTCGATCACAGCACGCTCCTATCTGGGCGCCGCCAGCTTCTACCACGACGGCCAGACGGAAGGCTGGAAGGCCATCGCCAAGGCGGTACATGCAAAAGGCGGCCGCGTCTTCATGCAACTGATCCACGGCGGCCGCCAAAGCCATGTGGAGATGACCGGCGGCGTCGACCCGGTCGCGCCTTCGGTCGTCCCTTTCGACGGCGTGGCGCTGACCAGGGACGGTTTCGTCCCCGCCTCGCCGCACCGCGCGCTCGCGATTGAAGAGATCCCTGGCATCATCGAAGAGTTTCGCATCGCCGCTCAACGCGCGCTCGATGCCGGCTTCGACGGCGTGGAGTTGCACGGCGCGAATGGCTACCTAGTCGACCAGTTCATCCAGGACGGCACCAACAAGCGCACGGACGCCTACGGTGGCCCGATCGAAAACCGCGTGCGCTTTCTCCGTGAAGCGGTCGAAGCACTGATTTCAGTGTTCGGCGCCGGGCGCGTAGGTGTACGGATCTCGCCGTCCGGCGAATGGGGCGGCATCTCCGATAGCAACCCGGAAGCCACCTTTAGCTACGTGGCTAAAGTACTCGACGGTTACGGTTTGGCCTATCTTCACGTGATCGAACCGCGCATCAAGGGAGACGACACGTTGCATGAAGGCCACGCACCGGTAGCGGTGAAGTATCTGCGAGCGCACTTCTCAGGTCCGATCATCGCCGCAGGCGGTTTCGACGGCGCCAGTGCCGAAGCGATCGTCGCATCCGGCGATGCCGACCTGGTGGCTTTCGGTCGTCACTTCTCGTCGAATCCGGATTTGCCGTATCGTCTGCAGCACAACTTGCCGCTCACGCCGTACGTGCGCTCCGCGTTCTGGGGTGGCGACGAAAAGAACTACTCAGACTTCCCGGCTTACGAAGAAGCCGAGACGGTGTGCTCCTGAGCAATCGCCGTCACGCTCAACGCACTACACCAGCAGCACTCACATCACGAGGTTCCTATGTCACGCACTGTCCAGTTTGCCAAAGCCGGCGCTCCCGAAGTGCTCGAATTCGTCGAGCATCCGGTGCGCGCGCCCGGCCCGCATGAAGTTCGCATTAAAGTAAAGGCGATCGGCATCAACCGCGCCGAATCGATGTGGCGTCTCGATGACTACATCGAGCCCGTCAAGTTTCCGGCCGGTCTGGGGTATGAGGCCGCCGGCGTCGTCGACGCAGTGGGCGCGGAGGTGACCGGCATCGCGGCCGGCGACGAAGTCAATGTCATGCCGTCGTTCTCGATGAACGACTACGGCACGTACGGCGAAGTCGTCATCGTGCCGGAACATGCGGTCGTGAAGCATCCCAAGTCGCTGTCCTATGCCGAGGCCGCGTCGGTGTGGATGATGTTTGTCACGGCGTACGGCGCGCTGATCGAAGATGCCAAGGTCACGAAAGGCGACTTCGTCATCATTCCCGCCGCCTCGAGCAGCGTAGGCCTTGCGGCGATCCAGATCGCCAACTACGCCGGCGCCACGTCGATCGCCCTCACGCGGACCTCGGAAAAGCGCCAGCAGTTGCTCGAAGCCGGCGCAGCGCACGTGATTGCCACGGAAGAAACCGACCTGGTGCAAGAGGTGAAACGCATCACGGGCGGCAACGGCGCACGCGTCGCCTTCGACCCGGTCGGCGGCCCGACCTTGACCAAGCTGATCGAGGCGCTGTCCTTCAACGGCATCCTGTACATCTATGGCGCGCTCAGCACCGATGTCACACCGCTGCCGATCCTCGACATGATCGCCAAGGTCATCACCGTCAAAGCTCACAACATCTGGCTGACGAGCGGTGACGAGGCCCGGCGCAAGACCGCGGTCGACTATGTCCTGAAGGGGCTGGAAAGCGGCGCGCTCAAGCCGGTAATCGACCGCACCTTCAAGTTCGACGAAATGGTTGAAGCCCACCGTTATCTGGAGAAAAACGGCCAGTTCGGCAAGATCGTCGTCACTGTCTGAGCACAAGGGGCGCGTCGCCGCACCCCTTTATTGTTGGCGGAACCCAAACATTGTTTTCAGGGAACGCACATTTATCTCGCGCGAGCCGGCCGATAAGATGCGTTCGAGGGTGTCGCCAATGACACCAGCCTTCCGCCTTCAGCCCCGTTGTGCCGCCCGCCGTCACGACGGGCGTTCGCGTCTTTGCGACGTGCCGCGGGGTTGCCGCGTTCAGCCGTCCCGACACGTCGGGGCAGTCAGCGGCGGTCCCGGGGAGCGGAATCAGATAAAGGATTCGACGTGAACGTTACAGGACCCGAGCCAGACCTGGCAGCCACGATGAACGCGCCTTCGGGGCGCAGTCGGCACCTGAAGGCCGATGCGGCGCAGCGTAACAGTGTGGTTGAACGTGCCTTTTCGAGCGCTGGCGACGCGCTGGCGCGTCCCCGCCTCGCAGATCCATGGGCAGTCGTGATTGCAGGATTGAAAGAAAGCGCCTTGTCCACGCAGGACGAGGTGCGTGATAACGATCTGGAAGAAGCGGCGAGCGCCGGCCGCACGCAAGGTGCGCCTCGCCGGTCCGCGACGCGCTCAGGTCGCGATTGCGCCAATCCGGCGCGCCGTGGCGCGGCGGCTGATCGTTCGCGGGGTAGGCCGGCCGACAACAAAAGCGCTGTGGTGACGTTTGTCGAGCGTTTCACTGCCAAATCGGTTTCGATTACGTGGCGCGACTCCACCGCCGCCAACTACTGCGAACAGTTGTGGATTCGCAGGATCGCGCGCTCGCAGGGCGTCTGCGCCATCACGGGATCCAGCATCGTGCGCGGCGACGCGGTTTATGGGCCAGCGGGCCGGACGGCGGCACGGCCGGCCAATGCCGCGCAAATGGTGCTGGCCGAAGCGATCCACGAACTCGAAGCGTCGGTGTAACACGCATCGAGTCTGCAGGGTGACCTGGACACGCGGCGACACAGCAGCGCGGCCAGATCATGAGACTGTGGCTGCCTGGAGGGTTTTTTGACCTTCAGGTCATGCATGCCCCACATGCTTTCATTTACCCGACACTTCCCCATAGCACGCCGGATTGGGCCACCCAGCGCCTACCATGCGGCGTCGCGCCCGCACGACATGCCCACGAGGCATGCCCACCAGCCCACAAAGTCTTTTTCCTTTGAGCTGTGCACCCCTAAATTAGCTCTCATGGCAGCGACGCAAAGGTCCACAACCGCCGCGTCACAGCTCTGATCTACCGGATGACGAACATGCATCCGAACTTCACAAAAGCACAGCAGCTTTCAACCGCACTGGAGATTGACCATGACTAGCCTGACTGGAAAAACCGCCCTCGTCACCGGCGCTTCGCGTGGTATCGGCCGCGCCAGCGCCCTCGCACTCGCCAAACAGGGCGCAGAGGTCCTGATTCATTACAGCAGTGGCGAGAAGGAAGCCGACGCTGTCGTTGCGGAGATCCGCGCAGCCGGCGGCAAGGCGCAGAAGGTCGGCGCCAATCTGCGTGCGGCAGACGGTCCGCACAAGCTGGCAGCAGCGGTGCGCGAAATCGTCGGCGAGCGGCTGGACGTTCTGGTGGCCAACGCCGGCATCTCCAAGGCGGCGAGCATCGAAGACACCACCGTTGAAGATTTCGACGACCTGTTCGCGGTGAATGTACGGGCGCCCTACTTCCTCGTGCAGCAGTTGCTGCCGGTGCTTGGCCAGGGCAGTAGCGTCGTGCTGCTGTCGTCGCTTGCCGCGCATTCCGCAGTGGGCGCGCTATCGGCGTATGCCGCGACCAAAGGCGCGGTCGATACGCTCGTCAAGCATTTCGCCTCCGCACTCGGCGAACGCGGTATTCGTGTGAATGCGGTGGCGCCGGGCGTAGTCGCCACCGACATGTCGAACTTCACGAAAACGGATACCGGTCGCGACATCACGCTCGGCATGCAGGCATTGAAGCGCATCGCGCAGCCCGATGATATCGCCGGTGCGGTCGCGTTCCTCGCCTCCGATGCAGCCCGCTGGATTACCGGAGATACGCTGCGCGTCGACGGCGGCTCGAAGCTCTGATTGAACATCTATACAGCGGCCACCTTCGGCTATTCTGGAAGACGAGCGCGCGTATATTGACTTCATGCCGTTTGCCGCCTGAGCCCTGAAACCTCGCGCTCTGAGCGGCAGCGGCCCGCAACACCCGTCTCGCCGAGCGCGGCCCACGCTGCCAGGCGAATCAACCCAAGGAGTGTTTCAATGTCAAGCAACCTGAACCAGACAGGCAAGACCGTCAAGATTCCAGGCGCCGATCATCCGATCACCGTCGAGCCGAACCCGGCACGCATCGTCGTCAAGCTCGGCGGCAAGGTGATCGCCGACACCCGCGAAGCGTTGACGTTGCGCGAAGCGGCCTACCCTGCTGTCCTGTACATCCCCAGGAAAGACACGGACATGACGTTGCTGGAACGCACCGAACATACGACCTATTGCCCGTACAAGGGCGATTGCTCGTACTTCTCGATTCCGTCCGGCGGCGAACGCTCGGCGAATTCGGTCTGGACCTACGAACATCCGTATACGGCCGTCGCGGCAATAAAGGATCACCTCGCCTTCTATCCGGACCGGGTGGATTCCATCGAGGTACACGCCTGAGCGCGCGAACTTCACGACTTCAAGGCTTACCGCGTGAGCCGCCTTCCGGCTGCCTCACGCGGTCTCTCTCTTCAACGATCTTCCACAGGCGACAGATCACGCGCCAAACACCTCGACCATCTGGGCGTTAAACCCGTTCACGAGTTCATGTTCACCCGGCCCGGGATTGCCGCGGAACAGCGTGGCCGCGTCCACCAGCACCTCATTGGTGTCCGTACCGAGCACTGCGATAGTCTCGTTGATAAACACATCCAACGGCATCGCCTGCTCAGCTTCGCGGCTGTTCATCAGGTCGGTGCGCACCCACGGCGGCGCAATTTCCAGGACCCGCACCGTGGTATCGCGCAACATGAAGCGCTGCGACATGATGTATGAATGCAGCGCCGCCTTGGTCGACGAATACACTGCAGTCACGGCCAGCGGCACGAACGCCAGCACTGAGGTCGTATAAGCCACCACCGCATCGTTCTTCGTCTTGAGATGATCGAGCAGCGCCGAGGTCATGCGGATCGGCCCGATCAGGTTGGTCTCGACGGTAGAAACCAGCAGCGCGTCATCGATCCGGCCCGCAGCGCTATCCGGTTGCATGATGCCGGCGTTATTGATCAGCACATTGAAGTCAGGATAGTCGCGGATCAGTTGCGCCGCTGCGCGCTCGATACTGGCTGCGTCGGTCATGTCCAGCTCGATGGCGGCCATGCCGGGGTTGGCTGCGACCACGTCGTCGAGAAGGCTGCGACGGCGTCCGCTAATGATCACCTTGTTGCCGCGCTGATGCAGCGCCTCAGCCAATGCGCGCCCGATGCCCGAGGTGCCGCCCGTGATAAGAATCGTGTTTCCTGTGATTTTCATGATGGTGTCCTAAATAATATTCAAGGGATTGCGGTTTCGGTTTCCAATGCTTCCGGGTTAGGACTTCATTCCGGAAAACTGTCGCCGAACATCGGCAGTCCGCTCACGGACTGCTCCCTGGTTGCTTCGTCCTGCAATACGTCCCAGTGCTCCGCGAGCTTGCCGTCTTCGAAGCGAACCACGTCCGCGGCAATCCATGCGGCTGGCCTGCCGCTGCCGGAGAAACGGCCATGTGCGATCACGTAGTCGCCTTCGGCCACGATCAGCTGGTTCTCGTAACGCAGCGTTTCGGGCAGCGTGCGGATCAGGTCGAACAGGCCGTCGCGTCCCGGTGCAATGTGCGCGCTATGCTGGATGTAGCGGTCGGACCAGAAGCGTTCGGCCGCCGCGTAGTCGCGCTTGTTGAAAAGCGTATCGAAAGCCTCGAGGACGAGGGCCTTGTTCTGCTCAGGGGTGGTTTTGCTCATGTCAGTCTCGATAGATGAAAGTAAGCGAATCGAAGCACCGCCGGACATCTCAAACGTCGACGGAACGCAGAGCCGGAACGGTTGCGTCGTGAAGGTAAAGATAACGGCGACTGAGCGTCGGCGGTAGCCGCTCTTTTTCGCTATCTCTTATGTACGCGGCGCATAGATGGCCGCCCTTCCCGGCGCAGATCAGCCATGAGATGTTCGACAACCGCCCGCCCTGCCGCGCGGGTTGCCCGCCCCATCGGAAAGTACGCGTGCACAGGAACGTCTTCGGTCTTCCAGCCGGCCAGCAACCTGACGAGCGAACCATCGTCCAGTTCGCGGCGGCAGGCCCATTCGGTCGTGGAGGTAATGCCGAGGCCGGCTACCGCAGCGGCAACGGCGCCCTCGTTTTCGTTGGTCGAGAAATGCGCTTCGAGATCGATCACCACCTCTTCGCCGGCACGCTCGAATTTCCAGCCCGACGGGACCACCGACGCCGGTCCGCCGACGATGCGATGCCGCGCCAGATCCTCCGGCCGCCCCGGTGCGCCACAACGGTCAACATAGTCGCGCGAGGCGATGATCACGCGCTGGATCTGGGTAATCAGCGTGGCCGTTGCGCTCGAATCAACCAGCCGTCCAAGCCGGATAGCGACGTCCACCGCGTCTTTGACGAGATCCTGTGGACGGTCACCCAGCAAAACCTGCAGGCGTAGTTCGGGATGAAGTTCGAGAAACGGCGTGAGACGCGGGATGACCTCGCGAATCGCCACGCTGGCCGGCATGCTCATGCGCAGCATGCCGCGCAGTTCGCCGCCTTCGCGCACGCTGTGTTCGGCGTCTTCGAGCGCGATCAGGATTGAATCGAGGCGCGCGAGGAATTCGGCGCCGGCTTCGGTCAGCACGACGGCACGCGTGGTCCGCGTGAGCAGCCGCGCGCCGAGGTCGGTTTCCAGATCGGCGATGATGCGCGATACCTGCGATTGCGACAGCCCGCATTCGCGCGCCGCAGCGGAGAAGCTGCCAAGGCGGGCGACGCGGGTGTAAAGCTTGAGGGAGAGGATGTCCTTCACGGTGTCTGTAGGTAGTTGTTGGAGGCGGGTGAACCTGGGCAAAGGCTATACGATTGATGCATGATTCGCAAATGTCCGGCGAGCCCGGTGCATAGTTGCCAGGTAGCGTGTCGTCCTGACGTTCGAACCAGGCCGCATTGCAAAAATCGCTTGCCGTATCTTTTGGGAAAGGCTACCTTTACGCCGTTCTACACGCTGTCGCGGGAGAGACTGTCACGCCGAAAGGCGGTGGCGGCGCCGACGGAGCAACCGCCCCGGAAACTCTCAGGCACAAGGACCGCCCAGCGGGAACATCTGGAGAGCGGCGCTTTCAGCGCCCACCGAAGGGGATTTCCGTCCGCCCGGCAACGGGCTGCGCACGGGAAGAAACTCTCAGGTACATGGACAGATGGGGCATGGAAGCCGGAAACGGCCGTGCTCACTCACTCTGGACCATGACATGTCACGTATCGCCATCATCGGCGCCGGCATTACCGGCGTCACGACCGCTTACGCCCTTGCGCAACGCGGCTTCAACGTCACCGTGTTCGAACGCCACCGCTATGCTGCGATGGAAACCTCGTTCGCCAACGGCGGCCAACTCTCGGCCAGCAACGCGGAAGTGTGGAACAGCACCGCTACGGTCCTCAAAGGCTTGCGCTGGATGCTGACACGCGACGCACCGCTCCTGCTCAATCCCCTGCCGAACTGGCACAAGTACTCGTGGATGGGTGAATTTCTGCGGCAGATTCCGCACTACCGCGCGAACACCATTGAAACCGTGCGGCTCGCGATTGCCGCGCGGCAGCATCTGTTTTCGATGGCCGAACGCGAGGGAATCGACTTTGACCTCGAACAACGCGGCATCCTGCATGTATATAAAACCCGTAAGGAGTTCGATGCAGCCGCGAAGGTCAACGCGTTGCTCAAGGAAGGCGGCCTCGAGCGCGAGGCTGTGAGCGCAGACGAAATCCACCGGATCGAACCCGCGCTTGACGGCACCTTCCACGGCGGCTTTTTTACGCCGTCCGATTCGACCGGCGATATTCACAAGTTCACGCGCGGCCTTGCTCAGGCATGCGAGCGCCAAGGTGTCGAATTCCATTACGACGCGGAGATTGCCTCGATCACGCGTGACCAGACCGGCGCGTTCAGCATTGCGGCCACGAAAACGGGGCAGCCGTTTCAGCAGTCGTTTGGGCGCGTTGTCGTGTGCGCCGGCGTCAAGAGCCGCGAATTCGCCTCGATGCTGGGCGACCACGTTAACGTCTACCCCGTCAAAGGCTATTCGATCACCGTCTGTCTCGACGATGCCGCAAGCCAGCAAGGCGCCCCGTGGGTCAGTCTGCTCGACGACAGCGCGAAGATCGTTACCAGCCGCCTGGGCGCCGATCGTTTCCGCGTCGCCGGGACCGCCGAGATCAATGGCTTCAATCGCGATATCAGGGCCGAACGGATTGCGCCGTTGGTCGACTGGACGCGCCGTTATTTTCCGCAGGTGAATACGTCACGCGTCATACCATGGGCCGGTTTGCGGCCTATGTTGCCGAGCATGTTGCCGAAGGTGGGCAAAGGACGTTTGCCCGGCGTGTTCTATAACACCGGACACGGGCATCTCGGCTGGACGCTTTCGGCCGCGACCGCCGCGGGTGTGGCGGATGTGATCGAACAATCGAACCAGCGCGCGGCCTAGCCATTTTTGACTGCTCAAGGCATCAAAAGTAGCTTGCAATATCTCCTCAACGTGTGCAACATGCATATATGCACCATGCACACGTTTAGGCATCGTCATGACGCAGCGCACCGAAAACCTGCTCGGCGTACTCGCCTTGCTGGTGACCGACGAGATGAACGCGCAGAACACCGCGGCCGCCCTCGCCGGCCCCACGGCGCGCGCCATGCTCAATGCCGTTGGCCAGTACCCCGATTCGTCCATCGAAGTGCTGCGCGACGCGGTAGACCTTTCGCATCCGGCCGCAGTCCGTGCGGTGGCGGGGCTCGTCGAAGCGGGTCTGATCGAGAAGAAGCCCGGTGCCGACAAGCGCGCTGTGGCGCTCGCCCTCACCGCCGCCGGCAAGCGTGAAGCGAAGCGCATGCAGACCGCGCGCGAACGGATGTTGCAACGCGTGGTCAGCCGTCTTGACGAGGACGAACGCATCGTGTTCGAAGACCTGCTGATCAAGATTCTCTGGCATGAAACGCGTGATCCGGCGCATGCCATGCAGTTGTGCCGCCTGTGCGACGAGGGCCCTTGCCTGAAGGCTGGCTGCCCGGTCGAATGCCGTGATCAGGGCTTGCCCATGCCACAGCGGGGCGGCGCATGAATCCCGCGGTCCCGGCGCGCTGGCGTGCGATTGGAGCGCTGACTGCCGTGTCGGCACTCACGCAAATCGGCCAGTTCGGCATCGGCTTTATGGTCTTGCCCGTCTGGTTGGCCCATCAAGGGCTCGACGCGCCGCGCGCCGGGTTGTTTTCCGCAACTCAGTGGGCCGGCATGTTTGCCGGGTTGCTGTCGGCACCGCGGCTGGTCGAGCGGTTCGGCGCCAGGCGCACCGTGTTGCTCGCGCTGGCGGCAACCGTCATCGCCTTCGCCAGCATCCGCGCGCTGACCTGGCCTCTATGGATCGTCCCAGGCTTTCTGCTCGGGCTCGGCATGGGGCTGCGCTGGATCGCGAACGAGACCTGGCTTTACCGCCTGGTCCCTGCGGATGCTAGCGGGCGCGTGGTCGGCATGCACGAAGCGTTGATCGCGGTCGCAGGAGTGATTGGGCCGGCGCTTGCCGCGTGGTACGGGGTCGACGGGCCGATCATTTTTATGGCCGGCGCCGCGTGCACGTTCGCGGCGGCCATACCGCTCTGGCTGGCAGGTTCCGATGCCGCCGATGACGCAAACACGCAAAGCAGCCAACTCGCTCGCGCGTCCGGAGCTAATGAAGTTCTTGAGGATACCGAATCTGACGAGGCCGCTGATGCCCTCCAGACCACCCGGTCCGCTCAATACGCCGCCAGCAAGCAGGCAAACGGTATCGACCCGCTGATCGCCCTGGGCATGGTAGTCGTGGTGGTAGGCGGCCTGGGCGATGGCGCGCTATTCGGCCTCTTTCCCCTCTTCGCCAATGGCCGTGGCCTAAGCGTCACACAGACCGCCACACTGCTGACGTGTTTCGGTGTTGGCGGCATGGTCCTGCAGTTTCCGGTCGGCTGGCTAGCCGATCGCACCAGCCTGGCGACGGCGGTCATGGTTTGCGCCGCAATCAGTGCGCTATCGATTGTCTCGTTCGGACTCGCGGCGCCCGCTTCATGGCTGCTCGGCGCGAGTGCGCTGCTGCTAGGCGGTCTGAATAGCGCATTCCTCACGCTCGGCGTCTACGCAGCGGCCTCCAGTGCAAAGGTCGCGCTGATCCGCAATATGCGGCTGATTTCGCTGACTTTCTGCGCCAGTTCGATTGTCGGCCCTTTGCTCGCCGGTTTCGCAATGAACGCGCTCGGCAACGACATGCTGATATGGCAATTGGCGCTGGCAAGCGGCGCACTCGCCGTCTACACGCTGGGTCTGCTCGAAGGCCGGCGTCAGCCGCGCGGAGCGTCCTCCACGAGCTAACGCCAACGTCAGTGCCGCTAAAGCATCAACGTGTACCGGCTACCTTGCGTTGCCGCCACAGGCACAACACATCGCACGCAATATGCGCCGCCGCAATCGCGGTGATTTCACTCTGATCGTAGGCCGGCGCCACTTCCACGACATCTGCGCCAATCAGATTCACACCCGCCAGGCCGCGCACAATCGCCAACCCTTGCGCCGACGACAAGCCGCCCGCGACCGGCGTGCCCGTACCCGGTGCAAAGGCCGGGTCGAGACAGTCGATATCGAAGGTCAGATATGCGGGACGCTCACCGACAATCGACATGATCCGCTCCACCGCGGCCCGCGTACCGTGCTCGTGCACCCACGCGGCATCGAGGATATTGATGCCCATGAAGTCGTCGTTCCACGTGCGGATGCCGACTTGCACCGAGGTCTGCGGATCGATCAGGCCGTCCTTGACTGCCTTGTAGAACATCGAGCCGTGATTCAGGCTGTCCGGGCTGTCATCGGCCCAGGTATCGCAGTGTGCGTCGAAGTGGATCAGCGACAGCGGTTTGCCATACTTCTCGGCATGCGCGATCAGCAGCGGATAGGTAATGTAGTGATCGCCACCCAGCGTCAGCATCTTCGCATCCGAGCGCAGGATCGTGCGCGCGTGCTCGACGATAGCCGGCTTGATGGTCAGCGGATTGTGCGCGTCGAACCAGCAGTCGCCGTAATCGGTCACGGCGAGATCGTCGAACGGATTGAAGCCCCACGGATAGGGGTGCAACTCGGACAACTGCACGCTTGCCGCACGCACTGCAGCGGGACCGAGGCGCGCGCCGGAGCGAAAGGTAGTCGCCAGATCAAGTGGAACACCTGAAATAGCCGCGTCGACACCGTCGAGCTCGCGCGTGTACTTGCGCCGCATGAACGACAGCACGCCCGCATAGGTGTTTTCGATCGAGGACCCGTAGAGGGACGGACGGCGGATCGCGCCGTCGCCATAGAGAAGTTCAGTCATGGGATGACCTGATAAAACATGCCGGCAACACGCGCGAGGTTTCCCGAGGTTGTACGCGTCTCGCCTGGCTTCGGATTCATTGGGAACGCGGCGGTGCCGCAATGGCACACCGCCGCGCTGGCTTGCGAATCCTTTAGCGCAGCCGCACCAGCGTAGACTTCAGCTCGGTGTACTTCTCCAGTGCGTGCAACGACTTGTCACGGCCGTTGCCCGATTGCTTGTAGCCGCCGAACGGGAAGTTCATATCTCCCCCTTCGTCGTAGCAGTTGACCCACACAGTGCCGGCTCGCAGGCTGCGCGCCATTTCGTGAGCGGTGGTCAGATTCGAGGTCCAGACTGCAGCGGCCAGACCGTATTCACTATTGTTGGCAATCCTGATGGCTTCTTCCGCCGTATCGAACGTGATGACCGAGAGCACCGGCCCAAAGATTTCTTCACGCGCAATTTTGGCATCGGCCTGGGTGTCGAAAATGGTCGGTTCGATATAGTAGCCACCGCTCTCCTGCTTTACACGGCCGCCCCCGAGCAGCAGCTTCGATTCCGCGCGGCCCGCTTCGATATAACCCAGCACGCGGTCCAGTTGCACCTGGTCGACGATCGCGCCCATCGAGGTCTTCGGGTCGAGCGGATTGCCCGGCGTATAACTGCGCGCAGCGGCGATCAGCTTGTCGAGGAACACGTCCTTGATGTCGCGATGCACGAGCAGGCGCGAGCCCGCCGTACACATCTCGCCCATGTTGTAAAAGATCGCGCCCGCGGCGGCGTTAGCGGCGCGGTCGAGGTCCGCACAGTCCGGCATCACGATGTTAGGCGACTTGCCGCCAAGTTCGAGCCACACGCGCTTCAGATTCGACTGCCCGGCGTACTGCATGATGAGCTTGCCGACATTGGTCGAGCCGGTAAAGGCGAGACAATCCACGTCCGGATGCAGCGCGAGCAGCTTACCCGGCTCACCGGCGCCCGGCACGACGTTGAACACGCCCGCCGGAATACCGGCTTCGTGGGCAAGTTGCGCGATACGGATGGCCGTCAGCGGCGACTTCTCAGAAGGCTTCAGCACCACGCTATTGCCGGCCGCCAGCGCCGGGCCGAACTTCCACGACGCCATCAGGATCGGGAAATTCCACGGCACCACCGCTGCCACCACGCCGATCGGCTCACGCGTCACCAGTCCCACCAGATGGTGGTCGGCCGGGGCCACTTCGCCGCCGATCTTGTCGATCGCCTCGGCAAACCATTCGACGCAGTACGCGGCGCCCGGCACGTCCACCGAAGTCGTATCGCCGATCGGCTTACCGGCGTCGAGCGTTTCGAGCAGCGACAGCTCGTCGAGGTGTTCGCGCAGCAAGCCGGCCCAACGCAGCAGGATGGCTTTGCGCTGGCGCGGATTCAGCCCGGACCACACACGCGAATCGAAAGCGCCGCGCGCAGCGGCAACCGCTGCGTTGACATCGTCCGCCGCGCTATCGGCCACCTTGACGAGCAGCTTGCCGTCAATCGGGCTCAGGCAATCGAAGGTGCGCCCGTTCGCTGCGTGGCGATATTCGCCGTCGATAAACGCGCGGCCTTCAATCGAAAGCGTTGCGGCCTTGTCTTGCCAGTACGCCAGAGTTTTTTCCATCAGGATGCCTCAGTGTTATGCGTTCGACGCCCGGCGTGAGAGCAGCCCTCGCAGCCATCGCGAGCGTCGCAACGACGTTGACGCGGAAAGTCTAGAAGCTCGGCGGCGAATTCGCCGAAACGATTTCGCAGACGTGTTCCGCGCTGGGATTGCGAAAACGATGCGGTAAGCGGCTTTCGAAGTAGTAGCTGTCACCGGGGTCGAGCAGCCACGTGGCGCCTTCCACGGTCAATTCGATCTGACCACTGACGATCACGCCGCCCTCGTGTCCGGTGTGGACGAGCATTTCCGGCCCAGTATCCGAAAGCGGCTGGTAGACCTCGCGCAGAATGCCCATGTTGCGGTCTTTCACGCTGGAACCTGCGAGATAGAACTCGATCGACTCGTTGCCGAGGTTAGGCATGTCCGCGCGGCGCGACACCACGGAGCGGTCGGTTTCCACTTCGAACGTGAAGAACTCGGCGAGGCTCATCGGTATGCATTCGAGCAGCTTCTTGAGCGACCCGACCGAGGGACTCACCCGGTTCTGTTCGATGAGCGAAATAGTGCCATTCGTGACGCCCGCCCGTTTGGCCAGCTCGCGCTGAGACAGGCCATTCTTCTTACGGATGTACTGCAGGCGGGACGCAACTTCGATGGACATCGTTGCACTCTCAGAGTGGATGAACCAGTTTAAGGAACAAGCAGGATCGCGCAAGGCTTACGCGAGTGTTGAATATTCTAATCACTTTAAGGCCGCCGCTGCTGGGGAAAACCCTTTGAAGGATTCGAAATACCGGTTATCGCAATACGCATACCCAACCCACGGGTTTTGGCCTATTGCCTCGGGTAAGCCCTGATAAATCTTTTATAAAAATGATTTGACGGCAATATTGGCTCGTATATGCTGGTTCACAGGCGGTCGTCATGCCAACGTCACAGATCCTCGAACGAGTGTTTTGCGACGGAGCGAAGCAGATTCGCTACGGCACCCGGCGATCATCCCGCGTCACGTTTCTTTAAACGCCCTGTGCGTTTCCTGAGCGAGGCGTTCAATACTTTCAACGCCGCTAGTCGAGTGTAATCGTGAGAGTCCGAGGCCCTTTGGTTAGGTGGGAACGCAGTCAGGCGAGATGTCTTCGTCCTGAAGGCACCATCGCCGACGGCAGCAACGGCAGCCTTGCGTTTCGCCGCTTTCTGTCCGTCTTCACGATCCTGTCCCGCCGTTCTGTCCGACGCCACAACTCCGTCTCTGCGCGCGCTTTCATAGCGGTTCGCACGGACGAAGTCGCCTCGCTGCTGCCGTAGCGCCTCTCCCCTATTTACCGTTCGGTTCACCTGTTTGCTTGAGCGTGCAAGAGTGCCCTTGCCGGCACCTGCGCTTGTGCATGCGTCGTGTCGTCTGTTGTCCGCGCATTCATATCCGTTGCGCCAGGTAATGGGCTGAATCGAACGGTCTTCCTGATAGCAATGCGCGGCATGGTCCGCTAACGACCCCCGCCTGCACTTCTGGTGGCTTTGCGCCCTGCGCACGGCTGCGGAATCGTGCCGCGCCTGTTTTAACGTTGTTCGTGCCGCATCCCGCGGGGAACAAACACGTCCATTCAATTAGTCATGCGAACCAGACCTCTGGTCGGCATCAGCGCCGACAGAACGATGATGGGAGTGCACCCGTCGCACACGGTCGGCGAGAAATATATCGCTGCCGTCGTCGACGGCTCACAGGCGCTGGCGATGCTGCTGCCCGCGCTCGGCAACCGTCAGGCCGCTGCCGACATTCTGGCGACAGTCGACGGTTTGCTGTTTACCGGCAGCTATTCGAATGTCGAGCCGCACCGTTACGGCGGCGACGCCAGCGTACCGGGCACGCTGCACGATGCGGCACGCGATGCGACGACGCTGCCGCTCCTCGCCGCAGCGATCGACGCCGGTGTGCCGGTCCTCGCCGTCTGTCGCGGCTTTCAGGAAATGAACGTGGTGTTCGGCGGGACGTTGCATCAAAGCGTTCACGCGGTGGCGGGCTTGAACGACCACCGTGAGAACAAGGAAGACGAACTGGACGTGCAATACGCACCGTCGCATTCGATCGCGCTGATCGAGGGCGGCCTGCTGCAGCGCCTTGCAGCGGGAGCGAATGAGGCTCGTGTGAATTCCTTGCACGGACAAGGCGTCGAGCGGCTGGGCAACGGCCTCGTGGCCGAGGCCACTGCGCCGGACGGATTGATCGAAGCGGTGAGCGTCAGGAACGCGCGCGCCTTCGCTCTGGGTGTGCAGTGGCACCCCGAGTGGAAGCACGCGAGCGACGCGCTGTCCACCGCGATCTTCCGCGCGTTCGGCGATGCATGCCGCGATCGAATGCGCACCAGGGCCGGCTATGGCGCGGCATCCGCCGCCACGCACGCCTGAGCTGGTCCGCGCAAAAACTGAGAGAACAATCATGCACGACATCGACGAATTTCTGAAGCAACACCGCATCACCGAGATCGAAGCAATCATTCCCGACATGGCCGGGATCGCGCGCGGCAAGATCATTCCGCGCAGCAAGTTCGAATCCGGGGAATCCATGCGCCTGCCGCAAGCGGTGATGATCCAGACCGTCACAGGGGACTATCCGGAGGACGGCTCACTGACCGGCGTCACCGATCCCGACATGGTCTGCGTTCCCGACGCTTCGACCATCCGCCTGATTCCATGGGCGATCGACCCCACCGCCCAGGTGATTCACGATTGCGTGCACTTCGACGGCACACCGGTCGCCATCTCGCCGCGCCGGGTGCTGCGACAGGTGCTCGAACTGTACAAGGCCCGTGGCTGGAAGCCGGTCATTGCGCCGGAACTCGAGTTCTATCTGGTCGACATGAACAAGGATCCGGATCTGCCGCTGCAACCGCCGATCGGCCGGACCGGGCGTCCGGAGACAGGCCGCCAGGCGTACTCTATCGAGGCGGTCAACGAATTCGATCCGCTGTTCGAAGACATCTACGAGTACTGCGACATTCAGGAGCTCGAAGTCGACACGCTGATTCACGAAGTCGGCGCGGCGCAGATGGAAATCAACTTCATGCACGGCGACCCGCTCAAGCTCGCGGACAGCGTGTTCCTGTTCAAGCGCACAGTGCGCGAGGCTGCGCTGCGTCACAAGATGTATGCAACGTTCATGGCCAAGCCGATGGAAAACGAGCCGGGCTCGGCGATGCACATGCATCAGAGCCTGGTCGACGAGGAAAGCGGGCACAACCTGTTCACTGGCCCCGACGGCAAGCCCACACAATTATTCGACGGCTATATCGCCGGCCTGCAGAAATACACGCCAGCGTTGATGCCGATTTTCGCACCGTACATCAACTCCTACCGCCGCCTGTCCCGCTTCATGGCGGCGCCGATCAACGTGGCGTGGGGCTACGACAACCGCACGGTGGGCTTCCGGATTCCGCATTCGGGGCCGGCTGCGCGGCGCATCGAAAACCGCATTCCAGGCGTGGACTGCAATCCGTACCTCGCCATTGCCGCTACGCTCGCGGCCGGCTACCTCGGCATGACGCAAAACCTGCGGCCCACCGAGCCGCTGATCAGCGACGGCTACGAACTACCCTATCAATTGCCGCGCAATCTCGAAGAGGGCTTGACGCTGATGGGGACGTGCGAGCCGATCGCCGAAGTGCTCGGCGAGAAATTCGTCAAGGCCTATCTGGCGCTCAAGGAAACCGAGTACGAAGCGTTTTTCCGCGTGATCAGTTCGTGGGAACGCCGGCATCTGCTGCTGCACGTTTAAGACGCGCCTGTGCAAAGAGAACAACTGGAGGCAACATGAGCTACAGAACAGAAGAAGTCGCGTACGTGCAACCCGCCCAGCCGGCGGCAGCGGCGCAGGTCGCGCAACAACGCAGTACTGCGGAATATCGTGCGCTCGATGCGGCGCACCACATTCATCCGTTTTCAGACATGGGTTCGCTCAACAAGGCTGGCAGCCGCGTGATCGTGAAGGCCAAGGGCGTGTACGTGTGGGACTCCGAAGGCAATCAGATCATCGACGGCATGGCGGGTCTGTGGTGCGTGAACGTCGGCTACGGCCGCAAGGAACTCGCCGACGCCGCCTACCGGCAGATGCTGGAACTGCCCTACTACAACACCTTCTTCAAGACCACGCATCCGCCAGTGATCGAACTGTCCGCGCTACTCGCGGAACTGGCGCCGGCGCCGTTCAACCACTTCTTCTATTGCAACAGCGGTTCGGAAGGCAACGATACCGTGCTGCGCATCGTCCATCAGTTCTGGGCAACGCAGGGCAAGCACGCGAAGAAATACGTGATTTCGCGCAAGAACGGTTATCACGGTTCGACGATCGCCGGCGGCACGCTCGGCGGCATGGGCTACATGCATGAGCAGATGCCGT
>NZ_JAMFSB010000281.1 GCF_026225065.1 Paraburkholderia sp. | reverse complement strand
GATTGCGCGCGCTCCTGACCGCTGCCTTCAGGCGGGCGCACTACGAGCCGCACATCACCGCTGAGATCGACGGCCTCGCGATGCTCATGGACACCGTGCGCGCCGGCATTGGCGCGACGATCCAGCCGGGCGCCGCACTGGCGCGCCCGGAGAACGCCCAGCTCACCAGCATCCCGATACTCGATGCCGACGTCACGCGCCCTAACCTGATCGTCAGCGCATCAGACGACGAGTTGTCGCCGGCTGGCCTTGCCGCACGCGTCGTGCTCCTCGATGTTGCGCGCGAAGTCGTGGCCGCCGGCCGCTGGCCCGGCGCGGTGCTCCGCCCGAGCGCGACCCTTCACGAAAACTGAAGCCCCCTTGCTCCGCCGCCCATGGCGGTGCGGCGCGTTCGCCCGTACAGTGCGAGCCAAAGGAGACTATTTGATGGTCGACGTTCTCGTCATCGGCGGCGGCAATGCTGCGCTATGCGCCGCCCTCATGGCTCGGGAAGCCGGTGCTTCCGTTCTGTTGCTGGAGGCCGCGCCGCGCGAATGGCGCGGCGGCAATTCACAACACACCCGCAATCTGCGCTGTATGCACGACACGCCGCAGGACGTGCTCGTCGATGCTTACCCCGAAGAGGAATACTGGCAGGATCTGCTGAAAGTCACCGGCGGACTCACAGACGAGGCGCTCGCGCGGCTCGTGATCCGTGAGTCGTCAACCTGCCGGCCGTGGATGCGCCAGCACGGCGTGCAGTTCCAGCCGTCGCTCTCGGGCGCGCTGCATACCGCGCGCACCAACGCGTTTTTCATGGGCGGCGGCAAGGCGCTCGTCAACGCGTACTACCGCAGCGCGGAACAACTCGGCGTGCAGATCCGCTATGAAACGCCGGTGCAGCGCATCGAGCTTGACGGTCCGCGTTTCGTGGCCGCGTGGGCGGGCGACGAGCGCATTACGGCGCGCAGCTGCGTGCTCGCGGCGGGCGGCTTCGAGTCGAACCGGGCGTGGCTGCGCGAGGCGTGGGGCGTCAACGAGCGCGGCGAACACCCCGCCGACAACTTCCTGATCCGCGGCACGCGCTTCAACATGGGCACGCTGCTGCGCTTCATGATCGACGCGGGCGCGGACAGCATTGGCGAGCCGACCCAGGCGCACATGGTGGCAATCGACGCACGCGCGCCGCTCTACGACGGCGGCATCTGCACGCGGGTCGACTGCGTATCGCTTGGCGTGGTGGTCAATCGGGATGCCGAACGATTCTACGACGAAGGCGAGGACTTCTGGCCGAAGCGCTATGCGATCTGGGGGCGCCTCGTCGCCCAGCAGCCGGGACAGACTGCCTGGTCGATCATCGACGCGAAGGCCGTTGGACGCTTCATGCCGCCGGTGTTTCCGGGGGTGCGCGCGAACAGCCTGCCTGAACTCGCGACAGCCCTCGGCCTCGACCCCGCACGTTTCATGGAGACCCTCAACGCGTACAACGCCGCCTGCCGCCCCGGCACGTTCGACCACACGAAGCTCGACGACTGTCGCACCGACGGGCTCGCTCCGCCGAAGACTCACTGGGCGCTCCCGCTCGATAAGCCGCCGTTCTTCGGTTTCGCCCTGCGTCCGGGCATCACGTTCACCTATCTTGGCCTGAAAACCGACCAGACAGCAGCGGTTCGTTTTGGCAGCGAGCCTAGCGACAATCTCTTCGTCGCCGGCGAGATGATGGCCGGCAACGTGCTCGGCAAAGGCTATACGGCCGGCGTAGGCATGAGCATCGGCACGGCGTTCGGCCGCATCGCCGGCACTAATGCCGCCGCTCATGCGACCGCCTCGGCACATAAGGAAGGCAGTCGTGCAAGCTCTTGAAAAACTGATCCAGCAAGCCAGTGACGAGTGGTCGCCCGTCGCAGTGACCGTCGCGAGGGCGCCACTTCTCTCCGTTCCGGAAGACGAAGCCGCCCGCATCCTGCAGATCTGCAACGCGTGCCGCTACTGCGAAGGCTTCTGCGCCGTCTTCCCGGCCATGACGCGGCGCCTCGAGTTCGGCACCGCCGACGTCCATTACCTTGCGAACCTGTGCCACAACTGCGGGGCATGCCTGCACGCCTGCCAGTACGCGCCGCCGCACGAGTTTGCCGTCAACGTCCCGCAGACGATGGCAAGCGTGCGCGGCCGCACTTACCGGCTGTATGCATGGCCCCGTTCGTTCGCGTCTCTGTACGAGCGTAACGGCCTCGCGGTCGCCCTCGCGCTTGCGGGCGGCATCGCGCTGTTCCTGATCCTCGCGCTCGCGATGAGTGGCAACCTGTGGCAAGCCTCGGCGAGTGGTTCGTTCTACGATGTATTCCCGCACACGCTGATGGTCGGCATCTTCGCTCCGGTTTTTCTGTTCGCTATCTGTGCGCTCGGGATCGGCGTGCGGCGCTTCTGGCGCGAGGCCGTGCCTGGTGCGGCCAGTGGCGCGGCGCTTGCCGAAGCGGGCAATGCGGTTGCGACACTCCGGTACCTGGGAGGCGGGCACGGTGAAGGCTGCAACAACGAGGACGACCGTTTCTCGCTCGCACGCCGGCATTGCCACCATGCGACCGCGTATGGCTTCGCTCTGTGTTTCCTGTCGACTTGCGTTGCCACGCTCTATCACTATGTGTTCCGACTCGAGGCGCCTTATGCCTACACGAGCCTGCCGACGGTGCTCGGCACGCTCGGTGGCATTGGCATCGCCGTGGGCACACTCGGCCTGGGTTGGCTGAACCTGCGCCGCCATCCCAGCCAAGGCGACGCCGCGCAAAAACCGATGGATCTCGGCTTCATCGCACTGCTGCTGATCGTCGCAGTCAGCGGCCTCGCGCTCATGGTGCTGCGTAGCAGCGCTGCGATGCCCGGCTTGCTGGCGATGCACCTCGGGGCCGTGATCGCCTTGTTCCTGACCATGCCTTACGGCAAGTTCGTTCACGGACCGCTTCGCGCGGCCGCGTTGCTCAAGTGGGCAATCGAACGCCGTCAGCCAAACCGCGTCGGTCTTACGGACAACTGATCGATCTAGGCAACCTAGCGACTCTCTCGCCTCCAGAGACCGGAGGCATCCGTCATGGGCAGAACTGACACATGGGCGGGCGCCGCAGCGCCCATCCTCTGCGGTTCACTCACTCCCGATAGCTCGGATCGATCCGGTCCAGCTTGCGCAGCAGCGCCGGCCAT
Organism: Paraburkholderia sp.; assembly: GCF_026225065.1. GTDB lineage: Bacteria > Pseudomonadota > Gammaproteobacteria > Burkholderiales > Burkholderiaceae > Paraburkholderia. The sequence continues at coordinate 4,183 of NZ_JAMFSB010000281.1, read as the reverse complement.
TCGAGCAGGCCGTACGGACGACGCGTCTGCGGCTGGTAGTTCATATACGTTTGCTCGAGCACTTCGCGCGAGACCTCGTTGAGTTCGACACCGCACGCCTGCGCCGCCAGTTGTGAGCGGCACGACAGCTCCAGCCGATGCATCGCGTTAAACGCCTCCGGAATCGTGTGGCCGACGGTCAGCAAGCCGTGGTTGCGCAGGATCAGCGCATTGTTGTTGCCAAGGTCCGCGATCAGCGAGTCGCGCTCGCTCGTATCGAGCACGACGCCGCAGTAATCGTGATAACCGATCTTGAAGAAGCGCATGGCGGTTTGCGTCATTGGCAGCAGTCCGCATTTGAGCGCCGACACCGCCATCCCCGGCCAGCTATGCGTATGAATCACGCAGGCAAGCTCGTGCTTCGCCTCATGGATTGCGCCGTGAATCACATAGCCGGCGCGGTTGATGCCATAGTCTGCGCCGACGAATGCGGGCTTGCTGAGAATGTTGCCGTCGTTGTCGATCTTGATGAGACTCGACGCTGTGACTTCTTCGTACAGCATCCCGTAGGCATTGATCAGGAACGCCTCTTCGCCGGGCACGCGCGCGGAGATATGGTTGGCCGCCATGTCGGACATGCCGTAGTGTTCAACGAGGCGATAACAGGCGGCCAGGTCCACGCGCACCTGCCACTCCTCTTCGGAACAGTGTTCGCGCATCGAGGGGATATCAAATTCAGGGATCGGGTTCATGTGATGCTCCTGCAGGTCATAAAGTGGGTGAACAAAGGAATACGTGATTCATGCGGTCATCTGCGAGTCGCTGCGGCGCAGACATAAGGCGGCCACCAGCGTGCAGGCGATACAGGCCGACGCATACAGATAGAAACCCTGTTCGTAGCCGACGCTCTTGAACCAGAGACCGGCATAGCCGGCCGTACCGCCGAACAGCGCGGTCGCAATCGAATAAGGCACGCCCACGCCGAGCGCACGCAAGCGCGCAGGAAAGAGATCCGCCTTTGCAATCGAACAGACCGACGTGTAGCCGCACACGATCAGCAGCGCCACGGCAAGCAGCAGGAAGGCCGTCGATTCGCTGCGGGTGCGCGCAAGTGCAGCAAGCAGCGGCCAGGTGCCGAACGTGCCGCCCACGCCGAACGCGATCAGCAGAGGCCGCCGTCCGATATGATCCGAGAGCGCACCGAATAGCGGCTGCACAAGCATGAACAGGGTGAGCGTGGATAGCGACACCCACGCGGAGGCGCGCGCCGAGAGCCCCACCGTGTTGACGAGATAGCTGTGCATGTAGACCGTATAGGTGAAGAACGCCAGCGTGCCGCCCGTGGTGAGGCCGAACACCAGTATCACGGGACGCCAGTGCTTGCGCAGCTCTGAAAGTCCGGTGTGCTCCTTGGCGGTTTCGGAGAGATTGCGAAAGTCCGGTGTTTCGTCGATATTGCGGCGGACCCAATAGGCAACGAGCGCCAGCGCCGCACCGGTGATGAACGGCACGCGCCAGCCCCACGCATTGAGCTCGGCGCGCGAAAAGAAAAACTCCTGCAGCAGAACCTGGACTAGCGTGGCGAGCAACTGGCCCATGATCAGCGTGACGTAATGAAAGCTGCTGTAGAATCCGCGACGGCCGGGCTTGGCGATCTCGCTTAGATAGACCGAACTTGCGCCGTACTCGCCGCCTAGAGAAAACCCCTGCACGAGACGCGCGAGCAGCAGTACCAGCGGCGCGAGGGCGCCGATCTGAACGTAGGTCGGACACAGACCAATCGCAAGCGAGCCGCCGCACATCAGAATGACCGAGAGCGTGAGGCCGGCGCGCCGGCCGCGCCGGTCCGCGTAAAGGCCGATCATCCAGCTTCCGATTGGACGCAGCAGGAAGCCGAGCGCGAACACGGCGGCCGTGCTGAGCAGTTGGATTGTGCGGTTTTCGCGCGGAAAGAATGATGCCGCGAAATAGATCGAAAACGTCGTGTACACATGAAAGTCGTACCACTCGATCAGATTGCCGATCGAGCCGCCGACAATCGAACGCGCCGCACGGCGCGTCGATGACCCAGCGTGGACGCCCGGCACGGCATCAGGGGCGGTGGCCGTTGCGTGTATATCGTTCATGGACGTTTGTCTCCTTTGGTTTTGTGTGAAGGGCCTTCTGTGCGGCCTTGAATCACGCCGGTGCCGAACGGATCGTCCGGGCCGGAAACGCCACCAGCAACACAACAGCACCGCAACCGATGATCCCGCCCAGCACGACAAGGCCGCTGCCGAAGCCGGCCGCGCCATGACTCATCCACCCGAGTGCGGCCGTGCTCAATGCGCCGCCAAGCGACCCGATCACGTTGATCACCGCGATGCCGCCCGCTGCGGTTTCGCGCGTCAGGTAAGTCGGCGGAATCGACCAGAACACCGAAAGACAAGAATAGTGGCCCGCCGACGCAACCGCCAGCAGGACGATCGCCACGACCGTGTTGCTATGAAAGAGCGGCAGCATCGCGAGCGCCGCAGCCGCACAAACGAGCGCGATGGCTGCGTGCCAGCGCCGCTCGAGCGTCCGGTCCGAATGGCGCCCCACCAGCAGCATCACGATGGTCCCGATGAACGCCGGAATGCCCGCCAGAACGCCGACGTTGACGACCTGCGTCACACCGGAATTACGGATAACCATCGGCGCCCAGAAGGCCAGCGTGTTGCCGAGCGAAAAGCTGCACGCGAACGTAAAGCCCGCGCAGAAGACGCGCGGGTCGGACAGAACCGCGCGAAACGGTGCGTGCTTCGAGCGGCGCGTCTTGTGGCTTTCGTCGCGCTCGAGATCCGCGAGAATAAATGCGCGTTCGGCGCTCGCTAGCCATGGCGCAGAATCGGGACGATCGCTCAGCACGAAGAAGAGGACAACCCCGAAGACTGCCGAGGGCATGCCTTCGAGCAGGAAGAGCCATTGCCAGCCGTGCAGCCCGAGTTGCCCCTGGAACGCGTGCATGATCCATCCCGAGAGCGGCGTGCCGAGCGTCGCTGCCAGCGGAATGCTCAGGTAGAAGATCGACGTCATGCGCGCGCGACGCCGCGCCGGAAACCAGTAGCTCAGGTAAAGAAAGATGCCGGGCGTGAAACCGGCCTCAGCCACACCGATCATAAAGCGCACCAGGTAAAACTGCATCGGCGTACGAACAAACATCGTCATCGTCGACAAAATTCCCCAGGCCACCATGATGCGTAAGAAGGTCTTGCGCACGCCGACGCGGTCGAGCATCAGATTGCTCGGAATCTCGAACACCACATAGCCGACGAACAGCAGACCGGCGCCGAAACCGTAGGCCGCGTCGCTCAGGCCGAGGTCGGACTTGAACTGGATCTGCGCAATGCCGATGTTGATCCGATCGAGATAATTGAGGATGTAACCGAACACCAGCAAGGGCAGGATGCGCAGCGCGACCTTGCGATAGACCGCCCGCTCGAACGCGTCAACCGTCGCGCCTGTGCCGAGGGAAGCGGGGGGCGAATCGATACTCAACGCCATACGGGGACTCCGGTTGGTGGGCTGCGAGTGTGGTCAGACGGCGGTGAACTGCGGCTGAACCGCATTGACGAGCGGTGCGCCGCGCTGCCAGCGCGCCAGGTTGTCGAGCCAGATGCGGCAGACAGCGTCGTAATAGCTGTCCGAATGCCCCGCCGTGTGCGGCGAGATCAGCACATTGGGCAAGTCCCATAATGGCGAAGTCGCATCGAGCGGCTCGCGTTCGAACACGTCGAGCCATGCGCCGGCGAGCCCGCCGCGCGCCAGAGCCTCGGTAAGCGCGGACTGTTCCACCACCTCGCCACGCGCCACGTTGACGAGGCATGCTCGTGGAGGCAGCAATGCGATTCGATGCGCGTCGATCAGGCGTGTCGTGAGTGGCGTGAGCGGACAGGCGAGAATTAGCCAGTCGGTGTTCGGTAGCGCATCATCTAGTTGTGCAAACGAGATCGTACGTACGCTCCCGTTCGCCGCTACACCCGCCGTTCCGCCCGCGCTGCTTTCGCGGCGCACGACAGTGACGTTCATCTCGAGAACTTCCAGCAGACGCGTGAGCCGCTGCCCGATTGGGCCATAGCCGACGATGAGCGCATTCTGGCCCGCGAGGTCGCTCGGCGACGACGCCTCGCCGAGCAACGGCTCCCAGGCATGACGGCGCTGTGCTTCGTAGAGATGGCTGAAG
>NZ_JAMFSB010000280.1 GCF_026225065.1 Paraburkholderia sp. | reverse complement strand
CGAGCGAGAGCGGGCTGCAGATTCCCGTCGAAATGGTCCACTACGGCGTGACCAAGACGGCGCAGATTGCGGTGGCGCGCGGCATTGCGGAATCCGTCGCGGGCACCGGCATTACCGTCAATAGCGTGCTGCCGGGGCCGACCAAATCGCGCGGCGTGGGCGACTTCGTCGACGGTCTCGCCAAGGCCGACGGCAAAACGTCCGCGCAGGTCGAGAAGGAGTTCTTCGAGCACGTGCGGCCGACTTCGCTGATCAAGCGTTTTGCTTCGACCGAGGAAGTGGCGTCGCTGGTGGCGTACGTCGCGAGTCCGCTGGCATCGGCGACGACCGGCGCTGCGTTGCGCGTCGACGGCGGCGTGGTGAAGAGCGCGTTTTAACGCGGTGATCGGCGCCGCTCGTGGGATCATACGGCTCGCGCAAGGCGCTCACGCCTCGCGAGCCACGGGAAACAGGAGCGGATGAGATGATCGATGGACTGGTGGGTGGGCGGCTCTATGGGGAAGCCCAGATCCGCACTGGACAGAACGGCAAGCGTTTTGTGACGTGCAAGGTGCGTGCGACCACCGGCGATGGCGATACGCTGTTCGTCAACGTGATCGCGTTCGACGATGAGGTGCAGACGGGCTTGCTCGCGTTGAACGACGCGGATAGCGTGGCCTTGAGCGGTGCGCTGACGCCGAAGGTCTGGACCGACAAGAACGGGCTCGTGAAACCGGCGCTCGATATGGTGGCGCATGGTCTGCTGAGCGCGTATCACGTGCGGCGCAAGCGGGCGGCCGTGGGTTCAGAGGCGCCGCAAGAGGATGGCGCGCATCTGGATGATCCGCTTTGAGTGAGGTGTCGGTGGCGGCCGCCAGGCAATGGCCGCCTGGGTCATGCGCGTCAGTGACACACGACCGCACAGGTTACTGCCGTCACACCGGCCGCCGCGCCGAGCACGATCCCTGTAGCAAACGTCTCGACCGACGACGCACAACCCTGCAGATTGAGCACACCCGCTAGTATTAGCAACTTGATTATGCGACTCATTGTTTGAATTCCCCGTGAGTACGCGCGCATCGTAGCAACTAGTTGTCTTTACGGGTCTTTCTCAAACTATCGGCGCCTTACGGGCTTTTTTGTAGCGTCGAATACCGGTCGGGTACAGCAGGCCCAGCGCTTGCAGCGAGACCCACGGCCGCACCCACACCATCGATGGAAAACTGTATAAATATACAGTATAGTGTTCCCTTCAAATCCGCCCTGCGGCGATTGATCCGTATGGTCGGGCGCGGTGAATCATTACGGTCGCAAAGCGGCCGTAAGATGTGGCCAACTCATTCAGACGGTCGGGCAAATTGTCATCTACAGGAAAAATCCGCATTCGCGGAGCGCGTCAGCATAACCTCAAGAACCTCGATCTCGACCTGCAGACAGGCGAGATGACGGTCGTGACCGGTCCTTCGGGGTCCGGCAAGTCCAGCCTCGTGTTCGACACGCTGTACGCGGAAGGGCAGCGGCGCTATGTCGAAACGTTCAGCGCGTATGCGCGGCAGTTTCTCGACCGCATGGACCGGCCACAGGTCGACCGTGTCGACGGCGTGCCGCCGGCCATCGCGATCGACCAGACCAATCCGGTGCGCAGTTCGCGCTCGACGGTCGGCACCATGACCGAGCTCAACGATCACCTCAAGTTGCTGTTTGCGCGCGCGGCCCAGTTATTCGACCGCGAGACGGCGCATGCGGTGCGCCACGACAGCCCCGAGACGATCTACGCCGAGTTGCTCGCACGCGCAGGCGACAGCGACGCGCGCATGGCGATCACGTTCCCGGTTGAATTGCCGAGCACCACCAGCGTCGACGAAGTACAGCAGTGGCTTTCTGCGAGCGGTTATACGCACGTCCAGGCCGAGCGCGAAGTCGCGACCGCCACCGGTCCGCGCAAGGTGCTCGACGTGGTGGCCGACCGCTTCCGCTTGCCGCGCGTGGACAAGACGCGCGTGCTCGATGCGCTGGAAAGCGCGCTTCGCCGAGGTGCGGGCCGAGTCAACATCTATGTGCTGGCCGACGAGCAGGCGCCGCAGATCTGGCGCTTCTCCACCGGACTGCATAGCCCTGATAGCGACATCAGCTATGCCGACCCGCAGCCCGCGCTGTTCTCGTTCAACTCCGCCTACGGCGCTTGCGAAACCTGCCGCGGTTTCGGCCGCGTCATCGGCGTCGATCTCGGCCTGGTGATTCCGGACGCGCGCAAGAGCTTGCGCGCCGGCGCCGTTAAAACCCTGCAGACGCCGGCCTGGAAAGAGAACCAGGACGACCTGATGAAATATGCCGCCAAGGCCGGCATTCCACGCGACAGCTCTTGGGCCCAACTCACCGACGCGCAGCGCGACTGGGTCGTCAATGGCTCACCCGATTGGACCGGCCGGGGCAGCGGTCAGTGGTACGGCATCAAGCGGTTCTTCGAGTATCTGGAATCGAAGGCCTACAAGATGCACATCCGCGTGCTGCTGTCGAAATACCGCAGCTACACGCCCTGCGGCACCTGTGGCGGCGCACGCCTGAAGACAGAATCGCTGTTGTGGCGCCTGGGCAGCAAGGACGATGCCGACGCGGTGCTGCCGCCGTCGCAGCGCTTCATGCCGATAGGCGTCGCGTGGCGGCGCGACCAGCTCGAAGCGCTACCCGGGCTGACCTTGCACGACTTGATGCTGATGCCTATCGAGCGGGTCCGACGTTTTTTCGACACTCTCACGCTACCGAGCACGTTGCTCGATGACGCGCTGAAACTCTTGAGCGACGAGGTGCGCACGCGGCTTAAATATCTGTGCGATGTCGGCCTCGGCTATCTCACGCTCGATCGCCAAAGTCGTACGCTGTCGGGCGGCGAAGTGCAGCGTATCAACCTGACCACCGCGCTCGGCACTTCGCTCGTCAATACCTTGTTCGTATTGGATGAGCCCAGCATCGGGCTGCACCCACGCGATATGGGCCGCATCGTCGAAGCCATGCACCGCTTGCGCGATGCCGGCAACACGCTGGTGGTGGTGGAGCACGACCCCGCCGTGATGCTGGCCGCCGATCGCCTGATCGACATGGGGCCCGGACCCGGCGAGCGTGGCGGCAAGATCGTTTATGACGGCACGCCCGATGGGATTCGCGAGGTCAATACGCTGACTGGTGTTTATCTGGGCGGGCGCAAGCAGGTGGCGGATGCCGCGAGCTGGTCACGCCGCACGGTCGACGTGAACACGCCGAGACTGACGTTGGCTGGCGTGCGCGAACACAATCTGCGCAACGTCACCGTGGAAATTCCGTTGCAGCGGCTGGTGTGCGTCACCGGCGTGTCGGGTTCGGGCAAATCGACCTTGTTGCAGGATGTGCTGTACCCGGCGTTGGCGCGCCACTTTGGCAAGGCGACCGAGTCGCCCGGTGTCTACGATAGCCTCAGCGGAGCCGACCGGATCGACGACGTGATCTTCGTCGACCAGTCGCCGATTGGCAGGACCGCACGTTCAAACCCCGCGAGCTATGTCGGCGCGTTCGATGAGATCCGGCTGTTGTTTGCGAAGGCGCCGCTCGCGCAGCAACGCGGTTATGGCGCCTCGACGTTCAGCTTCAACGCGGGCGACGGGCGTTGTCCGACTTGCGGCGGTTCGGGTTTCGAACACGTCGAAATGCAGTTCTTGAGCGACGTCTATTTGCGCTGCCCCGATTGCGACGGCCGCCGTTATCGCGCCGAAATTCTCGAGGTGAAAATTGCGCGCGGCGCACCGGGCAAACGCATGCGCGACCTCAGCGTGGCCGATGTGTTGGAGCTCACCGTGAGCGAAGCGGTGGTGCTGTTCGCGAGCGACGCCGAGGTGCTGCGCGTGTTGCAACCGATCGTCGATGTGGGTCTGGAGTACGTCAAGCTGGGGCAGCCGGTGCCGACCTTATCGGGCGGCGAAGCGCAACGTCTGAAGCTGGCGGGCTATCTGGCGGAGACTGCACAGCGGCCGGGTAAGAACGCAAAAGCGTCCGTGAAAGCGTCGAAGGCGTCCGGCACGGGCAGCAAGCTCTTCATGTTCGACGAACCGACAACCGGCTTGCACTTCGACGACATCGCCAAGCTGATGCGCGCGTTCGGCAAACTGCTAGACGGCGGTCATTCGCTGATCGTCATCGAGCACAACCTCGACGTGATTCGCGCGGCCGACTGGCTGATCGATCTAGGCCCGGAAGGCGGCGAAGCGGGCGGCGAGTTGCTGTTTGCGGGCACGCCTGACGCAATCCAGGATTGCGCGCCATCGCATACCGGCCACGCGCTGCGTGCCTACACGCGCTCGGTGGGCATGAGCGCGGAGCGTGTCGAGCAAGACGGCGTGCCGCTGCAAGCGGCCTTGAAAGCCGCGCGGGCGCGTCGCGAACTCGAAGGCGAAAACGTCATCCGTATCGTCAACGCGCGTGAGCACAATCTGAAATCGCTGGGCGTCGATATTCCGCACGGCAAGTTCAACGTGATCACCGGCGTGTCCGGTTCGGGCAAATCGACCTTGGCCTTCGATATCCTGTTTCATGAAGGGCAGCGCCGCTATCTGGAATCGCTCAACGCCTATGCGCGTTCCATCGTGCAACCGGCCGGGCGGCCCGAAGTCGACGCTGTCTATGGCATTCCGCCCAGCGTCGCGATCGAGCAGCGTTTGTCGCGCGGCGGGCGCAAGAGTACCGTGGCCACCACCACCGAGGTATGGCACTTCCTGCGCTTGCTCTACGTGAAGCTGGGCATACAGCACTGCATCCACGACGGCGCCGCGGTGACTTCGCAAAGCGCCGACTCGATCGCGGCGCAATTGCTGCGCGAGCACCGCAATCAGCATGTGGGTTTGCTCGCGCCGCTGGTGGTGAACCGCAAGGGCGTCTACACCGATCTCGCCAAATGGGCCAAGGCTCGCGGTCACACGCACTTGCGCGTCGACGGCGAATTTGTCACGGTCAACCCGTGGCCCAAGCTCGATCGCTTCAAGGAACACACCATCGAGCTGCCCGTGGGTGACCTCGTCGTGTTGCCTGAGCGTGAGGCGGCGCTGCGCGAGTTGCTCGCGCAGGCGCTCGATGCGGGCAAAGGCGTGATGCATCTGCTGGCGCCACTGGACGGCCTGGGTGTGGCGATGCGTACGGGCAAACCTAGCGCGCAGATCGGAACGGTCAAGGTGTTCTCGACCAAGCGCGCATGCCCGGTGTGCGGCACCAGTTATCCGGAGCTGGACCCGCGCATGTTCTCGTACAACAGCAAGCACGGTTGGTGCACCACGTGCGTGGGCACCGGTCTTGCGCTCACGCGCGAGCAGCGCGAAGCCTACGACGACACACGCGTCGCCGAGGATGGCCGCGGCCGCGAGCAAACCATACCCGCAGAGGAGCAGGAGGTCGAGGGCGTAACCGATCAACCGTGCACCGACTGCGGTGGCACACGCCTCAATGCGGTGGCGCGCGCGGTCAACTTCCACGGGCACCCTATCGTGGAAGTCGCGCAATGGACCGTGATCGAGGCGCGGCAGTGGGTTGCGCAATTGCGCATGGTCGGGCGCGACGCCGAAATCGCGCGCGATCTCGTCAGCGAAATCAAGGCGCGATTGGAATTCCTGGAGGAGGTCGGCCTGGGCTACTTGAGCCTGGAGCGCGCCGCGCCCACGCTGTCGGGCGGCGAAGCGCAACGCATCCGGCTCGCGGCGCAACTGGGCAGCAACTTGCAGGGCGTGTGCTATGTGCTGGACGAACCGACCATAGGCTTGCATCCGCGCGATAACCAGATCATGCTGGTCGAGCTGCGCAAGCTGGGCGAGAAGGGCAACTCGTTGGTGGTGGTCGAGCATGATGAAGATT
>NZ_JAMFSB010000279.1 GCF_026225065.1 Paraburkholderia sp. | reverse complement strand
GGATAAAAAGAACAAGCCTGACCTCTTCATGCACCTTGTGGCTCAGAACAACTGGGAGCACGCGCTGGTGTTCGTCAAAACCCGCAATGGCGTGGATTACCTGGCGGCCATGCTGGACGAAGCGGGCTATTCGGTGGACACCATCCACGGCGACAAACCGCAACCCGCGCGCCTGCGTGCGCTGGAGCGCTTCAAAACGGGCGAAGTACATATGCTGGTAGCCACCGATGTGGCTGCGCGCGGGCTGGATATCGACGACCTGCCGCTGGTGATCAACGTTGATCTGCCGATCGTGGCGCAAGACTATGTGCACCGCATTGGCCGTACCGGTCGCGCGGGCGCCAGCGGCGTGGCAGTGTCCCTTGTGTGTGCCGATGAAGCGCCGCAACTGGCCGCGATTGAAGCACTGATCCGGCAAACGCTGCCTCGTGAAGAAGAGGCGGGTTTCGAAGCCGAACACCGCGTGCCGCAAACTAGTGCGACGGGCCAGATCATCAAGAAACCCAAAAAGCCTAAGAAGCCGAAAATGCCACAAGCTGAGCCGGGCGCCAGGCAGGGGCTCAGCAAACAGCCGCGCCCGCAAAGTGGCGAAAACGATCGCAAGCCTGCCGTTCAGCGCGCCGTGGCCGAGGGTAAAGGCACAGGCTTCTCCAGCGGTAACCCATTCAGCGTGCAAAAGCCACGCAGCAAACCCGCCAGCAAGCCAGCTACGGGTTCACGTAAGCCGGCTGGCAAACCCGCTGGTCGCAGCCGCAAACGCCAACCCTGACAGGATCGCTAACGCTTACGCGCTGCTCGACACCAGCCCGGTCGTCTGACCGCTGGCCAGCATCAACTGGGCGAGGGCGCCTTGTGCGCTTTGCAACTGACTTTCGATCTGACTGAGTTCGCTGGTATTCGAACTCTGCAGCGCCTCGCTCAACGAGCTTTGGGCACTTTGCAACTGGGCTTTGATCTGGTTGATCTGGCCGGCGTCAGCACCTCCCGCTGAACCGCCGGCGGACGATACTTGCGCCAGCTGGGCTTCGAGCGACAGGGCGAGAGCATTCATCTCGTCGAGCTCGGTCGAGGAACTGCTGGAAGACACCGAACCGCCGCCACCGCCGCCTGCGCCGCTCGTACCTGAAGCGGAAGCGGAGGAAGTCGACCCGGACGAAGCTGCTCCCGTTGCCCCGCTCGATGACGTCGCCGAACTGCCGGCCGCCGCTCCAGTCGAGGCGGCGGTACTAGCGGACACGCCACCAGTCGCGGACGATGAGCCGGCAGTGCCCACCTTCGAAACGGACGACGCGTCCGCGCCCGTGGTGGTCGCGGTCGTTGTGCCGGCTGTGAAAGCTGTAGCGGTGGTTATTGGCTGGATTTGCATGGAATCCCTCGATTGGCTTGAAAGCGGTGCGAGGCGGCTTTAGGGCTAGCTGGCCAACGCCAGAGAAACGCCCGATTAACGGCCTATCTTCTTGATAACGGCAGGCTGAATAGTTTCTTGAGCCGATTTTTTGAAATATTTTCGTTTCGGGATCTTGCGCGAGATACCTGCCGACGTGACCGCCAGGCACGAGACCCCATTCGGTGTCGCGGCCGCAGCGCAACGATCGGCAATTGCACCATGTGCTACGCTTGATGCGCGCTTTGGCCGCCGCTGTACTCGCGGCCGGTTCTGCATGGCGCCGGACCGAGCAACAAAGAAGAATTTACCGGATGAACAACGCCCTCGATTTTGAACGCCAACGCATTGCCGCATTGGCGCGGTATGACGTGCTGGACACACCGCGTGAACAAGCCTTCGACGAAATTGCGTGCCTGGCAGCGGCACTATGCCGGACGCCGGTCGCGATGGTGAATTTCATCGGAGACGGCCGTCAGTTTTTCAAGGCGGAGGTAGGGCTCGGCGTGCGCGAAACGCCGCTCGAAAGCGCCTTTTGCGCCAAGGCGCTGCTGGAAGAAGAATTCCTTCAGATTGCGGACGCAACTACTGACCCTCGCTTTGCCGGCAATCCCCTTGTCACCGGGAAGCCCAATCTGCGCTTTTATGCCGGCGCGCTTCTGAAGACCGAGGAAGGGCTGCCAATCGGCACCCTCTGCGTGCTCGACCATGAGCCGCGAAGCCTCGACAAGGTACAGGAACAAGCGTTACGGACTCTCGCGCGTCAAACCTCGGCCGCGCTCGAACTGCGCCGCGCTGCAAAGTGCGCTGAGGCTGACAGGGCGCGCTACCGCGCCCTGTTTAACGCAATCGACGACGGCTTTTGCATCATCGAATTCTTCGACGGCCCGCACGGACCGCTCAGCGACTACGTTCACGTTGAAGCCAACCCGGGATACGAGCGGCATACGGGTATCCCGAACATCGAACGCAAGACCATCCGCGAGCTTGATCCGACGGGGGCCGACGGCTGGGTCGAGCTTTATGGCAACGTGCTGCGCACAGGCATGCCGGCGCGCTACGAGCGGTACTTTCTGACCGCCGGCCGTCACATCGAAGTATCGGCAGCGCGGGTAGAACCGCCGAGCCTGCGGCAGGTGTCGGTTCTGTTCCGCGACGTCTCAGCGCGGAAAAAAGCAGAGGAAGCGCTACGCACCAGCGAAGCGATCGCCCGCGTGAACAGCGAGCGCGTGCAGTTGGCGCTCGCAGCCGGGGCAATTATCGGCACCTGGTTCTGGGATATGCCGAACGACCGCTTCACCGTGGACGAAGCGTTTGCGAATGCGTTTGGCCTCGACGCTGCCGAGGGGCGCGATGGCCTCAGCCTGGCGCAGGTCGTGGCGAACGTTCACCCCGATGACCAGAAAGGCCTCGCCACGGCGATCGGCGAAGTCATCAAGCGCGGTGGACCGTACGCGCATCAGTACAGAGTGCGGCGCGCGGATGGGCACTATTACTGGATTGAAGCGAACGGCCGCGTGGATCTCGGGGCGGACGGCACGCCGCTGCGCTTCCCGGGCGTCCTTCTCGACGTGGAGAAGCGTCGCGCCGTCGAGGCGGAACGCGATCGCGCGGCTGCGTCGCTGCGCGCGCTCAATGACACCCTGGAGCAGCGGGTGGCGGCGCGCACCGCGGAGCTGATGCGCGCCGAAGAACAGCTACGGCAATCGCAGAAGATGGAAGCGGTTGGCCAGCTCACCGGCGGCCTTGCGCATGACTTCAACAATCTTCTGACCGGCGTGTCAGGTTCGCTGCATTTGTTGGGCATACGTCTGAGCCAGGGACGGCTGACCGACGTCGATAAATATGTCGTGGCCGCGCAAGGGGCGGTGCGCCGCGCGGCAGCATTGACTCATCGGCTGCTCGCGTTTTCGCGCCGGCAAACCCTCGATCCGCGGCCGACCGACGTCAACGCGCTGGTCAATGGCATGACCGATCTGATCCAGCGCACCGTCGGACCGGGTATCAAAATCGAAGCCGTCGGCGCGGCCGCGCTATGGCCAGCGTTGGTCGACTCGGGTCAGCTCGAAAACGCACTGCTGAACCTGTGCATCAATGCCCGCGATGCCATGCCCGACGGAGGACGCATCACGATCGAGACGGCCAACAAGTGGATCGATCACAGCGCCGCTCAAAGCCACGATATGCCCGAAGGTCAATATCTCTCGCTGTGCGTCACGGATACGGGCACGGGTATGTCGCCCGAGGTGATTGCAAAAGCATTCGATCCGTTCTTTACCACCAAGCCGATCGGCATGGGCACGGGGCTCGGTCTCTCGATGATCTACGGTTTTGCCAAACAGTCTGGCGGACAGGTGCGGATCTATTCGGAAATCGGCCAGGGAACCACGGTGTGTATCTACTTGCCTCGGTTTTATGGCGATGTCGCGGGCGAGGCCGTTGAGCACGCCACATCAACTGTTTCCGGCGCTGAAGCGGGCGAGACGGTTCTGGTCGTGGACGACGAGCCGAGCGTACGCATGCTGATCACCGATGTGCTGGAAGAACTCGGCTACACGGTGATCGAGGCTGCTGATAGCGTTGCGGGCCTCAAGCTGTTGCGCTCGAATGTGAGGATCGACGTTCTTGTCAGCGACGTCGGTCTTCCAGGGGGGATGAACGGGCGCCAGATGGCCGATGCGGCGAGGCAGACCCGGCCCGATCTGAAAGTGCTTTTCATTACCGGTTACGCGGAGAACTCCGTGATTGGCAACGGCCATCTTGCCCCAGGCATGCAATTGATGACCAAGCCATTCGCCCTGGATGCGTTCGCCGCCAGAGTCCGGCAAATGGTGGAAGGGTGAGCGCTCGTCACGACGAGCGCTTTAGCCTTGGTTGTTTCCGCTGCGCAACGATCAACCAACGCAGCAACTAGACAAACCGCGCTTCGTTGAGATCGGTGATCAGTGTGGGACCGGTTGGGTGCCAGTTCAGCCGCACCTGCGTCTTCGCACTCGAGGCGGGCATATCGAGGCTGACGAACATGCCCATCCATCCGAAATGCGCTGCCGCTTCATCCGGGGAGATCGAAACGGTGGGCAATTTCAGACCGCGTCCGAGCGCCTCGGCGATCTCGCGGCTACTGACGCCTTCTTCGGCAACGGCATGATAGCGCGCGCCCGGTTCGCGCTTTTCTATCGCGAGCCGGAAGAGAAGCGCGACATCGGAGACATGGCAAGCCGGCCAGCGGTTACGGCCCTCGCCCACGTACGCGGAGACGCCTTTCTCGCGAGCGATGGCAACGAGCGGCGAGATGAGACCCTGTTTGTACGGATTGTGAACCTGCGGCAGTCGTACCACCGAGACGTTAATGCCTGCTTCCAGTAGCGCATTTCCAGCCAGTTCGGATGCGATACGCGGATTAGGATGGCTGGTATTGAAGACATCTTCGGTCGCCGGTTCACCATGTTCGCCGCTGCCCATGCCGGTCCCGGAGGTGATGACGAGAGGGCGGTCGGAGCCCGCTAGCGCGGAGCCGAGTGCGGCGATCGCGCGCTTGTCCTTTTCGCAATTCTCGATAAATCTCGTGAAATCGTGATCGAACGCCGTGTGGATGACGGCATCTGCTTTCTCGGCGCCGCTGCGCAGGGTGTCGGGCTCCTCCAGTGTTCCGCGATGCACTTCGACCCCCGCATCGATCAGCGCTTGAGCGCCCGCGTCCGAACGCGTCATGCCGGTCACCTGATGTCCAGCCTTGATGAGTTCGGGGACCACGGTCGCGCCGATAAAGCCTGTCGCGCCGGTAAGAAAAATACGCATACTGAAACCTCCCTGGTTGTCTCCTCTACTATCCGGCTATTTCCCGTTTCGTTGCAGTAGTGACGTCATCATAGTAAGAGCACTAACAGGATCCGGACGGTGGCTGACGCTGGACCCGGCTCGCTACCGCCGGCGGCCGCGCATTGTCCGGCAAACCCGGATTGTGTTTCACCGCGCCGCCCCCTTCTGACACGCGACGTCATCGCGCACAATGCCT
>NZ_JAMFSB010000278.1 GCF_026225065.1 Paraburkholderia sp. | reverse complement strand
GTATCCGGATGCACGTACGAGCGAACCGGCAAGTGGTGCTCAGACGGTTGCAGATACTGGCCGATCGTCAGCATGTCGACGTCGTGCTCGCGCAGATCGCGCATCACTTGAAGAATCTCTTCTTCCGTCTCGCCAAGACCGACCATCAGGCCCGACTTGGTGGCGACGTGCGGATGCAGCGCCTTGAAGTCCTTCAGCAACTTCAATGAGTGTCCATAGTCCGACCCCGGGCGCGCTTCCTTGTACAGACGCGGTACCGTTTCGAGGTTGTGGTTCATCACATCGGGCGGAGCGGCATTGAGAATGCCGAGCGCGCGATCCAGACGACCGCGGAAATCCGGCGTCAGGATTTCGATGCGCGTCTCAGGCGACAGCTCCCGCGTCTGACGGATGCATTCCACGAAGTGAGCCGCACCGCCGTCGCGCAGATCGTCACGATCCACGCTGGTGATCACCACGTACTTCAGCTTCAGCGCAGCAATCGTGCGTGCCAGATTACCCGGCTCTTCAGTATCCAGCGGATCAGGACGGCCGTGTCCGACATCGCAGAACGGGCAACGGCGCGTGCACTTATCGCCCATGATCATGAATGTGGCGGTGCCCTTGCCGAAGCACTCGCCAATGTTCGGGCAGCTCGCTTCTTCGCAGACCGTGTGCAGGTTGTGCTCGCGCAGAATCTGCTTGATTTCGTAGAAACGCGAATTGCCGGTGGCGGCCTTGACGCGAATCCAGTCCGGTTTCTTCAGCTTCTCGATCGGGATGATCTTGATCGGAATGCGCGCAGTCTTCGCCTGCGCCTTCTGCTTCGCCGTAGCATCGTAAGCGGCCGGTGCGGTAGCGGCGTCAGGAGCGGCAGTGCCGGCGAGGTTCGCGGTAACGTCAGTCATTGGTTCGGTCCAGTCAGGCGGTCACGACACCGGCCTGCGGTTGGGCGACGGCCGCGGGCGTGCCGTCGATGTTTGCGGTGAGGCGTGCAGCAAAGGTCCGGGCTACGTCATCCCAGCCGGCAGCGACGCCGAGCGTCGCCATGTCGACGGTTTCGAGCCCCGCGTACCCGCATGGGTTGATGGCCAGAAACGGCTGCAGGTCCATCTTCACGTTCAGGCTGACTCCGTGATAACTGCAGCCATTGCGGATTTTCAGGCCCAGCGCGGCGATCTTGGCGCCCGCATGCAACCCGGCATCCGGACCAGGCGCCACATAGATACCAGGGGCGCCCGCCTTGCGTTCTCCGGCGAGATTATACGCCGCGAGCGTGTCGATCACGCCCTGCTCGATCCGCGTAACCAGCTCGCGCACCATCAGCTTGCGGCGGCGCAAGTCGAGCAGCAGGTAGGCGACCACCTGTCCAGGCCCGTGATATGTGATCTGCCCGCCGCGGTCGACCTTGACCAGCGGAATGCCACTGTCCGCAGACAGCAGATGCGCCGGATTGCCGGCCTGGCCCAAGGTGAAGACAGGGGGATGTTCGACCAGCCAGATTTCGTCGGCGGTATCGGCGCCGCGTGCGTCCGTGAAGGCCCGCATGGCTTTGAAAGTGGTTTCGTAGGATTCGACACCGCGCCAGCGCAACGTCGGCGCGGGAGCGGGCAGCGCCTGGGGAACCTGCTCGGCCCGCGCGGCGGCAGTAGTAAGACCGACCGAAACCGGCGCCGCTGGATCAGCTAAGTCAGCTGGAGCGGGCTCGGAGGACAGGGAAGGCGAGGAAACCGGCGTGGCACACATGATGGCCGTAGTTTACCCAAATACGGAGATCCCCGCCGGAACCCACGTCCCAACCACCCTCAAACGGTCCGCCAGCCGTCCCTCAAATGCATGCCAAACCGGTCACCCAGCCGCACCAACCAGTCGACCGCCCGCACGTCGGCGCGCGCCGGGACGTCGAACGCCACCCGTGCCTGCGAGTCCGCTTCGACGCTCAGCCAGAGCCGTTCACCGCGCCGCAGACGCAGCATGTGGCCCGGTTCAAGCCAGTAGTCTTCGGTATCGTCGCTGCGTGTTACCCACACGGCAGAACCGCTCACCGCGAGCCGTGTGCTGCGCACAACCTTCATCGGAACCGTCTCGCCACCCTTGATTTCAAATGTGATACTAGAGGAAATTTCTCGCATGACACCCTCGTAAAAAGCCGTTTCGTGACTACAATCCTATGCGTAACAAGGGTTTACGCAAAACGATCAAATTTCACCTCTATGTGAGAAAAATTGCGATGGACCTTCGACAACTTCCTGCGCTGAACGCCATCAAGGCATTCGAGGCCGCGGCCCGCCACGAGAGCTTCTCGCGCGCCGCGGACGAACTGTTCGTGACCCACGGCGCGGTGAGCCATCAGATTCGCGCGCTCGAGGCCGAACTGGGGGTGGCGCTATTTGCGCGCGACGGCAAGCGGGTGCGTCTGACGGAGGTTGGCCGTCGTTACGCGGCACAGGTGCGCGCGGCTCTGACTGCGCTCGCCGACGCCACCCGCGAACTGCGCGCCGGCGAC
This sequence comes from Paraburkholderia sp., assembly GCF_026225065.1. Taxonomy (GTDB): domain Bacteria; phylum Pseudomonadota; class Gammaproteobacteria; order Burkholderiales; family Burkholderiaceae; genus Paraburkholderia. The sequence continues at coordinate 3,486 of NZ_JAMFSB010000278.1, read as the reverse complement.
CGCGAGCGGCGTCTGGTCGTCTCGATGTTGACGTCGTTCGCGGCGCGCTGGGTGACGCCGCGCATCGGCAGTTTCATCGAAGCTCACCCGCAATGGGATCTCGAGCTGCTTTCCACCAATTTGCTGACGGACTTCGCCCGCGACGACGTCGATGCGGCGATCCGCTTCGGCTTCGGTAAGTATCCAGGGCTGCACGCCGAACTGCTGCTCGAAGAAATCTTCTTTCCCGCCTGCGCACCGAATTTCAACGGCGGCAATCTGCCGAAAGTACCGGCCGACCTCGCCAAGGTTCCACTGCTGCGCTCCGACGACGAATTGTGGCGCCCCTGGTTCGACGCCGCGGGCCTGACCGAATGGCCCGAGCCGAAACGCGGCGTGTTGTACCAGGATTCGTCGAACCTGCTGCAGGCGGCGATCGACGGACAGGGGGTCGCACTCACGCGCCGCTCGCTGGCGATGCACGAGGTCTCGTCAGGGCGGCTGGTAAGGCTCTTCGATGTGGACGGTCCAAGCCCGTGGCAGTACTACTTCATCTGCACGCCGCAAAGCCTGCAGACGGAGCGGGTACGCGCATTCCGGGATTGGGTGTTCGATGAGGCGGGACGGTTCAAACTGCTCTTCGATCGGGCCTGCTCGGCAGGACCGCAAAGCGCGACGGACGCGTTGCGCGTCACGCCATAACGGCAACCGGGCGCGCGAAGCGACCCAGCCGCTTACAGCACGACCTTCACCATCGGATGGCCGGTGAGCGCGCGATAGATATCGTCGAGATGGGCACGGCTGGTGGCCCGCACGGTCACCGTAAGGCCGGTGTAGTTGCCGCCGCTCGACGGCCGCATCTCGACGCGCGACGGATCGACCTCAGTGTCGAACTGCTTGACCACCGTCACGATCGTCTCGGCAAACTCGGGATGCGACTTGCCCATCACCTTGATCGGGAAATCGCAGGGAAACTCAAACAGCGAATCATTGTCGGATTGCATCTTTCACTCCTCGGCAACGGCCCGGGCAGCATGCCTGCCGGAGCCGCCGTCACGCGAATGCGCACGACTGCACGCACCCGCGCATCAGCGCTTACTTCTTCTTGTTGAACATCAGCATCAGCGAATCCCACACGCGGCCCACCACGCCGGCTTGCGGCACAGCCTGGAGCGCCACGATCGGGAACTGCGAGACCACCTTGCCGTCCGCCACCAGCTTCACCGTGCCAACCTGCTGGCCCTCGGCGATCGGTGCGATCAGCGGGTCGATATGGTCGACCTGCGGCTTGGCCTTGTCGGCGAGACCCTTCGGCACCGTGATGTACTGGTCGGCCTTCACGCCAATCTTGACCGTGTCTTCCGCACCCTTGTAGACGCGCGGCGTCTCGATCACCTGACCGGCCTTGTACAGACGCACTGTGTCGTACGCGCTGTAACCGTAGTTCAGCATCTTCAGGCTGTCTTCGACCCGGTCGTGCTCTTTCACTTCACCCATCATCACCGAAACCAGGCGGCGCGATGCATCCGGCGTGCCCGGCAGCGGACGCTTGGCGCTCGCGATCAGGCAATAACCGGCAGCCTCGGTGTGGCCGGTCTTCAGACCGTCGACCGTCGGATCGATCCACAGCAGGCGGTTGCGGTTCGGCTGCTTGATCTTGTTGTAGGTGAATTCCTTGACCGAGAAAATGTTGTAGTAGTCAGGATAGTCGCGGATCAGGCGCGCCGACAGGATCGCCAGGTCGCCCGCGCTCGTGTAGTGCTGCGCGTCGGGCATGCCGTTCACGTCGGCGAAATGCGTATGCGTCATGCCGAGGCGCTTCGCCTCGGTGTTCATCATGCTGACGAACTGCGACTCACTACCGCCCACCAGCTCGGCCAGCGCAATCGCGGCATCATTGCCCGACTGCACGATCATGCCGTAGACGAGATCATGCACGGAGACCGGCTTGTTCGCCTCGATGAACATGCGCGATTCGTCTGTCTTGACGCGGCGCACCGCCTCGCTCGGGTTAACGATCTGCTCCATCGTGATCTTCTTCGTCTGCAGCGCTTCGAAGACCAGATAGGCGGTCATCAGCTTGGTCAGCGAAGCCGGTTCGACGCGCTCGTCGGCGTTGCCGGACGCGAGCACCTGATTGCTGGTCGCGTCGACGAGTACCCACGAGCGTGCATTCACCGCCGGCGGCGGGACCTGCGCGAAGGCGGCCGTACTCGCCACCAGCGAGGCCGGCAGCAACGCGCCGAGCACCACGGCACGGCTGATGGTATGGGGAACGAAGGACGAGAGTGACGAAAAGCCGGAGGTGGAAAAACGCATAGGATCGATTCGGGCAGAAATATGCATCGCGCCCGGAGGCGCGCAGATTGGAAGAGCCGGTCGGCGAGCGCTGGCCGCGAAAAAACGCAACGCGGCGCCCGTTGGACTTCCGGCCACACGATCGGTTCGCGCAACGCGCCCCACAATCCGGCCTTGCAATCAAGCAACGGCGCTGACGATGCGCCAATCAACCGGACGGGCCGCGCTGCGCCCAAAAAAGAGCGCTCATTATACGCGCGCCGGGGAGCCAACTTTGCGCATCGCGTGTGGATAAATTTTCATTTGACGCGTACCTGTACCCCGGAAAACACGCTTCAACCTGCTGGCTATCGCCAGGCGTCGACGATAATGCGCTTGAGCACGTGTAGTTTGCGATGCAGAAAATGCTCGGCACCGGGGATCACCACCACCGGCAACTCCTGCGGCCGCGCCCAGTCGTAAACCGACTGAATGGGGACCGTATCATCGGTTTCGCCGTGAATCACCAGCGTGTTTTCCGGCACTGACGCCACTTCCCAGCGGCTCGCTGCCGTCCCGACGAACACGATCCGCTCGATCGCCTGCCCTTCTTCGAGCAGCCGCGCGGCCACATGCGAGAGCACGAAGGTGCCGAACGAAAAGCCAGCCAGCACGAGGGGCAGGTCGGCCTGCCCAGGTTGTGCGCGCATGTAATTGAGTACGGCGCGCAAGTCGTCGCGTTCGCCAATTCCCGCGTCATGTTCGCCCTCGGTCTGACCCACACCGCGGAAGTTCGAGCGATATGTCACGTAATTCAACTGCACGAGCGTGCGAGCAAGCGTCTGCGCGACCTTGTTGTCCATCGTGCCGCCGAACAGCGGATGCGGATGCGCCACGAGCGCAATCCCGCGCGGCGTGGCGCCGTTGTCGCGCGTTTCATCGGGCAGATCGACTGCAACCTCGATCTTGCCGACCGGACCATCGATCAGGAACTGTTTCGTATGAACGTTCATGGCGCCGCTTATTAATCGATTTTGAGACGGTCGACGACCTTGTCATTCGCAAGATGCGATTCGACGATCTCGTCGATGTCGCTCTCGTCAACGTACGTGTACCACGTGCCTTCCGGATAGATCACAAGCGCCGGGCCTTCCTCGCAGCGGTCGAGGCATCCTGCCTTGTTGATCCGCACCTGGCCCGGGCCCGCGAGGCCCAGTTGCTTCACGCGCT
>NZ_JAMFSB010000277.1 GCF_026225065.1 Paraburkholderia sp. | reverse complement strand
GCCATGATTTGCACCGCGCCGTCGACGTCGCTGCGTGTGAGTTCGATATGCCGTCCCAGATAGCGTTCGAAGACACCCGGATTCGGATGATGAAAACGGTTGCGATAGCCTACCTGAAATACCGCGACAAGCGGCTCGATAGAGTCGAGGAACGGCTCGGTCGACGAGGTCTTGCTGCCGTGATGCGGGACGACAAGGATCTGCGCGGGCAGCGCTGAACGATCCCGTGCGAGCAGGATCCGCTCTACGGGCGCCTCGATATCCGCCGCCAGCAGCGCGCTAACGGTGGGTGCGACGGGACTGCCGGCTGTATGACCAGGAGACTCGCCGGCGCCCGCCATGCTGACACGTAGCACGCAGCAATGCGCATTCGGATTGCCTGACAACGGCCCGGGGTCGGGCCAGAGAATGCTGAAATCGACGCCGTCCCATTGCCAGTGCTGCCCCGCCGCACAGCGCACCGTGTCGGCACCGACGGCACGGGCTTTGTCCCAAAGCGCATTCGACGGCACGAGGCCGCCCAGCAACTGGCGCACCTCGACACCTTGCAATACGGCCGGCGCGCCGCCCGAGTGATCGGAGTCCTCATGGCTGATCACCATCGTATCGAGCGTGTACACGCCGTTGGCCTGCAGATACGGCACCACCACGCGTTCTCCGGCGTGGGTCGACTCCGGTCCGGGCCCAGCGTCGAACAGCAACGCGTGATGGGTCGTTTCAACGAGGATCGACGAACCTTGGCCGATGTCGAGCGCGGTCAATCTGAACGAGCCCGACGGCGGCCCCGGAGGAGGAGGCAACAGGAGCGGCAGCCAGGTGAGCGGCGCTGCCCAGCGCAACGGCCAGCCGCGCGGAGCGAGACACCAGAGAACGCCCACCGCCGCGACGGCCAGCACCCAGCCGTCCGGCTGCGGCAGGCGCCAGAGCGCCCAGCCCGGGCCGGACAACATCTGCAGTCCCACGATAAGCAGTTCGAGCAACGCGTGGGCAGCACGAAACGCATAAGCGTCGATCGGCATCGGCAACACGACACCGGCCAATACCGCGGGCGTGACGAACAGGCTGACCCAGGGAATCGCAAACGCGTTGGCGAGTGGCCCAATCAATGGAATCTGCGAGAACCAGTAGATGGTCAGCGGGGCAAGTGCAATCGTCACCGCGAACTGGACGTGTGCGGCGCTGCGCATACGCTCGACGAACACCCGGCCACGGGCGTGCAGGACGGGGAGCATGCGAGCGGAGAAACGCGTCGCCACCTGGCCGCCCGCCGCACCGACGTCAGCACCTCGGGCGCCACTGCCACCGCCGGCATCAGGATCAACGTCAGGCCCAGCGTCCGCCCCATCGCCTCGCTCATCGGCACGCACGCGCGGCCGCCCCGACATCGCATACAGGATCGCCCCCACCGCGCAGAACGACAGCCAGAACCCTGCGGACACCGGCGCCCACGGATCAAGCAACAGCACGAGACCAAGCGCCCAGGCCAACACCCACGACGGCGCGACACTGCGTCCGCTGACAAACGCCAACGCCACCACACCCGCCATCCACAACGCCCGCTGCGCCGGCACATTAAACCCGGCAAGCGCAGCATGCAGCGCCGCGAACATCGTCCCCGCAGTCACCGCGACGAGTTGCGCCGGAATCCGCAGCGGCCAGTTGCGCCCGACCAGGCCCGAACGCCGCCACAGCGCGCCGGCCAGCCATCCGGCGAGGCCCGCAACGAAACCGATGTGCAACCCGGAGATCGCCACCAGGTGGCTCGTGCCCGTGGCGCGCATTAGCAGCCAGTCGGCAGCGCTCACCTCGTCCTGCGCTCCGACCGCGAGCGCCACGACAATGCCGCGATGCGGCGCGTCGGCCAGCACGGTGTCGATGCGCGCACGCAGTGCCGCGCGCCAGCGGTCCACGCTGACACTCAGACCGCTCGCATAACCACCGAGACGCTGGGCTTTGGCAGGCGTGCTGATATAACCTGTCGCCCGGACATTGCGTGCCAGCAAGCCCGCTTCGGCGTCACGCACGCCGTAGTTGGCGTTGCTATGCGGACGCTTGAGCCGTACCGTCAGACGCCAGCGCGCGCCGGGTTCGAGTAAAGGCGGCGGTGGGCCCTTCTGATCGATCCACGCCAGTTGAATCGTGCGAGGAAAATGTCCGATCGGCGCAGCAACAGAATCGACGTCGAACAGAAAACGCGCGCCCTTCTCGTCGCGGCTCGGCAGACCTCGAATGGCGCCCTGCACTTCAAGGTCGCGTCCTTCCCACGCGGTCGGCAAGCTCAGCGCAAGACGCATTTCGGCCCGCCAGGCCACGTAGCCGAATCCGGCACATGCGGCGGCCAGCCCGAGCGCGCACCAACCCGTGTACACATGCCAGCGTGCCCCGCGCCACCAGCCCAACCCGCACCGCCGGGCCGTCAAGTTCCTCTGCCATCGCAAGCACCAACAAGCCCAAGCGAGCGCAATTCCGAATACCAGCAACAGCACCAGCCATTCACGCCGCAAAGGGAGCGCCGCTTGCTGTTGCAAGACAATGACACCCAACGCAAAACCACACCACACCACCCGCATTCGCCCTCCGCCCTGCTCGCCAGCCGTCTATGCCGGACTGCCACCCAATGCCCCCGGGCGTCGTCATTGCGTACAGGTCACAAGCCGTTTCGGACGAACTGCCGGACGCGTGTTCCGCCCGGCGCGAACCACCAGCGAAGATTATGCAGACGAAAGTGCGAGCCGCGGCAGCGCAGCGTGAGCGTTAGCCGTTGTGCCTATGGAAAGCTCATCTACGCCAATGCCGCGCAGTTGCGCGAGTCCCGCGCCGATGGCGGGAATCTGGTCCGGCGTATTGCGTTGGCGATAAAGCCAGGAGGGGGCGATGTCCGGCGCGTCGGTTTCGACGACCAGCGCATCGAGCGGCAATTGCGCCGCTAGACGACGAATCTGCAGCGCACGCTCGAAGGTCAGATTGCCGCCGAAGCCGAGATGCATGCCGTGATCGATGAACGCCTGCGCTTGCTGAAAACTGCCGTTGAACGCATGAGCGATACCGCGATGGACGCGATGCGTGCGTAGGCCTTTGAGCACCTTGTCCTGCGATTTGCGCACGTGGCAAATCACCGGCAAATCGAATTCATGCGCGAGCTTCAGTTGCTCGTGGTAGAAGAACTGTTGACGCGCATCGTCGAGGCCCGCGACGAAATAATCGAGGCCGATTTCCCCAAGTCCGACAAACAGCGGATCGTCGAGACTCGCCTCGATCTCCATGCGGAGCACGTCAAGATCGGTGTCCTGCGCACCGGGTGTAAAGAGCGGATGAATCCCGAGCGCGTACGCACCGCCCTTCACGCGATGCGCGAGCTCACGCACCCGTGCGAAGTTCTCGCGCGCCACACCTGGAATCACGATGCGCGCAACACCTGCCCCGCAAGCGGCCGAGGCGACCGCGTCGCGATCCGCGTCGAACTCCGACGCGTCCAGATGGCAGTGCGTATCGATCCACATGCTGGTGCCCCGGCAGCGAAAAACGTCAGGCAGGAACGTGCGGCTCTTCGAACAGCACGCCGTCACGCAGACGCATGATGCGATCGCAGCGCGCGGCCAGATCGGGATCGTGCGTGACGATCACGAAGCTGGTATCGAAGGTTTGCGACAGTTCGAGCATCAGGTTGAACACCGTATCAGCGGTGCCGCCGTCGAGATTGCCGGTGGGCTCGTCAGCCAGCACGCAAGCCGGGTTCGTGACGAGTGCACGCGCAATCGCCACACGCTGACGCTCGCCGCCCGACAGCTCGCCCGGCCGGTGTTTCGCGCGGTGCCCAAGGCCCACGCGCTCCAGCGTCTGCAATGCCGTGCGGCGCGCCTCGTCGGTCGGCATCCGGCGGATGCGCAGCGGCATCGCGACGTTGTCGAGCGCAGTGAATTCCGCCAGCAGGTGATGGAACTGATAAACGAAGCCGAGCGCGCGATTGCGCAATTCGTTGCGCTCGCGCTCCGAGAGTTTGGTGAACGGCTTGCCGAGCACGGAGACTTCGCCCGTGCTCGGGTCGTCGAGGCCGCCCAGCACATGCAGCAGCGTGCTCTTTCCGGAGCCCGATGCGCCAACGATAGCCAGCTTCTCGCCACGCCGCACCGACAGTTGCGTGTTGTTCAGCACCTGCACGTTCAGGCCGCCCTGTACGAACGACTTCGAGATGCCGGTCGCTTCGAGGACATACGGATGCAACGCGCTGTCTGGGGTCATGGCTTGGCCAATGGAACGATCATTCATAACGCAGCGCCTCCGCCGGGCGGACCTTCGCACCACGCCAGCTCGGGTACAGCGTTGCCAGCGATGCCAGCACGAACGCGATCAGACCAATCCTGGCGACGTCGGCAGGCACCAGCTCGGACGGCAGCTCGCTGATGAAATACACCGACGGCGGCAGAAACTGCACACCGAGCACATGCTCGATCATCGGCACGAGCCACGGAATGCTCCATGCAATCAGGCACCCGAGCGCCACACCGGTCGCCGTGCCAATAAAGCCGATGGTTACACCCTGCACCACGAAGATTTTCATGATCGATCCGGGTTGCGCGCCAAGCGTGCGCAGGATCGCGATATCCGCCTGCTTGTTGGTCACCGTCATCACCAGCGACGACACCAGGTTGAACGCCGCCACCGCAATGATCAGCGTAAGGATGATGAACATCATGCGCTTTTCGATCTGCACGGCGGAGAACCAGGTCTTGTTCTGCTGGGTCCAGTCGCGGATATAGAGGTCGCCCGAGAGCGTGCGCGCCAACTGGTGCGCGACCTCCGGCGCGCGCTGCATATCCTTCAGGCGCAAGCGTACGCCGGTGGGCGCAGCGAGCCGGAACAGCACCTGCGCGTCCTGAATGTTGATCAACGCGAGCGTGCTGTCGTATTCGTAGTGGCCCGACTCGAAGACGCCGACTACCGTGAACTGCTTCAGGCGTGGCAGCATTCCTGCGGGCGTGATGGTGCCCTCGGGCGCCACCAGCGTGATCTTGTCGCCAACCACCACACCGAGATTGGCGGCGAGATCCGCGCCTAACACGATGCCGAAATCGCCCGGCTTCAGATCGGACAGCTGGCCGCCTTTCATTTCCTTATAGATATCGGACACCTGCGGCTCGAGCGCCGGGTCGACACCGCGCAGCGCCACGCCGCTCACGGCGTCCTGGCGAGTCAGCAGCGCCTGGGCGTCGACATACGGCGCCGCGCCGATCACTTCCTTGTTCTGCTTCGCTTCCTTGGCGGTCAACTGCCAGTTCGGCATGGAGCCGGTCGGCGAAAAGATTTCGACGTGCGCGAGCACCGACAGCATGCGGTCGCGCACCTCTTTCTGGAAGCCGTTCATCACCGACAGCACGACGATCAGCGCCGCGACGCCGAGCGCGATGCCCGACATCGAGACGAGCGCGATAAAGGAGATAAAGCCGTTACCGGTCGTGCGTTTGCCGGCGCGGGTGTAGCGCCAGCCAATTGTCCATTCGTAGGGAAATTTCAAGCGAATCCTTTTCTGCGTTCTTCAGCCTCGTGCTGCGGCCTCGTTGTTCGACCGTTGGTGCAGCGCATGACGGTGGCAATCCCGCTCGCCATGCAGTTCGAGGGTCGTGACCATTGGTGCCGGATCGGAGCGGATGGTTCCGGGTCGGGGCCCAAACTGCTGTTGCTGCCCTGCTGGCAACGCTTCCAGCGGGAAACCGGACCGTGCTCATTTACCGTCGGTCAAGCGCGAAGTTTGCCATACAACGGCGGGAACCCCCGCGAAGCGTCTCGACCCTTAAGCGTGCGCCGGGGTGGCGTGCAGTTCAAGGCCGAGCGCCCGGATCACCTTGATGATCGTTGCAAAGCTCGGATTGCCATCTTCGGACAGCGCCTTATAGAGCCCCTCGCGCGAGATGCCGGTGTCGCGGGCGAGCTGCGCCATGCCGCGCGCACGTGCGATTACGCCAAGCGCATGCGCGAGAAACGCGGGGTCATCGCCGCCCTCGAGCAAACAGGCCTCGAAGTATTCGGCCATGTCGGCCTCGGTCTTCAAGTGTTCGGCCGAATTCCACGGCCGTGTTTTGATCTTTTGCATCACTCACTCTGTATCGGGACGGCCAAGCGAGTGTAATCCATGGTTCACATCCAATCAACCATGGTTCGCGGTCAACGTCTGGAATCGAAAGACCCGCATCGTTTGCCATACAATGCCGAGCATCATGCACGCCAACCGTCTTCACCTCCTCCTCCCCTTCGCGCTGCCCGCCGCAGCCGACGCTTCCACCGCGCTGTACAACATCGAAAGTCCGGCCCTCGACAAGCTGATCGCGAGAGCCACGCTGGTCGAGCGGGTGGTCGGCGAGGACTTCCAGCGCACCTTGCCGCACGAACGCTGGGTAGCCCGCCAGTTCGGGACCGTCGCAAGCGGTGAAGGGGCAGCGGACGAAGCACCGCTCGCTCCTTACATGCTGCGCGCCGATGGCGGTGAACCCGGCACCTCGACCTGGGCGTGCGTGCAACCAGTGCACGTGCGCATCGCGCACGACCATCTGGTTCTGATCGACCCGGCCTCGCTCGCGCTGACGGATGCCGAAGCCGCCACGCTGCTCGACGTCGCCCGGCCGCTGATCGAGGAACTCGGCGTGCGCATCGAAGCGCCTCATCCGTCGCGCTGGTACCTCGCGAGCGATGCCTTCGGCACGTTGGCTGGCGCTTCGCCGTTGCGCGCCAGCGGCCGCAACATCGAGATCTGGCTGCCGCACGAAGCCCACACTGGGCAACGCTCGCGCGCTTGGATGAAGCTGCAGAACGAAGTGCAGATGGCGTGGTTCGAGCATCCGGTCAACGAGGCGCGCGAAGCGCGCGGACTGCCCTCGGTCAATTCCATATGGTTTCATGCGCAAGGTGCCGCGCAACCAGTTAAAAGCCCTTTCACGCGCGT
>NZ_JAMFSB010000276.1 GCF_026225065.1 Paraburkholderia sp. | reverse complement strand
CCGGCGACGTGCTGGTGTTCCTGCCCGGCGAGCGCGAGATTCGCGATGCCGCAGAGGCGCTGCGCAAGCACCATCCGCCGCATACGGAAATTCTGCCGCTGTTCGCGCGCCTCTCGGCGGCCGAGCAGGAGCGCGTGTTCCGTTCCTCGAACGCGCGGCGCATCGTGCTGGCTACCAACGTCGCGGAAACCTCGCTGACGGTGCCAGGGATTCGCTACGTCGTCGATACGGGTTTGGCGCGCGTGAAGCGCTATTCGTATCGCAACAAGGTCGAGCAGTTGCAGGTCGAATCGATTTCGCAGGCGGCGGCCAACCAACGGGCCGGTCGTTGCGGCCGGGTCGCCGATGGCGTGTGCATCCGCCTGTACGAGGAGACCGATTTCCAGTCGCGCGTGCGCTTCACCGATCCGGAGATTCTGCGTTCGTCGCTGGCGTCCGTGATTCTGCGGATGAAGTCGCTGCACCTCACCGCGATCGAAACCTTCCCGTTTATCGAACCGCCTCCCGGCCGCGCGATTGCCGATGGTTATCAACTGCTGAACGAACTCGGTGCCGTCGATGACGACAACGAGCTCACGCCGCTTGGCCGCGAACTCGCGCGCTTGCCGCTCGATCCGCGCGTCGGCCGGATGATTCTCGCCGCGCGCGACCAGCAGGCGCTACGCGAAGTGCTGATCATCGCGAGCGCGCTGTCGGTGCAGGATCCGCGCGACCGGCCGATCGAAGCGCAGGAGCAGGCCGATCAGGCGCACCGCCGCTTTGCCGACGAGCGCTCCGAATTCCTGCAATGGCTCAAGATCTGGAACTGGTTCGACGACGCCATCGCGCACAAGAAATCGAACCGGCAGTTGCACGACGAGTGTCGCGCTAACTTTTTGTCGCAACTGCGCCTGCGCGAATGGCGCGACGTGCATTCGCAATTGCTGACGGTGGTGCGCGAACACGGCTGGCGCATCAACGAAGCTGAGGCGACCTTCGAGCAGATTCACCTTGCGCTGTTGACGGGGCTGCTCGGCAATATCGGTCTGAAAGCCGACGACGAGCCTTACTATCTCGGCGCACGCACCATCAAGTTCTATCTGTGGCCGGGTTCGGCGCTGGTGAAGAAAGCCGGCCGCTGGGTGATGGCCGCTGAACTGGTCGAGACGAGCCGGTTGTACGCGCGCTGTATCGCGAAGATCGAGCCGGAGTGGATCGAACAGATCGGCGCGCATCTGCTGAAGAAGTCGCTCTCTGAACCACATTGGGAAAAACGCGCGGCGCAGGTATCGGCTTTTGAGCGTGCCGTGCTGTACGGTCTGCCGATTTACCACCGGCGTCGCGTTAGCTTCGGCAAGCAGGATCCGGCACGGGCGCGTGAGTTGTTCATTCGCGGCGCGTTGGTGGAGGGCGAGTTCGACACCAAGCTCGCTTTCTTTGCGCACAACCGCAAGCTGCTTGCCGATATCGAGCAGCTCGAACACAAATCACGCCGCCAGGACGTGCTGGTCGACGATGAACTGATTTACGCGTTCTACGATCAGGCGCTGCCGCCAGGCATTTACACGGGCGCGTCGTTTGAACGCTGGTATCGAGATGAAGTGAAGAAGGGCGGCCAACCCGAAGACAAGTTGCGTCTGCTGTATTTGTCACGTGATGATCTGATGCGCCACGAGGCCGCTGGCGTGACGACGGATCTGTTCCCGAAACGGATGACGATGTCAGGCGTCGAGATGGCGCTGACCTATCACTTCGAGCCGGGTTCGCCGCGCGACGGCGTGACGCTTGCGGTGCCGCTCTACGCACTGAATCAGGTGGATGCACGGCGCTGCGAATGGCTCGTGCCCGGCATGCTGAAGGAGAAGGCGCAACTGCTGCTCAAGTCGCTGCCGCAAAAGCTGCGACGGCATTGCGTGCCGTTGCCGGAATATGCTGCGGGGTTTGTGGAGCGCAATGGTGGGCCGCGTTTCGGAGCGGGTGGTTTGCTTGAGTCGTTGATTGCGGATGTTCGTGAGCAGACGCAGGTCGCAATGAAGCAGTCCGATTTCAAGCTCGAGACCTTGGGTGCGCATTTGTTCATGAACTTCAAGGTTGTGGACGAGCACGGGCGACAGCTCGCAATGGGACGCAATCTCGCGCAACTGCGCGCGGAGTTGGGCGGCCAGGCGCAGCAGCACTTTCAGAAGATTGCTTCCGGGGCAGCGGGTGTGGCGTTGGCGGGGGCGAGTGGCTCCGGCGACGGGGCGGGCGTTGATAGTGCGGCTGGACGGGGACAAGGGCAGGGGCAGGGCGGAAGCCTGCGCGGCCAGGCCGGTGCAGCAGGTGCTGCGGGCGCAGCTTCACGCGAGGCAGGCGCGGGTAGCGCCGCGCGCGGGCAGGGTGGCGTACCTGTGCCGCAGACCGCCTCGTCAGACGCGCCGGCGACGACCGCGCTCTACGAGAACCTGACGACCTGGAACTTCGGCAAGCTCCCCGATCTGCTGGAAATCCGCCGCGGCGGGCAGACGCTGTTCGGCTATCCGGCGCTGGTCGATCGCGGCACGCATTGCGATGTCGAGGTGTTCGATTCGCCGGACGAAGCCGCGCGCATTCATCGTGCGGGGCTGCGGCGGCTGTTCGCGCTGCAGTTGAAGGAGCCGATCAAGTATCTGGAGAAGAACCTCCCGGGCCTACGTGAGATGGCGATGCAGTTCATGCCGCGCGGCACGCAGGAGGAGTTGCGCGACCAGTTGGTGGATACCGCGCTCGATCGCGCCTGCCTGCAGGACCCGCTGCCGGCCGACGATATTGCGTTCCACACGCGACGCGACGAAGGGCGCAGCCGATTGACCTTGCTCGCACAGGAAATTGCGCGGCTGGTGGGCCAGATTCTCAGCGAATACGCGAGCGTGACTAAGAAGCTGGTGCAGGCGAAGCCGTTTGCGGCGGCCCATGCGGACATGCAGAATCAGCTCGATGCGCTGATCGGCAAACGCTTCGTGATCGATACGCCGTATGCGCAACTTGCGCACTTCCCGCGTTACCTGAAGGGAATCGTGCTACGCATCGACAAGCTCAAAGCCGACCAGGCTCGAGACGCGCGGCAATTTGCCGAGTTTCACCCGCTGTTGCAGAACTATCAGCGCGCGCTGGCGCAGCGTGGTGGGGTGATGGATGCGCGACTAGCGGAATTCCGCTGGATGCTGGAGGAGTTGCGGATCTCGCTTTTTGCGCAGGAGTTGCGTACGCCGATGCCGGTGTCGGTGAAGCGGCTACACAAGGTGTGGGAGTCGATGCAGCGCTGAGGGGTTTGAGTTGCGGATGCTGCTCGTGGTGGCGCTGGTGGTGATCAAGCCGTTTTAGGAAGCGTTATCGCCAGCTATCCGATTGTTGGCTTTCCATGATGAAAAAGGCGGGTTGCTGAAATCAGCAACCCGCCTTTTAAACTTAGGAGTCCGATGCAGGGGAGTCGCTATTAATGCCAGCGTTTCCCCTACATTCCGCGTTTAGAACTCGTAGCCCACTTGTGCGCGCACGCCTGCATCACCCGTCGAGGTGGCCGACACTGCGCCGTTCACCAGCCATTTGTTGTTCATCGAACGGTGGGTGACGCCGACAGCCAGTGCTGTGCCATTCTTATACGCGCCAGCTCCGCCAGCCACAATCGTCTTGCCCGGACCCGACGGTGTCATGTTCGGCATCGCCATTGCTGCGGCGATACCGGCGTACGCGTTCTTCGCGACCTGATTCACCGAGTCTTGCACCGCGTTCACTTGCTGGTCGGTATAGTCCT
>NZ_JAMFSB010000275.1 GCF_026225065.1 Paraburkholderia sp. | reverse complement strand
GCGGGCCGATCTGCTGAAGGTCTATCCGCAACTGCACGATGTGCGGATCGAGCACGCATGGGGCGGCCTCATGAGCTACGCGCGGCACAAGATGCCGCAGATCGGCCAGGGCGCCGATGGCGTCTGGTACGCGGTCGGCTTCGGTGGACACGGGATGGCTCCCACTACCGTTTCGGGCGAACTGCTGGCGGCCGCGATTGCCGGCGAGCGGGCGGTCCCGGAAGCGTTCGCCACGTTCGGACTGACGCCCACTTTCGGCACACTGGGGCTCGCCGCCGCGCAGTTGACCTACACCACCATGCAGGCCCGCGACGCACTTGCGGCACGTCGCCGGACGCGTTCCTGACCTCTCCGCCCCCACGCCTGACGTGACGCCGCAAGCCCGCCGCAAACGGTAAAGCGCGGCAGCAAGCGGTGATTTTCGCCATGCTAGAATGCGCCGTCATCGCCGCTTAAGCACACAATGAAAAAGGGAAGCAAGGCCGCCGCGCCGGATCAGAGCGGCATCCCGTCCGAACCTCGGGGCAGCGACGCCCGCCGCAAGTACGATCCCGAAGAGACGAAACGCAACATCCTCGAAGTCGCCACCCAGGAATTTTCCGCCATGGGGCTGGCCGGCGCGCGCGTGGACGCCATCGCCGAGCGCACCAACACCACCAAGCGGATGCTGTACTACTACTTCGAGAGCAAGGAAGGCCTGTACCAGGCTGTGCTGGAAAAGGTGTACGGCGACATTCGCGCGCTCGAACAGGATCTGCACGTCAGCGAACTCGATCCCATTGAAGGGATGCGCAAGCTGGTCGAATTTACCTTCGATTATCACGACCGCCATCGCGACTTCGTGCGCCTCATTACCATCGAGAACATCCACGGCGCGAAGTATGTCGAGCAGTTGAAGACGTTCAAAGGCCGCAACGCGAGTGTGATCGAAACTATCGAAGATCTGCTGGCACGCGGCGTCGCGAGCGGGCAGTTTCGCAGCGACGTGGATGCCATCGACCTGCACCTGCTGATCAGCTCGCTGTGCTTTCACCGGATCGGCAATCGCCACACGTTCGGCACCGCCTTCGGCCGCGATCCGTCGCATCCGCGCCTGCGCACGCGGCACCGGGCCATGGTGGTCGATGCCGTGTTGCGCTTCGTGCGCAACGAAGCGCCGCACTGACGCGTGCGGCTGGAAAGAAAGGCGCGCGCTGGCTGGCTTAATCGGTCAGCACGATCCGCTTGATATCTCCGACGATAAAGATGTAGGACAGTGCGCCGATCAGCGCAATCGCGCCGATGAACACCAGCGCGCCGACGAACGAGCCGGTCCACGCCACGATCAGGCCCACCGCCAGCGGCGTAATGATCCCAGCCAGATTCGCCGCGAAGTTGAAGATGCCGCCCGTCACGCCGAGCAGGCCGTCCGGTGCGATGTCCGAGACGAGCGTCCAGCCGAGCGCCGCCATCCCCTGCGCAAAGAACGCCACAGACAGGATCACGATCACGGTCACGTTGCTTTCGACGTAGTTGGCCAGCACGATCGTCGAGGCGAGCAGCAGCCCGGCGATGATCGGCAGCTTGCGTGCGACGTTCGGCGACACACCGCGCCGCAGCAGCCAGTCCGAAAACGTGCCGCCGAACATCACACCAATCGACGCCGCAATGAACGGCATGATCGCGAAGAAGCCGATCTTGAGCCAGGCCATATGACGCTCGGTGGCCAGATAGGTCGGGAACCACGTGAGGAAGAACACCAGCGTCGAGTTGCCGGCGAACTGGCCGAGACAGATGCCGGTGAGCTGCCGATGCTTGAGCAGTTGCCCAATGGTGCGCCACTCGAAGCCGCTCGACTGCGGCTTCGTTTCGTCCACGCTGTTCTTGCGATGGGTGAGGCCGCCGCCTGCTTCGATGTAATCGAGTTCCGCCGCGTTGGCGGCCGGATGGTCGCGCGGTTCGCGGTAGCAGAACCACCAGACGAGGCCAAATACCAGGCCCACCGCGCCCACTACGTAGAACAGCGAGCGCCAGCCGAACGCACCCATCAGCGCAAACAGGAACGGACTGAAGAACGCGAGGCCGATATATTCGCCGACGGTGTAGGTGCCCGTCGCCATCGCCCGTTCGCTTTGCGGAAACCACGTCGCCACGACGCGGCTGTTGGTCGGAAAGCACGGCGACTCTGCTACACCTAATCCAAGCCGGAACGCGAACAGCGGCGCAATGCCGTGCACCAGTCCCTGTGCGAGCGTGCACAGCGACCAGAACGTCATCGACAGAAAATACGTGACCTTGCTGCCGAAGCGGTCGAGGAACAGGCCGCCCGGAATCTGCGACGCCACGTAGCTCCACGAAAAAACCGAAAACATCAGGCCCATCAACGCTGCATTGATGCCCAGTTCCTTGGTCAACTGCGGCGCCGCGATGCCGAGCACAGTACGGTCGAGGTAGTTGATCATCGTGCCGACTGCGAGCAGCGCGAGGATGCGGTAACGCACCTTTGATCGGCGCGCGCCAGTTGCGGCGGCGTTGGCGGTCGACGCGCCCTGCTCCGGAAGATCGGAATGAGCGGAATGAAGCGGATGCGGCATCTTTGTCTCCTTCATGTCTTGTTGGATTTGCGGCACGGCCGGCCGCTGTTTACTCGCGCGGCAACAGCGTCTGGAAATGCGCGAACATCCGCTCGGCATCCGGCTCCAGTCCGGTAAAAATGCGGAAGGCGTCGACCGCCTGATAGACCGCCATGCCGCCGCCGGACAGCGTGCGGCAACCCGCTGCTTCGGCCGCCTGCAACAGTGCAGTACGAATCGGGAAATAGACGATATCGGCAACCCACAGGCCGCCGTGCAGCAACTCCGCCGGCAGCGGCATGCCGGGCAGCTTGGCCATGCCGGTCGGCGTCGCGTGAATCATGCCGCTGGCGCGAGCGAGCTCATCGGCAAGCGAGTCGCCTGCTCGCACGATCGAGGCGGGGAAACGCGCCTGCAATTCATCGGCGAGGATGTGTGAGCGGGACGCGTCCACATCGAACAGCGTCAGCGCTTGCGCGCCCATCTGCAACGCCGCATGGGCGACGGCGGCGCCCGCACCACCTGCGCCGAGTTGCACGACGCGTTCGAGCGATACGTCCGGCAAACCTCGCTCGAAGGCGCGGGCAAAACCGGACCAGTCGGTGTTGTGGCCGATACGCTTGCCGTCCTTCAGCAGTACTGTGTTGACGGCGCCCAAAGCATGAGCGTCAGGAGATAGTTCGTCGAGCAGAGGAATGATCTGCTGCTTGCAAGGGTACGTAACGTTCAGGCCGTTGAAACCCATCCGCTCAGCCGCGACGAGGATATCGGGCAACGCGGAGGCGCCGACCTTCAGCGCTTCCAGATCGATACGGCGATACACATAGCGCAAGCCGAGCTGGCTGCCCTCCTCCTCATGCATCGCCGGTGTCAGCGAGCCGCCGATGCCAGAGCCGATCAGCCCGACCAGATACGATTTGTTACTAGCCGGCATCGTCATTTTGCAGTCCTCGCCTTCAGAATCACCGCCATCCGCTCCAGTGCCAGCACGTAGCCCTGCGTGCCGCAACCGATGATCACCGCCTCGGCAATCGGCGACACATACGAGTGATGCCGGAACGCTTCGCGGCGATGCACATTCGAAATGTGCACTTCGATCACCGGCTTGTCGATTGCGGTCAGTGCATCGGCAAGTGCCACGGACGTATGCGTATAGGCCGCAGGATTGATGATCACACCGTCCACCTTGGTACGGGCCGCGTGCAGCCAGTCAATCAGTTGATGCTCCGCGTTCGACTGGCAGAAGTCGAGCGTCAGATCGAGCCGCTGTGCTGCGTCGCGGCACATCCGCCCGACGTCCTCGAGCGTCTCGGAGCCGTAAATGGCCGGCTCACGCGTGCCGAGCAGGTTGAGATTCGGTCCGTTCAGGACCAGCACCGAGGCGAAACTCATTGCAGCCACTCCATAAGATTAGTGCCCGGGTCAGGCGACCGGCGCGCGGCCGCTTTTTCCCATCATGGCGCTAGTGTGCACCCAATCGACAGGTTGGTCTTCTGGGGTTTATACGAATTTGTACGATCTAGTTAGTTTGTATAGAATCACGAAAAATCCAGCTAATATGGCGGATAGCGCCCCTTGAGTCGATACTCATAGGTAACGGATTGGTCCATTTCTCGCTTGCAGGAGCCGTTGATGCAAACTTCGATCGCCACCGTTTCAATTAGCGGAACACTGGTAGAGAAGCTGACCGCGATTCAGACGGCGGGCTTCGACGGCGTCGAGATCTTCGAGAACGACCTGCTCTATTTCGACGGCTCGCCCGCCGACGTGCGCCGCATCGCCGCCGACCTCGGCCTGAAAATCATGCTGTTCCAGCCGTTTCGCGATTTCGAGGGCGTGAGCGCCGAGCGGCTCGCGCGCAATCTCGATCGTGTGAAGCGCAAGTTCGATCTGATGCATGAACTCGGCACCGACCGCATTCTGGTGTGCAGCAATGTGCAGGCGGATACGCTGCGCGACGACGCGCTGATCGTGGATCAACTCGGCGCGCTTGCGCTGGCGGCGCAGCAGGCAGGTGTGATTGCCGGTTACGAGGCGCTCGCGTGGGGGCGTCATGTGAATTCGTACCGGCACGCGTGGCGGCTCGTCGATGCCGTCGGTCATCCGAATCTCGGCATCGTGCTCGACAGCTTCCATACGCTTTCCATCGACGATCCGGTGGACGAGATTGCGGCCATTCCGGGCGAGCGCATCACCTTCGTGCAGATCGCGGATGCGCCGAAGCTGGCGATGGATGTGCTCGAATGGAGCCGCCACTATCGCTGTTTTCCGGGCCAAGGGGATTTTGATGTTGCGGGGTTTACCGCGCGCGTAGTGGAAACGGGTTACCAAGGGCCGCTTTCGCTCGAGATTTTCAATGATGGTTTTCGCGCGGCACCGACTGCGGCGACGGCAGCGGACGGGCATCGTTCGTTGTTGTTTCTTGAGGAGCAGACGCGTGCGAGGCTAGAACAGCGGGGCCAAATCAAGCAGCGGACCGCGCAGCTCTATCAGCCGTCTCCTGCGCCGACACATATCGGTTTTCAGTTCCTCGAATTCGCAGTGGACGACGCGGCACGCACGCATCTCGCGGACTGGCTCGGCAAGCTCGGCTTCCGCGATGCCGGACGGCATCGCTCGAAAGACGTGACGCTGTATCAACACGGCGCCGCCTCGATCGTGCTGAACGCCGAGGCCGATTCGTTCGCCAGTGCGTTCTTTCAGCAGCACGGGCTGTCTTTGTGCGCGTCGGCGCTGCGCGTCGATGACGCGAGGCTAGCGTTCGAGCGCGCGGCCGGCTTCGGCTATGCGCCGTTCTCGGGCCAGGTCGGACCGAACGAACGCGTGCTGCCCGCCGTGCGCGCGCCGGATGGCAGCCTCAACTATTTCGTCGACGAAACACCTGACGAACCCACGCTGTTCGAAGCCGATTTCCTGTTGAACAAGAGCGGCAATGCTGCCGAACCAGCGCTTCTGACAAACATCGACCACGTTGTGCTTTCGCTGCCCGCAGACTCGCTCGATACCTGGGTGCTGTTCTTCCGCACGGCCTTCGGCTTCGAAGCGGAGCCCAGCTGGCTGGTGCCCGACCCGTATGGCCTCGTGCGCAGCCGGGCGTTACGCAGCCGCGACGGCTCCGTGCGTATCGCGTTGAATGCTTCAGTGGACCGGCATACGGCGGTAGCGGAGGCGTTGCATGCCTATCGCGGCTCCGGCCTGAATCACGTGGCGTTCCGCACCGGCGATATCTTCGCGGCGATCCCTCAATTCGTCGATGCCGGTCTGCCGATCCTGCGAATCCCGCGCAATTACTACGACGATCTCGCCGCTCGCTACGCACTGCCGGACGAGACGATCGAAGTCCTGCGCGCCCGCAACATCCTCTACGACCGCGACGAACACGGCGGCGAGTTCTTCCACGCCTACACCGAACAACTCGATCAACGCTTCTTCCTCGAAATCGTCGAACGGCGCGGCGGCTACGACGGCTACGGCGCTGGGAACGCCGCAGTCCGGCTGGCTGCACAGGCTCAACACCGCAAGCATTGAATCAACCAGGCGGGTCCACCGAACGGCCACCTAAAACAGGGCCGTCAGTACACCTTTTCATTTTTTTGCAGATGTACCCGAGCGCCGAATTAGTGTTCGGCCAGTTACAGGCCGCGACAGGCCACGTATAAAAATCAACGCTTTACCTTGGCGATCTTTTTTCACAACGAAGGAGACACAGTAGATGAAGCAGTCTCGTAGCACACTCACTAAACTCGCCTTTACGGCCAGCGCAACCCTCCTCGCCAGTCCGGCTTTCGCGCAAAGCAGCGTCACGCTGTACGGCGCAGTGGACGACGCAATCGTCTATGCCAACAACCAGAAAGGCGCCTCAAACGTCTATCTGCGCCAAGGCAATCTGTATGCGTCGAAATGGGGTCTGCGCGGTGTCGAGGACATTGGCGGCGGCACCACCGTCGTCTTCGATCTGCAGAACGGTTTCGATCCGAATACCGGTGCGCTGTCCTCGTCCACGCAGATCTTTAACCGCCAGGCGTATATCGGCATGCAAAACCCGATGTACGGCACGTTCACCGTGGGTCGGCAATACTCGACGTATTACCAGTTCGTGGGGCCGCTTGCTTCTTCCAACTGGCTGACCGGCGCGACGGGCGCGCATCCTGGGGATATCGACGGGCTCGACACGACGATCCGCATCAACAATTCGTTGATCTACACGACGCCGAGCTGGAACGGCCTGCAAGCAAGCGGCATGTACGCCCTGGGCGGCATTGCCGGTAGCACCGGCCGTGGCGAGACGATCAGCGCCGGCGTGCGCTACAACACCGGCCCGGTCAATCTCGCCGCGGGCTATCTGCGCATGGACAACGCGCAACAGACCACCGGCTTCGATTCGGCGTCGACAGGCAGTTTCGGCACCTCGTCGCTCAACACCGGTTATGTGTCGGCAAAGGCGCTCCAGCACATCGCAGCGGCAGCCGACTATACGATCGGCAACCTGATGATGGGTCTCACGTACACCAACGTGCAATACGTAGCCGGCGGCCGCTCCATCTTCCACGACACCGCGATCTTCAATACCTACGCCGCGCTTGCCACCTATCGCTTCGCACCGGACTTCGACGTGGCCGGCGCATTCTCGTACACGCTGGCGTCGCAAGCCAACGGCATCACCAGCGCCGCGCGCTATCAGCAGTATTCGCTCAAGCAGACTTATCACCTGTCGAAGCGCACCTCGCTGTACGCCGTGCAGGCCTATCAGCGGGCCAGCGGCGAAACGCTCGGTTCGAAGGGAGCCGGCAATATCGTCGAGGCGACGCCGGCGGTCGGCGACTCGCAGAACTCGACGCCGTCTTCGACGAACGCGCAGTTCGTCGGCATGTTGGGTATCGCGATCCTTTTCTAGAAGACGGCTGGGCAGGTTTGCGCCGCGCGGGCCGACCATGCGTGACTTTGAACGCGCTTTACGGACGCTTTACTTAGGCTTTACATGCGTTCAGCGTTTCGCAAGGTTCCCGCGGCGTCCGCGTCTTCCGAGGGGCACGCTTTTTGCGCCGATATAATGGCGTTTGATCCGCCATGCGCCACCTGACGCGGCGCGCTTTCCGCGGCCACGCCCGTCCGGCGCCGCCCCGCAGGCCGCGAGGACCGATACCCACTGGAGACATATGAAGAAGTTTGCCGTAGTCCTGTCCGTTCCCCTGCTGCTCAGCGCGTGTGCCTATTTCCAGAATCCGGATTCGGGCGAGCCCGTGATCGACGGCAACACGCAGCGCCCTGTCAACGACGTGGTGGCGTGCATGACGCAGGAAGCCGCCAAACATAACGCCCCGTTCAAGACCACGCCGCTGCCGGAAGGGCAAATGCTCGATTTCGGCGACTCGAACGTCGTCAAGATCCGCGCCGACAATGGCGCCACCACCTACCGCTTTTACGCGGGCAAACGTCACGCCAGCAACCTGTGGATCGAGGGCGCGAGCAAAACCTGCGCTCCGTGACGTTCCCGTGACGTAAGTGCCGGTAATCGACGCGACATCGAATGCAACACATTCCTACCGAATGAGGCTCGAGTCTTAAGAATCGTTTAAGACTTGGGCCCCATGATCCACCGGACAATGAAAAGCTGGAGGTGGATATCTTGAACCTGAACAAAACAAATCGCGACGTAGGCGACCCGGCGGTGCCCGCCAAGCGGACCATACTGCGCCGCCTGTTGAGCCACCATGAGCTCGCCACGCTGCTGCTGTTGCTGCATGCGCCGATCGACGCATCCGCGAAACCCGAGATTCCGATGCTGCATGAGGCTGGGCTGGTCGAAACAGTCGCTACCGAGGCCGGTGCGCCGCACATTCGTCTGACGCCGGAAGGCAATGCAGTCTTGCGTGGACTCGGCATTCGCTAACTCGGCGGATTGCCTGGCCGCTCAATAGAGCCGGTAACGTTTTGTTACTCGTAATTCCATTCGTTTGACTATTGGCAGTTATCACGCCTGCCACACCGCGTAGCCCGCTTCACGCAGGCCGATCGCCAGTTCCACTTCCATGTCGCGCGCGCCGTCGTAAGGCATCGGATTGAATACTTCATACAACTCCGGCAGCAGCCGCAGGCCGTAATCGCGCACATAGCGATTAGCCTGAATATCCGCCTTGTGCCGGTCGAAGCGCAGATCCGGGTCCAGCCCCGTCATTCCCACATACACGCAAGGCTTGTCGAACCGGTAGTCCGGATTCGCACGGCGAAAGCGCGCCTCGTTCCAGACGGTGTCTTCCAATACGACCACGTAGACGTAATAGTGATGACTGGGACGACGACGGGCCATGCGATGCGCGCGCTCAGCTAGAAGTGGTCCCGTGCAGCAGCATGCGGTACTCGGTCGGCGTAATGCCGACGGTCGCCTTGAACTGCCGCGTGAACGCGCTGTGATCGGTATAGCCGCACAGGGCGGCCACATCCGTGACCTTGTCGTGCGACACCAGCAGCGCGGTGGCTGCATCCAGCCGCGTTTTCAGCAGCACCTGGCGCGGCGTCAGATGAAAGACTTTGTGAAAGTAGCGTTCGAGCTGCGCCACAGACATATCCGCCATCGCCGCAAGCTGCTTCAGATTCAGCGGCTGCACGTAATTGTCCTGGATGTACTGCACGACCGCGGCGAGCCGGCTGTACGCGGGATGGCTACCCTCGTCCGCTTTCAGATCGCGTGAAATACCGGCCAGCCCCACCACCTGCCCCGCCGGGTCGCGCAACGGCTGCTTGCATGTGAGGCACCAGCCGGGTTGACGTCCGGGGTACAGATGCAACTCCAGCTGATCGACCATCTGGTTGCCGACATTGATGATCGCGATGTCCTGGGCCGTGTAGATGCGCCCGAAGCGGCGCGGGAAGACGTCCTCGGCGGTCTTGCCGAGCAGCGCAGTCTTGTCTTTGTAGCCGCAACGCGAGGCTAGCGTACGGTTCACGAGCGCATAGCGCGCCTGAGCGTCCTTGACGAAAAACACGACGTCCGGCATCGCATCGAAGACCGGCTCGAGCAATGTGAAATGCGAGAGCATGCCGGTCAACGTGGTGTCGGGCGGGTCGAGCGGGTGAGCCAGCGTGTTCATCTTGCGTGTCCCGTGCATCCGGTGCGTGATCTTGTGCGCTCGATTATAGGTCCGCGAGATGCGGCGAAAAAATCAGGGGATCAACGAGGGTGACGCAGCGCATTCGGCCGCCTTGATGAGCGTGCCAATCTGCGCCGGGTGGAACGGTGGACGCGGCTGCGCCGTCTGCCAGCCGAAATACGTGCTGGCGGCCGTGCCGCAGGTACGGCCCTGGCACGCGCCCATCCCACAGCGGGTGTGCAGCTTGGCGTCGCGCCAGTCGCGATGGATGCTCACTTCGCCGAGCGTCACGTCTTCACAGCGGCACAGCATGGTCTCAGCAGGAGGGAGCGCGCGTGCTGCCTCCCCTAATGCGAAAGCCGTCTCCACACGCTGCGCGAAACGTTGCCAACGCTGACGTTGCGCGCGCAGTGCGCGCAGGTCCAGCGTTGTGTCGCCACTCGCGATGCATCCCGCCAGCGCTCCTTCGACCCGCGCCAGTTCCATGCCGCCAATCCCCGTGCATTCGCCCGCAGCGAGCACGCCGTCCACCGAGGTACGCTGCATGTCGTCGACTCGGATTGCGCCGTGTTCGTCGAGCGCACAACCGAGCGCCTGGGCGAGCGTCACGTTGGGCACCAGACCATAGCCGCATGCAATGCGGTCGCAGGCAAGCGTGACTTCGCGGGTGCCGCGCATGATCGTTGCGTACTCGACTCGTCCTGCGCCGCGGGCTTCGCGCATCACGCTATTGGTCCAGTAGGGCAGCCTTGCGCCTCCACGCGTGAGCTGCGCGGCCTGCAGCAACTTCGAAGGCGTGGCCGCGAGCGAGGCAACGAAGCGCGCCAGCGTGATCGCCGGCGCCTGCTCGACCGCCGCCACCACGTGGGCGCCCGCTGCGCGAGCGGTGGCAAGCGCGGCGAGCAGCAATGGGCCGCTGCCGGCGATCACGATGCGCTCGCCGCGTACCGGCGTGCCGCCTTTGATCAGCGCCTGCAGCGCGCCCGCGCCGGTCACGCCTGGCAGCGTCCAGCCGGCGAACGGCAGCAGCCGCTCACGTGCGCCGGTCGCGAGGATCAGTTGGCCGTAGCTGACACACACGCCGCCATGCTCGGCCGTTTCGAGCAACAGGGCGCGCGGTCCCAACGGAGCAATCACGCGCGCGGATGACCACACGGTGACGTTCGGATGTGCGCTTAAGACCGCGTCGACTTCGCTCAACGGAGCCTGCGGTGCGTGGCCAGGTCCTTGCCGCCAGACTTGACCGCCGACGCGCGGATTGTCGTCGAATACTGCCACCCGTGCGCCATTCTGCGCTGCGGCCCGCGCCGCATTCAGCCCGGCCGGACCAGCGCCCGCGACGACGATGTCGTAGTGTTGATCCACGCTCACAAAGGCCCCGTCGTCTGAATGATCTGGCCATCACGACAAAGCGTCTGGCACGCCAGCACATGCGCCCGGCCGTCGATGGTGACGCGGCATTCCTGGCACACGCCCATACCGCACAAGGCAGCACGAGGCTGGCCACCCACCGAAGTGCGCGTGCCGCGCAGGCCTGCAATCGCGAGTGCCGCCACGACCGTCGTCCCGGCCGCGACTTCTATCGTGCGCGCGTCGATCGTCACGCGGATGCGCTCATTGGCGCCGCGTCTAGGCATGACACACGCTCTGCGCGAAACGTTGCGGCAAGTAGGGCTCACATGGGATCGGCGCGGCGTCTCCCGTGATCTGCGACGCGAGCAGTTTCGCAGTCGCCAGCGATGTGGTGACGCCAAGACCTTCATGACCCGCCGCCACCCACAGATCTGCAGCCGCATCGCTCATCCGGCCCATGCGGCCAATCAACGGCAAGCCATCCGGCGTCGCGGCCCGAAAGCCGGTCCACGCGCGAATCCCGTTGAGCGATGGCAACGCCGGCAAATAGCGCGCGGCGCGCTGCAACATCTGCGCGAGCACGGGCATTTCGACGGAGGGATCCGTCGTGTCGAACTGGCGCGACGAGCCGATCAGCAGTTGGCCCGTCGGCCGCGGTTGGGCGTTGAACGCCACCGAGGTGCCCACCGCGTGATGGGCGCTTTTGATGTATCCGAGTTCCAGCAGTTGATGCCGGATCAGACCGGGGTAGCGGTCCGTGATGAGCAGATGGCCCTTCTTCGGTTGCAGCGGTAGCGATGGAACCAGCTTCTGCGCGCCCGTGCCGTTAGCCACGATCACATAGGCCGCCTGCTTGCGTTCGCCGTTCACGAGCATCACGCCATGCGCGTCGACGGCAGCCACTTCCGTCGCCAGCCTCACGCGAATATTCGTCGCCGCTGGCGATTGCGTGAGCAACCATTCGGCCGCAGTCGGCGCGTAGACGATGCTGTCGTGTTCGATCCGCAGGCCGCCCGCCATGCCAGGCGCGAGTGCGGGTTCGCACGCGCGCAACACAGCACTGTCGAGCAGTTGTGCGGCGATGCCTTGCGCCACAAAAGCATCGTGCATCGCGCACGCGGCTTGCCATTCTTCGTCGTCGGTCGCGACCCATAGCGTGCCGCAGCGCGAGAATGCATCGCGGGTACGCAGCTGCGGCGCAAGCTCGAGCCACAAGTCACGCGAATACGCGCTTAAAGCAAACTCCGCCGGGGAGTCGTTCATCACGACAATGTGGCCCATGCCCGCAGCCGTCGCGCCGCCGCCAATGCCGTGCATATCGAGCACCTCGACCTGCATGCCGCGCGCGGCGAGTTCCGCCGCGCATGCCGCGCCGACAATCCCCGCACCGACGATGAGCGCATCCGCCGTCATGCCGCGCGCAAACCCCACGCAAACGGATCGCGTTCATCGAAGCACAAACGCCCTTCCGCCATGATGTGCGCATGGCCGGTGATGGTCGGCACCACTGTCGTGCCGTCGCCGCTCGCCTGATACGTAGCTTCGAAGACACTGCCGATAATGCTTTCCTGACGCCACACGGCGCCCTCGGCAAGCTTGCCGTCGGCAGCGAGACAGGCCACTTTCGCGCTGGTGCCGGTGCCGCATGGCGAGCGGTCGTAAGCGTTGCCCGGACACAGCACGAAGCTGCGGCTGTCGAGACCATCGCGCGAGCCGGGGCCGAACAGCTCGATATGGTCAATCAAGGCGCCGTCCACACCCGTGATGTGCTGAGCAATCAGTGCGTCGCGGATTGCCGAAGTGAACGCGGTCAACTCAGGAATCTGACGCGCCTCGAGCGTACGGCCGTGCTCGGCGACAAGGAAAAACCAGTTACCGCCCCACGCGATATCGCCGGTCAACACGCCGTGACCGGGCACGTCGACGCTCACCGCCTCCCGGTAACGATAAGACGGCACGTTGCGCACCGCGACGCTGCCGTCGGCATTGAGCGTGGCCTCGACGATGCCGACCGGTGTCTCGATGCGGTGCTGCCCCGCGCCGATGCGGCCCATATGCGCCAGCGACACGACGAGTCCGATCGTGCCGTGTCCGCACATGCCGAGGTAGCCAACGTTATTGAAGAAGATCACGCCGGCCGCGCAATCGGCGGCGTCCGGCTCGCACAACAGCGCGCCGACGACGACGTCCGAGCCGCGCGGTTCGGTGACGATGCCGGCGCGCCAGTCGTCGAAGCGCGTGCGGAACACGTCGAGCCGCTCCGACAGCGTCCCGTTGCCGAGATCCGGGCCACCGGACACAACGAGGCGGGTCGGTTCACCGCCGGTGTGCGAATCAATCACGTTCAAGGTTTTCATGCTGCCATCTTAGAAATGCCGGCACGGCCAGTCTTGGTGTCATTATGCGCGGATTGTGACGATTTCAGCACAGTCTCATGAACGGCTTCTCCCCGCTGGGGACGCTCACACCGGACTTCCGTTGCGCGAGCCTGGACACGCCTGCGTGGCATTGAGTCCGTATGCCGGGAAGCCGCTTCCGCGTGATCCCCACACGGCATGCCCAGACCCCGTAAGACAGCATAGCCACTGGACATTCAACGGCCTTGCCGTGCGATTACCGCACACTACCTGTGCTGAAATCGTCATCGAAGACGCGCGAATCGCGCAAGACGGCGGCTTTTTCCCTGCTTACACTGCGGTCAACTCATCACATTCAGGAGAGACGTCGTGGCGCACATCTGGGAAGGCGTATTACCCGCAGTCACCACCAAATTTCACGCGGATTTCAGCATAGACCGTGCGTGGACGGCAAAGAATATCGAAGCGCAGATCGAGGCTGGTGTAGATGGCATCATCGTGTGCGGCTCGCTCGGCGAAGCCTCGACCCTCTCGCTCGACGAAAAGCTCGAAGTGCTCGATATCGCCGTGGACGCCTCGCGGGGCCGCGTGCCGGTACTCCTGACGATCGCCGAGAACAGCACGCTCGACGCCTGCCGTCAGGCCGAAGCCGGCACGAAACACGGCGCGGCTGGCTATATGGTGCTGCCGGGTCTGCGCTATCTGTCGGACCGGCGCGAGACGCTACACCACTTCCGCAGCGTCGCGAAAGCCAGCGCCTTGCCGCTGATGATCTACAACAACCCGCTCGCCTATGGCGTCGACACCACGCCTGAGATGTTCGCCGAACTCGCCGACGAGAAGAAGATCGTCGCCATCAAGGAATCGTGCGGCGACGTGCGCCGGGTCACCGACCTGATCAACGTCGTGGGCGATCGCTATGCCATTCTGTGCGGCGTGGACAACCTCGCCATGGAAGCCACCCTGATGGGCGGGCACGGCTGGGTGGCTGGCCTCGTATGCGCGTTTCCGCATGAGACGGTCGCGATCTACAAGCTGATCAAGGCAGGCCGCGTCGAAGAAGCCCGCGCCATCTACCGCTGGTTTGCGCCGCTGCTCGCACTCGATGTCTCGCCGAAGCTGGTGCAGAACATCAAGCTCGCCGAAACAATGGTGGGACTCGGGACGGAGCATGTGCGCCCGCCGCGTCTGCCGCTCGCAGGCGACGAACGCAATGCGGTCGAAGCACTGATTCGCCACTCGCTCGAAACCCGGCCCAAGCTGCCGTCGCTCTGAGCAGATCAGGCCGCGGCTTTCTCGATCTCGGCTTCGGCCTGATGCAGGCTTAGCAACCGGTAGCCGCTCTTGTAGACCGGTTGCAGACGGAAGCCGTTGTCCTGATCGATCTCGAGCAGCAGACGCAGACGCGACACGTGGCTGTCGATGGTCCGCGTGAACTCGCGGAATTCGCGGCCCCACACCATCGCGAAGATATGATCGCGCGACAGCACGCGGCCGATGTTGGCGAAGAACAGCGACGCCAGACGATACTGTGTGCCGGACAATTGCACGGGCACACCCCGCAACGTCACCAGTTGGCGATGCGCGTCGAAATGGTACGGCCCGGCGTCGAAACTCGCCACGCTATGGCGATCCGGGTAGGCACGCCGCAGCAATGCGGCGACCCGCTCGCGGAATTCCGCCGGGCGCACCGGCAACGGCACATAGTCGTCCGCACCCGCCGCGAAGGCGCGCACTGCGGCGGCCTCCGAGCAGTCGTGCGAAGCGAACACCACCGGCATCCGGTCGCCGCCCACGGCGCGCACCGATTTCAGCACGTCGATGCCCGATAGACGCATGCCGTTCCAGTCGAGCACAAGCAAATCGACGGTCGAACGTGCGAGGGCCTTCGACATGCTCAGACCGTCGTCAAAAGTCGCGCAGGTATGACCCGCCTGCTGCAGGGTCTGTTCGATCGACTGGCTCTGCACGGGGTCGCGCTGAAGGATGGCAATACGCATGAGGAAAGCTCTTAACGGTTGGATCGGACGCGATTCTGTGAGTCGCCCGGCCTTCGGCCCATAGGAGCAATCCTAATTTACCCAACGATCGGCGTTGTCCGACAGATAAGCTTCAAATTCTGACACCGGCACTCTCCTTTGATGACGGACCGGCGCGGGATGAACGCGGTTCGTCGGCGGTTTTGCGCTGGCATAGGCTGAGCTCGCACGAGGGGCGATGCATCGACACTTCACGCCGCGCCGAAACGTCGGGTGCCGCCGAGGCTTACGATGGGTCTTATGAAAACGACCTCCGCCCCCTTCACCCCCGCTATCGCGCGCATCGTCGCGACGGTCAGCGTCGGGTTCGTCGTCACGCAACTCGACGTGACTATCGTCAACATTGCGCTCGCCAAAATCGGCGGCGATCTGCACGCGAATGTCACGGGCCTGCAATGGATCGTCGACGCCTACGCGCTGGCTTTTTCGGTCCTGATGTTGTCTGCCGGCGTGCTCGGTGACCGGCTCGGCGCGCGCCGCATGTATGCGGTCGGCATCGTGCTCTTTGCCCTCGCGTCGCTCGCCTGCGGGCTCGCGTTCGACGCCAGCATGCTCGTGGCAGCGCGGGCGCTGCAGGGCATCGGCGCCGCCGCGATGCTGCCCAACTCGCTCGCGCTGCTTAACCAGGCCTGCGGACACGATCCGAAGTTGCGGGCACGGGCTGTGGGTCTGTGGACCGCTGCAGGCGCGGTCTCGATCGCGGCGGGCCCGGTGATCGGTGGTCTGCTGATTGCGGGCTTCGGCTGGCGCAGCATCTTCCTCGTCAATCTGCCGATTTGTGCGGCCGGCCTGTTTGCGACCTTCGCCTGGGTGCCGCGTCCGGACGCGGCCGCCGGCCCGAACACAACGGTCCCAGGTAATGCACAATCCACCGCACAGGCTGCCCCGCAGCCGCGCAGCGTCGACCTGCCCGGCCAGTTACTGGCGATCGTCGCGCTAACGGCGTTCACCGGCGCGGTCATCGAAGGACGGCCCCTCGGCCTGAGCCATCCGCTGGTCGCGGGCGGCTTTATCCTCGCTGTGATCGCGGTCATCGCGTTTGTGACGGTGGAGGCGCGTGTGGCCACCCCGATGTTGCCGCTCTCGCTGTTCCGCAAGCGCACCTTCAGTGCCGCTGTGCTGTTCGGCATCTGCGTGAACCTGACGTATTACGGCATGGTGTTCGTGCTGAGTCTGTATCTGCAACGCGTGCGGGGCTACACGCCGCTCGAGGCTGGACTCGCGTTCCTGCCGCTGACTGGCGGGTTCCTCGCCTCGAACGTGCTCAGCGGCTGGGTGGTCGGGCACTATGGCGTGCGCGTGCCGATGATCTGCGGTGCGCTGACCGCTGCGCTCGGCTATGGCCTGCTGCATCTCGTCGGCGCGACGACGCCGTTGATCGGGCTGTTGGTGCCGTTCCTGCTGATTCCGTCGGGCATGGGCCTCGCGGTGCCGGCCATGACGACCGCCGTGCTCGCGTCAGTGGAACGGCAGCGCGCCGGCACGGCGTCGGCAGTATTGAACACCGCGCGGCAAGCGGGCGGTGCCGTGGGGGTCGCGGCGTTCGGCGCGCTGGTGAGCGGTGCGGGCGCGGCGCATATCGTGTTCGGCATGCAACTCGCCACCGCGATCTCGACGGGCTTGTTGCTCGCTGCCCTGGTGCTCGGCTGCCTCGTGCATCCGGAACCGCATGAACAGCAACCGGAAGACGATAGCAGCAAGGCATCACCGGGACGTCGTTTGCGAGCTATTGATCGCCGTTAACACCGCTAGCGCACAACTCGAGTCCATCCTCCGGAAAGCACAACGCCCACGCTGAACCCAGCGTGGGCGTTGTGCGTTGCGGCGCACCAGGCAGCAGTGGAACCGCGTCCGCTTATTGCGCTACAGCTACAACGAGGTTTCCTGAATCTCCCCGGATTCGAGCGCGCGCGCAATCAGGCCCTCGCTCTCCACCTTGCTGATCGCATCGGCAATCAGCTTGGCCGGTTCTTCAATCTCAGCCTTGATCGTGCTGATAAAACCCGACGCGTCGAGGACCACCAGCGTTTTCGCGGAATCGGCCAGGCTGATGATCACACGATGCGGCGTTGGCCCTTCGCCAAGGCTCGCGCAAAAATGCATGACGTTGCCACCGATCGTTTGCTCAAAATTTTGAATCATTGTCGACTCCCTTGAAGACACCCTGAATCGGAACGGCATGTTGGAACATGCCCTGCGCAAACGGTCCTGATGTAGCCATTTCAGCAGCAACCTCCGTACCGGGCCCAGCTACCGCCGCTTTGCTCACGCTCGCGCGCGGGGCACGCGCTTCCTCAGCGCCCCAGACCGCTGCGCGGCGCGCGGGCGCCGTCGATACTGATACGGCCCGCACCGGTCACGAACAGCAGCAGGAAGCCACCCGCAATGCCGATGTTTTTCCAGAAGTGAATCACCATGTCATGCTGCACCACGGCATCTGTCATATTCCAGAAATCGTGCCCGAGGACGGCTGTCGCTACCGTGTACACCGCCATGATGAGCGCCAGCGGGCGAATCTTGAAACCGAGCACGAGAAACAGGCCGCCGAGCGCCTCGACCGCAGTCGCGAGCGGTGCAGCAATCTGCACGAATGGCACGCCTTTCGAATGCAGATAGCCAACGAAACCCGCGTAACCCAACAGTTTCATCACGCCGCCCCAAAGGAACAATACGGCAAGGGCAAGACGTGCAATGAGGATTACGCCGGAATCGACGGGTCGCGTCATGAGAAAGGACTCCTGTGAACAGATAAGCAAAAGACCGGGCGATGCGCTGTCAGTTCCCGGAAGGTGCATGTCAGAATATGTGCATTGACTCGCTTCGCCAAGCGGAAATGCTTCACGTCGGGCGCTCATAAGGAGAATTTCCCCCTTCAAAAAGCGTCAGATTGCGCTCCGGATTGCTCGCCGCGCACGTCTGGTCTTGTTATAATCCTTTCACGATTCCGAACGAAATATAACGAACCCATTGCGTCAGGGCCGGGACTTCCATGCTGAAAACTGACCGCCTGCGCGCGCTCGCTGACGCGCTGGGCAGACAAAACGTGATGCGTCTGCGCGATGCTGCCGCACTGCTCGGCGTGTCGGAAATGACGGTGCGCCGCGACGTCGCCGCAAGTCCGGGACAATTCACTTATCTGGGCGGCTATATCGTCAGCGCGACGGACGTACCCAACACCGCCGGGTATTCGCTGGAGCAGGAGAAGGACCACTTCGCACAAGCTAAAGCTGAGGCCTCGGCGTTCGCCGCGAAGCTGATCGCCGACAACGAAACGCTCTTCATCGATTGCGGCACCACCCTCACCACGCTGGCCCGGCTGATTCCTGCCGAGCGGCACGTCACCGTGGTTTGCTACTCGCTGAACGTCGCAGAAATTTTACGGCGCAAACCCAACGTGCGGATGATCCTGCTGGGCGGCGTGTATGTGCCGTCGTCGGACTCGTTCGCCGGCGAAGAAAGCATCGAGATGCTGCGCCGCATGGGCATCAACAAAGCGTTCATTTCTGCAGGCGGCGTGGATCCGGCACGCGGCGTCACCTGCTGGAATTTTCATGAGGTCGCGCTCAAGCAGGCGGCCATGGCAAGTGCGGTGGAACGGCATCTGGTGGTCGATACAAGCAAGTTCGGCGCGGTTAAAGCGGTCCGGTTCTCGCAGGTCGACGATTTCGATTCGATCATCACCGAGAAGGGCCAGGAGTTGCGCCGGCGCAATTGAGCTCGATCAAGGATACGTGGCCACTTCAATCAGGTTGCCATCCGGGTCGCGGCAATACACCGAGGTCATCGGACCACGCGCGCCGGATCGCGCTACAGGGCCTGCCTCGATCTGGATGCCGTTCGCCAGCCAATGCGCCTTGACCGACTCCGGACTAGCCTGCGTCACGAAGCACAGATCGGCGCTGCCGGCTACTGGCGCGACGCCCGTAAACCATGCCACCGTATCCGCATCTTTGGGCCGCAGATTGATCTTATGTGAGCCGAAGTGGACGGCAACCCGCACACCGGTGCGCGAGTCGAAATCGGTGCGCTGCATGCCCAGTACGCGGACGTACCATTCGGCACTGGCCTCCACGTCCGCTACATTCAGAACGATGTGGTCGATGCTGTCTATTGAGAAGCTCATGATCGTCGAAAGTGAGTTGGTGCATCATCAGGTTGAGGTGAGCAGCCCGCCAAAGGTTGCATCGGCAGCGCCAGCCAGGTACCACTCGTGAAAAAATACCACGTGTGGGACATTTGCATCGGCTCACTCATGAACACCCGTCAAAAAGGAACCCCAGATGACTCAGCTATTTGATTTGAGCGGCCGCACTGCCCTCATTACCGGCTCGGCGCGTGGTATCGGTTTCGCGCTCGCCGAAGGGCTCGCCGCCGCGGGCGCTCGCGTGGTGTTGAACGGCACGCGCGCCGATACGGTCGCTGAAGCTGTAGCACGACTCAAGGACAAGGGGCTCGACGTCCAGGGCCGCGCCTTCGATGTGACTGACGAACAGGCTGTGGACGAGGCGTTCGCGCAGTGGGACACAGACAGTATAAATATAGATATCCTTATCAATAATGCCGGCATCCAGTTTCGCAAACCACTCGTGGAGCTCGAGCTGAGCGACTGGCAGCGCGTGATCGACACCAACCTCACTAGCGCCTTCATCGTCGCCAAGCAGGCCGCCAAACGGATGATCGCGCGTGGCACCGGAGGCAAGATCGTCAACATCGGTTCGATCATCAGCGAGAACGCGCGTGCCACCGTGGGCGCGTACGCGGCGGCGAAAGGCGGCATCAAGATGCTCACCCGGGCCATGAGCGCCGAGTG
Source organism: Paraburkholderia sp. (assembly GCF_026225065.1). Lineage (GTDB taxonomy): Bacteria > Pseudomonadota > Gammaproteobacteria > Burkholderiales > Burkholderiaceae > Paraburkholderia. The sequence goes on along the minus strand of NZ_JAMFSB010000275.1, from coordinate 6,025 downwards.
GGCGTCAGCGAACATCCAGGCCAACGCGATTGGCCCCGGCTATATTCTGACCGACATGAACAAGCCGCTCGTGGAAAATGCAGCCTTTGACGCGTGGGTCAAAAGCAGCAACCCATCGCAACGCTGGGGCATGCCCGACGAACTCGTCGGCACCGCGGTGTATCTCTCATCAGCGGCATCGAGCTACGTGAATGGCCAGATCATTTACGTCGACGGGGGTTGGCTCGCGGTGCTGTAAGCGAGCGGGACGTAGCGTGTGCGGCGCCGTAATGTCTTGACGTGGTTTAACGCGACATTACGGCAAGCTTTCCGGCCTGAAGTGATCCTCAGCTCTCCAAAGCAAGCGGCGCCGCGAATTCCACCATACACGCCTCACGAACCCTCTCGACCACCGCGGGCCAGCTTTCGTCCGCCGCTTGCCGGAACAGTCGCACCGTGTGCGGATACCACGGCGAATCGCTGCGTTCATGCATCCAGCGCCAGTCGATACCGTGCCCAGGCAGCATGATCCAGCATGGCTTGCCCATCGAAGCCGCCAGGTGACCAATCGAAGTATCGACGCAGATCACCAGATCGAGCTGCGCGATGATCGCCGCGCTATCGGCCAGATCCGCTACTTCCGAGCCGAGATGTAGCAGTGGTTGCCCATCTGGAGGACACTGCGCCTCGTCTTCGGCCTGTCCTTTCTGCAGGCTCACGAACTGGACATCCGGCACACTCCACAGCGGCGCCAGCGTAGTCAACGACGGCAGCGACCGGTTGGCGTCATTGTGATGTCGCGGGTTGCCTTTCCACACCAGCCCGACCTTGCGCCCTGCAGGCAGCGCCGCGAGCCGCGAGCGCCACTGATCGAGAAGTGGCTCGGCGATCTTCAGGTGACCGGCGGCCGGAATCGTGTCCAGGGTCGTATGCAGATGCAGCGGCGCACTGAGCAAGCTGGTCCAGCGATCGAATCCGGACGCCAGCCGCAACGCGCCTTGATGGTCGAGCACCGCATCAACGCCCTCCACTGTGGCCATCAGGCCGTGCAGCGGGGTCACACAGACAACCGTAATCGTGGCCGCGCCCCGTGCCTTGAGGAGCGGCAGGTAGCGGCTAAACTGCAGCACATCGCCGAGGCCATCCTCTTGCCAGATCAGCAGCGACTTGCCAGCGAGATCATCTCCACGCCAGTGCTGACAGGGCAACATCGCGACAGTCTTGGGATGGATATAGTCCGGCTTCTGATAGCGGGACTCATAAAGCCGCCAGCCTTCTTCGAACGCACCGGTACTGAGCAGAAGTGTCGAGAGGGCGAATTTCGCATCGGCATAGTCCGCGCGGATCGCGATAGCCTGCCGGTAGGCTGCCTCGGCCTCATCTAACCGGTTGAGTTCCTTGCGGACGTTGCCAAGGTTGTAATGAGCCTCGACGACGTTGGGGCGCAGCGCGATCGCCTGCTGGTATGCAGCAACCGCTTCCGACCAGCGCTCGAGCGCCTGGAGGACACCGCCCAGGTTGTTATGCGCTTCGACGCCGTTCGGATTGATGCGTAGCGCCTCGCGATAAACCGCCTCCGCATCGGCGAGCCGATTCATCCCGTGCAGCACGATGCCAAGGTTGTAGCAAGCCTCCGCGTAATCGGGACGCAGCGCTAACGCCTGCCGGTAGCAGGCCTCGGCTTCGGGCAGCTTTTTGAGGTCGGCCATTACGGTGCCGAGATTGTTGTGCGCCTCGGCGTAGCCGGGACGGATCGTCACCGCCAGCCGGCACGCGAGTTCCGCTTCGGGTAGCCGCGTGAGCATCTTCAGCACGCTGCCCAGGTTATTGAGCGCTTCGGGATACTGAGGGCGGATCGTCAGCGCCTGCCGGTAAGCCTGATCCGCTTCGGGCAAGCGGTCCAGTTCCTTGAGCACGTTGCCCAGGTTGTTGTGCGTCTCGGCAGAACCGGGCCGCAACGCCAACGATTGCCGGTAAGCGGCCTCGGCCTCATGCAAACGGCGCAGTTCGTAGAGGACGATGCCCAGGTTGTAGTGCGCCTCTGCGTAATCGGGACGTACGGCGAGCGCCTGCCGGTAGGCTGCCTCTGCGTCTGGCAGACGCTTAAGGCCACATAGCACAGCACCGAGATTGTTGTACGCCTCGGCCTGATCGGGGCGGATCGCCACGACGCTGCGGAACATTGCCTCCGCTTCGGGCAAGCGGCCAAGCCCCTTCAGCAGCATCCCGAGGTTGTTGTAGCCATCTGCGAAATCGGGCTTTAGCGCGATCGACTCGCGCCAGTAATTCTCCGCCTCCGTCAACCGGTTCAGGCCGTGCACCGCGATTGCGGCGACGCTAAGTGTTCCGACGAGCACGGGTACGGCGACGTTGGCACGCGCCTCGAGCACGGGCTGCACCAATACCAGCGCCTCGGCGAATTTCCCGGTAGAACAGAGCATAGCCGCCGACTGTACGGTTTCTGCTTGGGAGGGCGCGAGCGTCGATGTCGGAGTCATGAATAGTGGTTGCCGATGTCAGCGTCTGTAAGGTCAGGGAAAGCGATTTGCCAGCAGCGGTTTCAACGCGCACGTGTCGTGCAGATGCGCCCACTGCTAACGGAACGGCCCAAACGCAGGTTAAGGCAATTGAGGCTGGCGCGATGTGAGGAAATGAACGTGTTGGAGCACGCTATTCCGAGGATGGGGACGTAGACGGCAGTTCGACCAGGCCTGGTCGTGCCACCGCGGCGTGACCGGCAAGCACCTTACGCCTGTAAGGCCATATGCAGGAGTGGAAACGGTCTGCCTGCCGAATCCGTCGGCGAGCGTCCGATATCCTTGAATCCGTAGCGGAGATAGAACGCGTGAGCCTGCGGATTTTGTTCGTTGACGTCTACAGTCAGATTCGGGTGTTGCCGTTTCACGTGATCGAGCAGGCTCGTGCCAACGCCACAGCCAAAGTGACTGGGATCGACAAACAGCATGTCGACTTGCGCTTCATGCACGCCGATAAAACCGACGATGAGGCCATCGACGGTTTCATAGACCGATACTTCCACCGCCGGTAGATACCGGTCTCTGACCTGCGGATAAAGGTCCTCGATATCGTGCTCGCGCAGGAAGGTGTGCGTCGCTCGCACCGAACGAAGCCAGACTTCGACAAGCACTACGTTGTCTTCAGGATTCCGGCTTCGGATGGTCATGATGTGTGCGTCCTGCGCCCGCTAGTACACGAGTTGAGTGCGCATATCGCGCGTCACTGCTAGCGCCAGCTTCCTCAGTTCGAGATACTGATCGGGTTGCACCAACACGCTTTGCATCGAGATGGTGAGGTCACGAGTCACGGTAATCGAGTGACCGTCGGCTACATAGCTAGACGCGTACGTGCCATACGGCGAAACGATCTTGACCGGCTTGGGCAGATTCGCCACCTTGACGTTATCCGGCAGCGTGATGATCGTAGTCTGGGTTACGCGGCGGCTTAGGAACGGCATCGCGAAGTCGCGACTTTCCGGCGCGAATTCCTCGAACGTCGAGGCGATATTGCTAAAGCCGTCCAGACCCAACGGCACCTGGATGGCGCCCGGTCCCGGAAATTGCGCATAACCGGGCAACTGAAATTCAGTCCTATAAACCAGCGGCTGGGTCAGATCGTGTACATCGCCGTGTTGATAGTTGCCCGTGCCGTTCTGACCGGTCAAGGCAATAATCCGGCCCGCGACCTGCGATTCGAGGCCGGGCGCGAGTGAAGCAAACAGTCCACGCGAGAGCCAGTCGAACATGCCGCTAGTGTTGACCTCGCTCGTCCCCTTTACATCGCCGTCGCCGTCCAGCGTGAGGTGAGTCGTGATCTGCTCACGCGTGCTGTCCGGGCTACCCATTGGCAGCACAACAATTTTCCCGCTGCCGCTGCCGTCGTCCACCATCAGAGCGGACTTACCCATCTCGTTCGCGGGCAACGTTCCAAAGCGTGCGAGGCCCGCGGTCGAATCCGCGTACAGCTTTAAATCCGGCAAATACGTAATGACGTGATCGAAGACGCCGAGCGGTGCGGCCACGTTGGGCAGTGAATAGAAATCTCCGCTATTCACCAGCACCGGCGTGCTCTTGATCCCCTTGGCCGCAAGCAGCGCCTGCAAAAGCGTTACATGATCCTTGCAATCGCCGTATTCCGACTTGAGGATCGAATCGGCATCATGAGGCACGATGCCACCGTACTTGAGCATGATAGCGACGTAGCGGATATGCGTACTGACCCAGTTATAGAGGGTCTCCGCTTGCGCTCGCGGATCGCTAATGCCCTTGGTCAACTGATCGGCTAGCGTTTGAACCGCCGGCGTCACCGCGGCTTTGGGTGCGGCGCGGTCTTGGTACGCGGTGCCGACTGCCGCGAAGCTGGGGAACGTGGTGACGATAACGTGCGGGCTATGATCGTTTGAGGCGACGGAACCAAGCTCCGGTGCGTGTGCCGGTTGATTCTCCAGCGTCCAGTGCCACGTTTGCGTGTCGGGCTTGTCCGGCCCGACCTGGCCGCCGCTCATGCCTGGCGCATCCATATAGAGTTTGAGCGAAGCAGGAGCGTGCAGGGTGACGGCGGCAGAGCGGATCTCCTCCTGGTCATTAAAGTATTCGACCAACGAGAATTGCCCGGGGAAGATCGGCTTGTGCTGGGTTCTGAGCGTATGCAGCGTCACGGTCGAACCAATCTCGACCGCGGGGAAAATCACCGTCTTGACCTTGCTGTCGTCGAACATCGGCGCGCCCGCACTTGCCGCGCTCTGTTGCTCCATGATCTTGTCCGGCGCCACGTCGATGCGCTTGCCGTCTTTGGTGGTGGTGTAGGCCTCCTTCACCGTGAGCCCTTCCAGAGACGTGCTGTAGCGTAGAGGAATCTGGCCGCGCTGCTTGACGGCCTGATCGGTATTGAGCCGGATGACCTCCGTCTCGTCCGTCGTAGACGTGGCGTCGGCGTTAACGTTATAGACGATGTCGTCCGAAAGTACCGTGAAGTTAGGCTGGAATTCCGCAGCTTGAGCGTTAGCGCATGGGCTGGTCGCGACCCAGGCGGCGATTAGTGCCGGGATAATCTTATGCATTAGTTCGATTTGTTAATTGTTAATTTGTAGAATTACTGCAAGCGGGCGGGAGTTTTGCGCCCTCGGTTTACCCGCCACGCCGGTAGATACTGCATGACTATAAATCGCGTGTAAAGCGAGAGACGTGTTATTTCAATGTCGAATTCCTCTAATTAATAAGTAATCCGACATTTATTTAACATTGCTTTCTGGAAGCCTTCAACGTGAATGATGTGCACAGGTCGTCAATCCAGCGACGACCCACGCATTGCCTGACAACTATTCGAAATGCACATCCCCGGAGCCGGTCCGGTTCACCACTTTCATTGGCGGATTGCCAAGAATCCGAACATCGCCTGATCCGGTCAAACCGACAATTGCCGTGTTCGAAGCATATGCGCGCAGATCGCCGGAGCCTTTCATACTCGCATTTAACACTTTTGCATGGATCGAGCGAACGTCTACCCCACCCGAGCCCTTGATCGAGACATTGACCGTAGTGACCTGGCCTGATGCCATGATCGAGCCAGAACCGGAGACGTCGAGGTTTAGAGAATCTCCGCTGATGCCGGACGCATTCAGCGATCCCGAACCCGACAGACTCACCGCAAGCAGCGACGGACTGGTAATCGCCACCTTGATCGGCTTCCTCAGCATCACCGAATCCGCCAGCTGGATGGTCAATACATTGTCCTTCACGGTCGTAAGCACGAGCGGCAAGATATCGGCTGGACCGGAAACCGTAACTGACGTATTCGCGCCAATGGAGAAGGTCACGTCCACGGGCGCACGCAAGTCAATGCCCGAAAACCTGCCGGGCTGGCGCGCTTCCGATTTATCTGCGGCTGTGCCGGCGGTCACCGCTACGGGTGTATCAACACGGATGATGGCGCCGTTGTTGCCCTGGGCTAGCGCAACACTAGCGAGGATGCTGCCGGCGGCTACGACGGCCAGTCGAACGATGGACACTCTCATAGTTTTCCCGATCAG
>NZ_JAMFSB010000274.1 GCF_026225065.1 Paraburkholderia sp. | reverse complement strand
TGGTGAACAACAACCCGGACCCGGCGCTCGCCCAGAAGCTCGCGCAATTCCTGCTGTCCGCTCCTGCGCAGACCAAGGCAGCCGACGTCGGCAAGCAGATTCCGACTAACCGCCTCGCGAAGATGCCGCCCGCGATGCAGCAAAGTCTCGGCAATATCGAAGATCTGCTGCACAAGGTGACGGTGGTGGATTGGGACGCGATCAATGCACACCGCGCGCAGTGGGATACGCGCTGGAACCGGCAGATCGAGCAGTAAGCGCGCGGTATCTTGCGGTGCGGTGCAGTGTGGAGCGGTAAGCGGTACGTCGAACCTAAGCGGACATCAGTACGGAAAGCGACACCGAAAACCAGATCGCACACACGCCAGCCAAAAACAGACGCCGGGCCACGCGAACCCCGGCGTCGTTACTCTCCGACTCAACCGGGCGGGTTGCCATCCACGGCACGAGACCGAGGCAGGCAAAGCCGCCCAGCGCGCACAGGACAACCAGCGCATCGGTGAATTTCCACGGTGCGGGTTCGTGGATCCCCCAATAGCCGAGATAGACGATACCGATCGAAAACGTCGTCGCCGACGCCGAACTCAGCGCCACCACGGATCCCGTTGGACTCGGCATCATGCCCTCCTGTTGAACGACCGCCGCTGCGTTCGCGGCCTGGTCGATTCTACTGCATGGCATGCGCGGTCCAGCGGCGCGCTGTCCGGCGCGCGCCCTCGACCTTCGCCAAGTCGGGTTCGACTATTCTCCCGTGCGCGCCTGGCGAGCCTCGTAAGCCTTCAAATGGCTATAGGCGATGCGCAACAGCGACAGTCCCGTGTCACGCTGTTGTGCGGAACCGCCGCGCTGGATCAGATCACCAAGAATATGATCGGCTTCCGTGCGCGCATGATTTTCGACATCGCGAAGCATGGAAGCCGTCAGCGGCGAAGGGGTGAAGAGCGTCTGATTGGCACGCGCGTCGAACTTCGGTCCCATCGTGAAGCCATTGTGCTGCGCCACGGCGCGGCATTCGCCAAGCAGGCCTTCGATCACGCGCCGGCCATCCGGTGCGCTCAGAATATCGGCCACCGCACCACGGAACAGGCACGTGCTCGCCGCGAGCGTTGCGAGGAACACCCACTTCTCCCACATGCCCAGCAGGACATTGTCGCTCGTCGCGACGTCGAAACCGGCGCCCGACATGACCTCGCCAATTGCGCGCACGCGCTCCGACAGGCCGCCTTCCAGTTCGCCAAAAGAGATTGCCTGAGATTCGTTCAGGTGAACGATCTCGCGCTCGCGGTTCAGTGTCGCTGCGATAAAGCATTGACCACCGAGCACACGCGCTGCGCCGAACTTCTGCGTGAGGATATCAATGTGCCGCATGCCGTTGAGCAACGGCATGATCACCGTCGACGGGCCGACAAACGGCTCGAACGACGCAATCGCATCGTCGAGGTTGTAGGCCTTGCAGCTCAGCACGACCAGATCGAACGGCTCGGCAGCATCACCGGTCTGCACGGTCTTGACGTCGCGCAGCGTGGCATCGCCGTGCGCGCTCTTGATGACGAGGCCGGCACGCCGCAGCTCTTCGGCCCGGCCAGCCCGCACGAGGAATGTCACGTCACGGCCAGCCTGAACCAGACGGCCGCCGAAGTAGCCGCCTACCGCACCTGCCCCTACTACTAGAATTCGCATCGCTTTGTCTCTCGGGAGAATGTATTGGGCCGTTCACGGGCACAGTGCCGCCTGCGGCCCGAAGGCCGCGGGACGCGAACCGGCGCATCTGCGTGAATGTAGCAAAAATTCCCGGTCCGCATTGGCGCGGCGTGCTTTGGGGGCGACGCCGCCCCGCCTCCGCAAGGCTCAGAGAATTTCGAGCGCCAGCGCGATGCCCTGTCCACCGCCGATGCACATCGTCACGATCCCGCGCTTGAGACCGTCGCGACGCATCGAGTGGATCAGACGAGTGGTCAGCACGGCACCCGTTGCGCCGACGGCATGACCATGCGCGATCGCCCCACCTTCGACATTGACGAGCGCTTCATCGAGACCCAGCTTGCGCAGCACGGCAATCGGCACCGCGGCAAAAGCCTCGTTGATCTCGACCCGCTCGACGTCCTGCAACTGCCAGCCGGCGCGAGCCAGCGCCATTTGCACGGCCGGCACCGGTCCAAGCCCGAACATGCCGGGCTCGACCGCCGCGACGCCATACGCGACGAGCCGCGCAAACGGCTCAATGTTGTGCGACTCCGCAAAGCCGCGCTCCGCGACCACCATCGCCGCCGCGCCACTATTCAGACCCGGTGCGTTGCCGGCGGTAATCGTGCCGTCGGGGCGGAACGCCGGACGCAGCCTGGCCAACGTTTCCACCGTGGTGTCCGGACGAGGTTGCTCGTCGCGCGAGAATTGCTGCGGTCCTTTGCGTCCTTCGATCTGCACACTCACCACCTCGGCATCGAACAGGCCGCGCTCCTGCGCCGACGCGAAACGCTGCTGCGAGCGCGCCGCCCAGCGGTCCTGCGCTTCGCGCGTGATGTCCATCTGCGTCACGAGGTCTTCGGTATGCCAGCCGGAATGCTCGCCGGAGAACGCATCTAGCAGACCGTCGCGCAACATGCTGTCGTGCACCTGCGCGTTGCCCATCCGGTAGCCCCAGCGGCCGCCGTCGAGCAGGTACGGTGCGCGGTCCATGTTTTCCATGCCGCCGGCCACCGCGGCGTCGCCCAGACCCAGCCAGATTTCATTCGCCGCCGAAGCGATGGCCTGCGCGCCTGAGCCACAGACACGGTTCACGGTCAACGCTGGCACCGCGACCGGCACACCGCCGCCGATCGCCGCCTGGCGCGCCGGGTTCATCCGGTTGCCGGCCTGGATCACATTGCCCATCACCACGGAACCCAGTTCTTCTGGCGCAAGACCGCTGCGGCTCAGCGTCTCGCGCACCGCAACAGCACCGAGCTCCGTCGCCGGCACGTCTTTTAGCGTCCCGTTGTAAGCACCAATCGGCGTTCTCACAGGACTGCAGATCACTACATCTCGCTTGCTCATCATCATCTCCCGCTTTGAAGTACCGCACGGCTACGCCCCGCATGCACGAGGCAGACGTGCCTCAATTGGCGGCCACTGCCGCCGGCGCATCCCATCCGCCGCCCAACGACCGGTACAACGCAACCGCCGCCAGCGCATGTTCGCGCTTCGCCTGATTCAACGATTCGGAGTCCAGCAGATACGCTTCCTGCGCAGCCAGCACATCGAGGAAGCTGGAAGCGCCGTCCTTATAGAGTTCGGTAGACAGCCGCAGCGCATGCCCGGATGCATCGAGCGCACCGTCCAAGCGCTCCACCCGCGTGGAATCGCTGACCAGATCGCTGCGAGTGTCTTCGACTTCCTTGAGCGCCTGCAGCATGGTCTGCTGCAGACCGAGTTGCGATTCGCGCAGCTTGCTTTGGTGCTCGTCGATGTTGGCGGTAATCCGGCCCGCGTTGAAAATCGGGCTGGTCGCGTTCAAGGCGGCGCTAAACAGGTTGTCAGTCAAGGTGGGCAAGCCGAGATAGGATGACGCCAGCAGCCCATCCGCGAGATTCAGCTTGAACTGCGGATAACGTTGCGCCTTCGACTCCCCCACCTCCGCTGCGCGCTGTTCGACGCTCGCATACGCTGTCCGGACGTCGGGACGGCGCAATAATGCTTCGGAGGGCAGAACTTGCGGCACGCTTTGCGCCGGCACGGGAATATCGCGCGCCGTCGTCAGCAGCAGGTCATTGACGCTTTCCGGCGTGCGTCCCGAGTAAACCGCGATCAGGCTCAACTGATGCTGGATCGCCGACTGCACACGCGGAATCTGCGCCTGCAGGTCCTGCAACTGGTTCTGCGCACGGGCGACGTCGAGCTGCGTCGAAAGCCCATAGTGCAGCCGTTCTTGCGTCAGCTTCAGCGCGCGGCTTCGGATCTGCTCGTTGTCGTTCAGAATCTGCAGTTCCGACTGCGTCCACCGCAGGTCGATGTAGGCCGACGCGGTATTGGCCGCGAGCGCGAGGCGCAATTCGTTGAGTGCACCTTCACGTCCAGCGACCTGGGCCTCGGCAGCCAGCACCGCGAGCCGCTCGCCGCCGAAAACGTCGGGCGTCCAGCTCGCCGCTACGCCGAAGCCAGCCTGGCGTACATAGCCTAGCGGCGGTGGAGCGTTCTCCCGTTGGTCCGCGGCCGTCGCCGTGGCATCGAGCTCGGGCAGCAACGTGGAGCGCTGCTGCGTGGTGACGGCCTGCGCCTGCTTGACGCGCTCCACCGCGGCCTGCACGTCCAGATTGCTGTTCAGCACCGACTCGACGAGCTGATGCATCACAGGGTCGCCGAAATGCGTCCACCAGGTATTTGCATCCACCGTATCTTGCGGTGCGTCGGCGCTCCACGCGGCGGGCGCCACGGCCTGAGCCGAGTGCGGCAGATCCGCATGCGTCTCGGGCTGTACCGCACAGGCCGTGAGTCCCAGAAGCAGCGCGCTCGTCATGCTATATGCTGCGATCGATTTCATATCGCTATCCTGATCAATATCTAATGAGCATCGGGAGGCGGCACGTTCAGGCCGAACGGACGCGAAAACGCCACGCTCACCAACGCCACCACAAAACAGAGCGCCACCGCGAGATAGGCGTCGGAGAAGGTCAGCACCAGCGCTTCGCGCATCAGAAGCGTGTGCAGCAAGTCCAGTCCCGCATGGCCTGCATTGAGCGTGTCGCCACCAATTGCGGCTAGCCGTGCGGCCTGCTGTTGCAGTAAGCCTTCGACTATCGGACGCCCGGCGGTGACGTGTTCGTCGAGCCGCTCGTAGTGCAGGTTCAGGCGGTCGTTGAGCATCGTGCTGCTCACCGCGATGCCGATGGCGCCGCCCAGATTGCGCATCAGATTGAACAGCCCACTCGCGGAGCGCAGCCGCGATTGCGGCAGCGAACCAAGCGCCATCGTGACGATTGGCGGTACGCAGAACTGCTGGCCGATACCGCGCAACGCCTGCGGCAACAGCAATTCCTGCCACCCCCATTGATTGGTCAACGGCACATACAGATAGCAGCCCAGACCGAAGCACACGAGCCCGAAGACCATCAGCCAGCGCATATTGATCACCCGTGCGAGCCGCGAATACGCCACCAGCGCGATCAGCTGAAAACACCCCACGGACAGCAGCGCGACGCCAATCTGCAGCGAATCGAAGCCGCGCACACGCCCGAGAAATACCGGTGTCAGAAACACCGTGCAGAAGAGGCCAATGCCCGTGATGAACGACAACAGGCTGCCAATGCCGAAGTTGCGGATCGCCAGCGCGCGTAAATCGACGATCGGCTCTTTGGCCGTGAACGCATGCACGAGGAACAGAAAACCGCTGACGGCTGAGACCCACGTACACAGCACGATCACGTCATCGCCAAACCAGTTCTTGCGTGGCCCTTCTTCCAGCACGTACTCGAGGCAGCCGAGAAACAGCGACATCAGCAGCATGCCGAGGTAGTCGCCTTTTTTTATCAGCGACAGTTCGACTTTGTCGATGTGTACGAACTTCGGCACCAGCACCGTGACGAACACGCCCGGCACCAGGTTCAGGTAAAACAGCTAGTGCCATGACCACTGATCCGTGATCCAGCCGCCGATCACAGGACCGATGGTCGGCGCAAGCGAGGCGAGCGCGCCGATGGTGGTCGAAGCAATCAGCCGCTGTTTGCCCGGAAAAAGCACGAACGCAGTGGTGAACACAGTGGGAATCATCGCGGCGCCGAGTGCGCCTTGCAGGCCGCGAAACAGGATCATCGAGTTGATATCCCAAGCCAGGCCGCACAGCATGCTGGTGATCGTGAAGCCGAGCGAAGAGAACGCAAACAGCCAGCGCGTCGAGAAAACACGCGTGAGCCAGCCCGACATCGGGATCACCATGATCTCCGCGATCAGGTACGAGGTCTGCACCCACGAGAGCTCATCCTGGCTGGCGGACAGACCGCCGCCAATATCCCGCAGGGAAGACGCGACGATCTGGATGTCCAGCGTGGCCATGAAAAAGCCGAGGCACATCAGCGCGAACGCAAAAGCCTTGGTGCGGGTGGGCTGGTCGGCAGGGTTCAAGGGTTGGGTCATGGTCGGCAGGTCTCAGACGGACGTGAGCGTAAACGCAAGCGCAGAGCGGCGTGGCTCGGCGCAGCGGTTACGAATGCGCCGGCGTGCTGCCGCCGCTGCCGATATGAACCTTCACAGTCGCGGACAAGCCGGGGCGCAGCACGCCCAGCATGTCCGGCGGCACCTCGAGGTGTATCCGCACCGGCACGCGCTGCACGATCTTCGTGAAGTTGCCGGTTGCGTTTTCTGCGGGCAGGACGCTAAAGGTCGCGCCGGTAGCGGGCGCCAGACTGTCGACCACGCCGTACAGCGACTTGCTGGAAGCGTCGAGCGACACGTCGACCGCATCGCCCACCCGCATCTTCTTCAACTGGTCTTCCTTGAAGTTCGCGTCGACCCACAGACCCGTCGACGGCACGACCGTCAACAGCGAAACACCGGTATTGGCGAGCAGCCCCACCTGGGCCGTGCGGTTGCCGACGTAGCCATCCACCGGCGAGCGAATCGTGGTGTATTCGACGTTCAGTTCCGCGACGCGCTGCGCCGCTTGAGCTGTTGCCACGCGTGCCTGCGCTGCGCCGATTTGCGCATCGAGCACGCTGATCTGGCGCTGCGCGGCCAGCAGCGCCGCGCCGCTGCGATCCACCGCGGCATGCGCCTTGGTGAGATCCGCATCGGCGCGCTCGACGATCTGGTTCGACACGGCTTCGTCCTTGACGAGTTCGCGGTAGCGCGCCTCGTCCTGGGCACTGCGGGTCAACTCCGCGCCCGATGCCTTCACCTCGGCCGCCTGCTCGGCGATGGTCGCCAGTTGCAGCGACTTCCTGGCCTGCAACTCGGTGACCGCTGCCTGGGCGCTCTGGACGTCGGCGGTGGCTTGGGCAAGACGCGCATCGTAATCGCGCGAGTCGAGCCGGATCAGCACCTGATTCACCTGCACGTGCTGATTGTCGTGGACCAGCAGATCGGTAACGAAGCCGTTCACCTTCGGCGCCATCACCGTGACGTCGCCGCCGACGTAGGCATCGTCCGTGGTCTCGACAAAGCGGCCAATCACAAACCAGTACGACAGCGCCGCGGCCAGCACCACGGCCACGGCAATCACCGCGAGCAGCATCCACGGGGTACGTCTTGCCGGTTTTGCAAGGCCGGCGGCGCTGGGCGGAGCAATAGTCGAAGGTGTAGTGGACATGATGGTGTGTGCGTATGCACTAGATATTGGTCAAAACGAGCGTGAAAAACACGCACCCCTTACCTGCTATTCAAGCCTTGGTCATATCGAACAGCTCGCGCCGCAGCGATGCCGCGCGTTGAGCGCCGAAACGCCGCTCGAAGTCGTCTTGCGCCGCGTGCCAGCAAACGCGCGCGGCCACGAGTTTCGCCTCGCCAGCCTCGGTCAGGCTAAACGCCAGCTCCCTGCCCTTTGTTGCCGCACTGCGACTCTGCAACAGACCATCGCGCTGCAACGGCTGGATCGCACGCACCAACGTGGTCCGCTCCATCACCATCTGATCCGCCAATCGCTTCATCGTCATGGGCGCCCCGCGATTGACCCGGCTCAGGATCGAGAACTGCGTGATCGTCAAACCGACGTCCGCAAGATGCCGGTCGTACAGTTGCGACACGTAACGCGCGGCCTGGCGAATCGCAAAACAATCGTCATCGGGGAACACCTGCATCTCGTCGATCCTGATTATCAGTGCATACGCACTCACCGGCGTAAAAAATGATCGCCAACCTTACAGCCTTGCAACGCAATCGTGCTTATCCGGCGGCCGCGTCACTCGGCGGTCATACCGAACAGTTCCGCCCGCAGTGCCTTCGCCCTTGCATGGCCGAACTTTGCTTCGAACTCGGCTTGTGCGTTGTGCCACGCCGCGGCAGCCTGCGCAAAGGTCGCCTTGCCCGCTTCCGACAAGCTGAGCAGATAGGTCCGCCCGTCGTGCTCCGATGCTTCGCTCACCACCAAACCATCGCGCTGCAGCGGTTTGAGCGCCCGCACCAAGGTTGTCCGGTCCATCACCATCGAATCGGCCATCTCGACCATGGTGGCCGGCGCTCGCCGCGCCAGCTTCGCCAGGATGGTGAACTGCGCAGCCGTAAGCCCTACCTCGCCGAGATGGCGCTCGTAAAGCTGCGTCACATAGCGGGCGGCTTGCCGCAGCGCGAAGCAGTTGCACTCGTCGTAAGAGATAGGTCGGTTCATGGAAGCCAGTCTATATGTGCGTACGCACAGAGTCAATAAGAAAGCAAATCGAAAACTTCTTGTAATATTTTGGAATACGTTATTACAATGCCTTACAAATCGATTCACCCGGGGTTAGAGCGGCTTGGGCACTTGTTTGAGCGCCCGCTTACTGCCGTTTCTATGTATCAAAAAAGACGCGAGGGGCCAACACGTCATGACAACGGTAACCAGCAGCACCGCTTCCAGTTCAGCGAGCACGGCACTCCAGGAAGCCGCGCAATCGATCATCAGCGGCTCGACCAACTCGACCACTGACGTGAACGCCCTCGTCACAGCGCTCGTCAATGCGAAAGTGGCCGGCAAAACGGCGATGCTCGTCAGCGAGGCGACGCGCGACAACAATCAGTTGACCGCACTCGGCACATTGAAGTCGGTCCTGTCGCTAATGCAAAGCGCCTTGACGCCGCTCGCCAACGGCACCGCCTTCTCGACTTTCACGGCCACCGCCAGTGGCAAAGGGCTCACCGCCACGGCCGGCAAAGGCGCCGGGGCGGGAAGCTATACGGTGGACGTCGACAACATTGCCACCTCGCAGTCCATCACCTCTGGCGCGTTCAGCAGCAAAGAGGCGCTCGGCTCTGGCTCGCTGAAGATATCGTTGGGCAACAAAAGCACCACGATCAATATCGAACCGGGCAAGAGCACGCTTGCTGACATTGCCGCGGCTATCAACTCGGCATCCGGCAATCCGGGCGTGTCGGCCACGGTCGTCAATGGCGTGGACGGCACGCATCTGTTGCTGCACTCCATCTCCACAGGGCTTGCAAACGGCATCAATGTGCAGGTCACCTCTAGCGACGCTGAACTCAACAAGCTAAGCGTCAAAAGCAGCACCTCGACCACGACGCCTGCCACCACGGTAGTGGACGATTCGGGCAACTGGAAGCAAAGCGTCGCCGGGCAGGACGCGCATTTCAGTATCTCCGGCATGGAGATCGCAAGCGCCAGCAATACCGTCACCTCGGCGATCGACGGCTTGACGCTGAACCTCTCCGCCGATGCCGTAGGCAGCCCGCAGACGCTGACGATCGCGCAGGACATCACCGATCAGAAGACCGCCATCGGCGCGTTCGTCACGGCGTACAACAACTTCGTCACTGCGGCCGCTTCGTTCACGGGTTTCGATGCAACGAAGGCGGCCGGCGCCCAAGGTAGCGTGCTGCTCGGCGACTCGACGCTCAACGCGATCCGCAACACGCTCTCCGGCGCGATGAGCGGCGGCGTGAAGCAGAGCAACGGCGCGGCGAACCTCGCGGGGATCGGCATCACGTTTCAGAAGGACGGCACGCTCAAGATCGACGATGCCAGACTGACCAATGCGTTGAGCAACGACTCGACATCTATCGCAGCGCTTTTCAATTCGAAGACCGGTCTGGCTGCGTCGCTGGACACGTCGCTTACGTCGTTCCTGAAGACCGGCGGTTTGCTCGATACCCACTCCGCCGCCCTCACTACGGACCTGAAATCGCTGGCTACCCAGCAAGACCAGCTCACCGATTACACGGACAAGCTCACCAAGCGGTATGAGGCGCAGTTCACGGCGCTCAATCAGTTGATGGCGCAGACGAGCCACAACGCAGACTATCTGACCGCGTTGTTTGGCGGCAAGAATAGTGAGGGGGCGTTGGCGAATAACAAGTAAGCCTGCGCTCGTGCAAAGCGCTGGGCCATCCCGGCGCTGTGCACGTGAACGCGTCCGGCGCAGCCATCACGTGCGTCGAGCCCTTCCTTCTAACGTCTTAACATCGTGTTTAGCCAACCAGCTCCTCACAGAATCCGGTGCGCCAATCTCGCTGCCGCCCGTGCGGTGCGCTTGTCCTGGTCAAGCGACGGGTTGTACTCTGCAATATCAGCGGCGCGCAGCTTGCCTGACGCACGCAGCCTCAGCACCATTGCTTCGACTACCGCCAGCGGCACGCCGAGGGCCGCAGGCGCCGATACTCCCGGCGCGGTCGAACCCGGCAGCACGTCCAGATCGATGGTCAGATAGATATCATCCGCCCCATCGATTAAACGGTCCAGTTGGCCAAGCCGTTGCTGGAGTTGGGACTCCTGCATGTCTGTATCGAGCACGTACTCCACGGCGAGTTGCTGCGCCCGTTCGAATAGCGCTCCCGTATTGGCGAGGTCGCTTATTCCGAAGCAAGCGTAGTTGAAGGGCACTCCACGCGCGGCACAATCGCAGGCAATCTGATCGAACGGCGTACCGGAATTCCCCGGACGGATCTGACGCAAATCGAAGTGCGCATCGAAGTTCACAATCAGCAGCTTGCGCTGGGACAGTTCGCCGAGATGGGCACGCAAACCGCCATACGTGCCCCACGCCACCTCATGGCCGCCTCCGAACACCAGCGGCCGGCCGCCACACGCGAGGATATCCGCGACTACGCGACCCAACTCCTGCTGTGCTGCTTCCAGATCGCCATCGTCGCAAAGCACATCGCCTGCATCGAGCAACGCATTCAACGCCTTCGCAGGCAGGCCCGCAAGCGCGCGCCGCAACTCCTTCGGTGCATGCGCCGCGCCGATTCGCCCCTGGTTGCGCCGCACGCCTTCGTCGGAGCCGAACCCAACGAGCACCGGTGTATCGGCCGCGAGCCGTTGGCCGGCAAACCGCGCCACCTGGTTAAACACACGCCGCGTATCGCCAGGCTCACCCGCGTCGGAGCGGCCATTCCAAACCTTGTCATCGAACGGAACTCTCATGCTCGCGACAGCACTGCCTGCAGGAAAGCGCGCGTACGCGGTTGCGTCGGCGCCGAGAAAATCTCCGAAGGCGGTCCGGCTTCGACAATCGCGCCGCCGTCCATCACCACGACGACATCGGCGACTTCCTTGGCAAAGCCCATTTCGTGCGTGACGACCACCATCGTCATGCCTTCGCTCGCGAGCAGCTTCATGACCTGCAGCACTTCACCCACCAACTCCGGATCGAGCGCCGAGGTGGGCTCGTCGAACAACATCACGCGCGGCTCCATGGCAAGCGCGCGAGCAATCGCCACGCGTTGCTTCTGGCCACCAGAGAGGCTTGCCGGCATCACATGGGCCTTGTGCGCAAGGCCGACTTTTTCGAGCAGCGCCAATGCTGCCGTTTCGGCATCGGTTTTGCTCAGGCCACGCAGCATGCGCGGGCCGACTGTGATGTTGTGCAGCACCGACAGATGCGGAAACAGATTGAACGACTGGAACACCATGCCGACTTCAGCACGCAAGGCGTTGAGCGAGCGCTCCTTGAGCATGACGCCGTGATCCACCAGACGGTGGCCGCAGATATCCACGGTGCCGCCTTCGGCCTGCTCGAGGCCATTGCAGCAGCGCAGGAACGTGCTCTTGCCCGAGCCGCTCGGCCCGATCACGACCACCACCTGTTGCGGCTGAATGTCGAAGTCGATGCCGTTCAACACGACATGCGGGCCAAACGACTTGGTCAGACCGCGAATCTGAACGATCGGTTGCGTAGCGTTGTTCATTGCACCATGCCTCCTGCACGCAAACGACGCTCGACGCGATGCAGTGCGTAATTGGTCGCCTGGGTCAGCACGAGATAGACCAGCGCAATGGCCAGATACACCTCGAGCGAACGATACGACACACTGATGATCTTCTGCCCTTCATGCATCAGGTCGTCTATCGTCAGCAGTGACACCAGCGCCGAATTTTTGATCAGCGCGATGAATTCGTTGCCGAGCGGCGGAATCATCCGCACCACGGCCTGCGGCAGAATGATGGCGCGCATCGCCTGGCCCGAGGACATGCCGATCGAGCGAGCCGCCTCCGTTTGCCCACGGTCCACGGACTGAATGGCACCGCGCACGATCTCGGATACATACGCGGCCGAATACAGCCCGAGGCCGAGTACGCCGCACAAAAACGCCGGCAAGAGGATGCCGAACTGCGGCAAGCCGAAGAACAGCAGAAACAGTTGCACGAGGAGCGGCGTGCCGCGGAAGAACGTCAGGTACGCGGTACAAAAGCCGTACACGACGCGCCGTTTCGGCGTCAGACGGCCGATGCCTATGAGGAGTCCGAGCACGCAACTCAGTACGAGCGCCGCGGCGGTCACTTCCACCGTGACGAGCGCACCGTGTGCGATATCGGTCCAGCCGGCTATGACCGGCGAGAAGTCGAGTTCCATTTGTCTGGCTCAACCGGTTATTGCGCGTCGGCGCCGAACCACTTGTGGACGATCGCCGCGTAGGTGCCGTCCGCCTTGATCTTCCCAAGCGCGGTATTCAACGCGGCCTTCAGATCAGGCTCGTCCTTGCGTACCGCAATACCGTATTGCTCGGTGGTGAGCTGCTGGCTGATGACGCGAAAGCCACCGCGCGTTTTAGCCAGTTGATAGGCAGCGGGCTTGCCGGTGACGGCTGCATCCGCGCGGCCGATCCCCACCAGGTCGAACATCTCCTGATTCTTCTCGACTTCGACGCGCTGCACTTGCGGATAGTTGTCGCGCAGGAAGTTGACCGACTTCGTACCCACCTGCACCGAGACCTTCTTGCCGTTCAGGTCGGCGAGCGTCTTGATCGGCGAATCGGTTTTCACTAGCGCGACGAGGCCGCCTGCGTAATACGGCTCGGTGAAATCGATCACTTTGGCGCGATCGTCGGTGATATAGATCGCGGAGATCGCGACATCGAAGCGGTGAGCGATCAGGCCGGGAACCAGGCCTTTAAAGTCAATGTCGGTCCACTGCACAGTCTTGCCCATCGCCTTCGCCAGCGCATTCATCACGTCGACGTCGAAGCCGGTGCGGGCGCCGTTTTCGGTGAACTCCATCGGTGGGAAGGTGGCATCGGTGGCGACCTGCAGCACGTTGGCGCCTTGCGCCGAAGCGGTGGCGGAGAAGCCGGCGAACGTGACGGCGAGCGTCAAGCAGGTGAGAGACAACAGGCGCTGCAGTTTCATGGCGAAGCTCCTTAAGAGGATCGATGCGAGGCTTAGGGCGCAAATCGATACGACGATCGACGCAGAATCAGGATCGGACAATCATTCGGTTTGCAGATGCTCGGAAATGGCGCGGGCCGTGCGTAGCGTCCCGTCGATAAACTGGTTTTCATGGCCGGCGGCGCGGGTCGACGGCGCCATCAATGTGATCGAGGCACTGCAGCCTGCGGCGCGTCCAGCGCGATGGAAGATCGGCGCGCTCACGCCCCATACGCCCGGATCGACTTCGCTGTCGCTGACCGCATAGCCTTGGGCACGAACACGCGCCAGTTCGGCTTCGAGCGCGGCCCGGCCTGTCGCGTCATCGTCGAACGTGGTGTCGAGCACTTCGGTGCGCGCCTTGTCGTTCATGAAGGCCAGCAACGATTTGGCCGACGCCCCGGCTTTCAAGGGCACAGCCCGCCCTTTCTCGAAGGAGCAGCGCAACGAATGCTGGCTCTCCACCATTTCAAGGCACATCACCTGATTCTTCACCGCGACGACGAGACCGATGCTCTCTTGCGACACCCGAGCCAACTGTTGCATTTCACTGCGGCTCGCTTCGACCAGTAGCGAGTTGACGTCGAAGCCGAGCGCAAGCTGCAGACTAATCGGACCAGGTGCATAGTGGCCGGCGTTTTCCGCGACGAAGCCCCAGCGCTTGAGCAGCGCGATCTGCCGGTAAAGGGTGCTTTGCGCCAGCCCGGTGATGGACTGCAGATCCCGCACGGAGAGCGCCTTGCCATGACTGGCCAGCGCCGCGAGGACAAGCAGCACACGTTCCGCACCGGTGACATTCTGTTCGACGTTCACGGCACCCACACCACAAGAAATGATGAATTCAGGATGCCAGAACGTTCTCAGATTTCAAAAATCGATTTCCCACTCAGCGGGAATCGATGAGGAGGGTTTTCCCTGAAGGCGCGAAAATCCGCACGTGCGCGATGACGTGCGAATGAAGGGATACAGCAGACGATTCGTCACCCTGACTGCCCAGAGGCGGGGCAACGCAACACTCAGAGCGGCAGCACGCTCACCCCCACTTCAACCCGATGCGCCCCGCCACCGAGAATCATCCCGCGCAACAAGGACACATCGCTGTAATCGCGGCCAATGGCCAGCGTCACGTGATCCATATCGGCCAGCACGTCATTGGTGGGATCGAGATCGATCCAGCCGCTGCCGGGGCAATGCACCGACACCCACGCATGCGACGCATCCGCGCCGATCAATCGCGGTTGTCCCGGCGGCGGGTCGTTGCGCAGATAACCGCTCACATAGCGCGCCGGCAACCCAAGCGAGCGCAGGCAGCCAATCATCACCTGCGCAAAATCCTGGCACACGCCACTCTTTAGTTCGAAGGCGCGCTCGGCCGGCGTATCGAACATCGTCGCCGAAGGCTTGTAGTCGAAGTCGTGGTAAATGCGATGCATCAGGTCGATCGCCCCGGCCGCGATCGGGGTACCAGGCGCAAAGCTCGGCAGCGCATAGGCGCGTAATGCGGGCCGCAGCGCGATATTCGGCGAAGCAAAACAGAACTCAACCTCGGGCCGAAACTCGCCGCCCACGCGAAAACGCAGCGCCTCGGCCACCTCGTCCCATGCCGGCGTGGTGTCCGGATCGAGCTTCGTCCAGCGCGGCGTCAGCTCCACTGTCGTTTCACTGATCATTTGAAGCCGTTCGTGCGGCGCATCGAGCGTGAAGTACAGCACGTCATTGCCAAACGCGTCGACCCGGCTATGCAGATACGACGGTTGCGGTTCGATCGTCTCTTCATGCGAGATGACACGCTGCCATTCGCACTCCAGCGGCCGGATGGTTGCCAGATGTTGCGCGGTCTCGACGAACGTCGAATAACGATAAGTGGTGCGATGCGAAACCGACAGGATGGTCTGCGCGGTCTTCATGACGATACCTGCGAAGCGAGCGTGTTGGCGTGGCTAAAATAGCGCGCGCTGATTTCATTGGCCGCCGCGGCAGCGAAGGCGCCGAGTTCGTCGCATACCTGGATCAGTGCGACATAGGCACCGTTTTCATCGGTTTCGCACAGGCTTTCGAGCGATGGCAGTGTCTCGGGCGGCGGCATCAGATCGACAAACGAGCGATTCCGGGCGCTGCCCGCCGCGATCGAAATCTCTTCGAGCTTGCTGCACAAGCGCTCGTAGACCCCGTACAGGCCGCGCGGATTGGTCGGCTCGACCACCAGCAGATCGATCAGCGCAGGGACTTCGAGACGCCCCGGGTAAAGCGAGCGATAGGTAAGCGTGCTGTCGAAAAGCTGCAGCAGCAGATCGAACCCGGCGGGCGTCGCAAGCTGTCCTTTGTCGGCCACGACGCGCAGGATAGACGTCATCGACGCGACCCGTTCGATATGCCGGCCGGCAAACAACAGACGCCACGCTTCGTCGCGCGTCATGCGGTCGCCCTGCGCGCCGCTGATCGCCGAGAGCTGCGTGGCCAGATGTTCGAGCGCATCCATCAAGGTGACGCGGTCGTAGCGGTCATACCGTCCGCCGCCGGCCGGCACGGCGCCGCCGTTCGCACCATTGCCGCCCGCCTGCGATACGCTCGCCGGCATCAGCTTCTGCAAAGCGTCGCGGAAGTCGTTACGCGCAGCGAGAATCGTGCGCCAGTGGTCATTCGACAGGCGGCCGCGAATCTCGCCGCTCGCCCGCGCCTGCGCTGACAGCACCTGACCGACGCTGGCCGCGCCGTTCGACTCATGCAGATTGGCCACCAGCGTCCGCTCGAAGGCCTGCAAGGAATCCTCGGCACGCACGTCGCCGGATTGCACCAGGCCGCAGTACAAGGCCAGTTCGACCAGCGTCTCGAACATCGCATCCGCGTCGGCGCTTTCGAGCGAGCCGAGAATCAGGCGCAACAGCCGCACGTTGTTTTCAGCGCGTTCGCTATAGCGGCCGGCCCAGAACAGATTCTCCGCGGCACGGCTCGACACCGTACGATGCTTGCGCGCGAGATCGGCGGGCTGCATCGGCGAGGGCAACAGGGTGAACGTAGAGATCGGCTGGCTCGAGAGCACCCACGTGTCGACGCTGCTACCGCCGAACTGCATCGAGACGGTGGCCTGCCGTTCCGCCGCGAGGCGCGTGAAGCCGCCTGGCATCACATGCCAGCCGCCGTCGAAATCCGCGATAGCATACACGCGCAACACCGACGGCCGGCGGCCAAGTGTGCCGTCCTCGAAGCGCGGCGTGCACGAATACGGCAAAGGAAGCTGGATCGTGAAGTTATCGGGCAGCGCTTCAATGCGGCCGCGCCACGACTCGAGATTCTGTAGACCTTGCTCCAGTCCCGGCGGACTGTCGCGCCGCGCCGCGGGCCAGGTCGGCACGAGAAAGGCTTCGTCCAGCCGCCTGAAGGCGTGCTCGCGCGCCGCTTCCTCGCCGCACCACCATGTCGGCACGCCCGGCAGCAGCAGATCTTCGCCCAGCAACGCCTCGGCGATGCCCGGCAGAAAGCCGTGCAACGCGGGCGATTCGACGAAGCCCGAGCCCGGCACGTTCGACACGATCACGTTACCCGCCCGCATCACCTGCAACAGACCAGGCACACCGATGCTCGAATCCGCGCGTAGCTCGACCGGATCGCAAAACGCGTCGTCGAGCCGGCGCAGCACCACGTGAACGCGCTCCAGCCCTGCAAGCGTCTTCAGATACAGCATGTCGTCGCGCACCGTGAGGTCCTTGCCCTCGACGAGCGTCACGCCCAGGTAACGCGCCAGAAAGACATGCTCGAAATAGGTTTCGCTGAATGGCCCCGGCGTAAGCAGCGCAATGTGCGGCGATCTGTCCGCCGTGTCCCCGTGCATGGCGGCACGCGCGGACTCCACCAGCGTGGCGATCAGTTGCGAATAGGTCGGCGCAAGCCGGTTGACGTGTAGCGAGCGGAACGGCTCGGCAAACTGGCTCGAGACAATCAGCCGGTTTTCTAGCGCGTAGCCGAG
Organism: Paraburkholderia sp.; assembly: GCF_026225065.1. Classification (GTDB taxonomy): domain Bacteria; phylum Pseudomonadota; class Gammaproteobacteria; order Burkholderiales; family Burkholderiaceae; genus Paraburkholderia. The sequence continues at coordinate 3,437 of NZ_JAMFSB010000274.1, read as the reverse complement.
GCCTGACGGCGCCTCGGTACGATGCGACATCACGGTCCAGTTGCCATTGGCCGCACGCGCCAGGTCAACCGCGACAACCTGCAGATACTGGCCGCCAGGCGGCGTGAAACCGCGCACGGAACGCAGATAACCCGGGTGGCCGAACACCAGCGCCGGTGGTAACTGCCCGTTCTGCAGCAGGGTCTGCGGGCCATAGACATCGGCCACCACCGCGTTCAGCAGTTTCGCTCGCTGCATCACGCCCTGCTCGATTTCCGCCCACTCCGCCTCGCCGATCAGCAACGGCAGAAGATCGAGCGCCCACGGCCGTGGCTCGCCTTTGTCCGCGTAGACGTTGTAGCTGATGTCGTTATCGCGGATCTGCTGCGCGACCGAGACGGTGTTGTTTTCGAGTCTGGCGATGCCGTCTTCGCCGAGCAGATCGAAAAACTGACGCCACGGTTCGCGCAACGACCCGGACGAATCGAGCAACTCGTCCCAGTGCCCATCGCGGACCGGCAGCACCCGCAGGAGCGAAAGCGCATCCGCGTGAGCCGCGGTTGCCTCAAAGGGAAAAGTCGATTGAAAGGCCAAGGTCGTGTCGGGTTAATTGTTTTCAGATCACCAGTAGCGTAAATCCAGCGTGAACGGGAATTCCAGACTGCGTTGCGGCGCCTCGGCCACGAGCGGTCCAGGTGTATGACCCATCGTGAAGAAGCGCGCGCGCCGCCGGCTTTCGGCCTCGTACGCGTTGACCGGGAAGGTCTGGTAATTGCGCCCCCCCGGATGAGCCACATGATACTGGCATCCGCCAATAGAACGACCGGTCCAATTGTCAACAAGGTCAAAAACGAGCGGCGCGTCGACGCCGATCGTCGGATGCAAGGCCGACGGCTGCGACCACGCGCGATAGCGCACGCCTGCCACATACTCGCTAACGCGGCCCGTGGGTTGCAGCGGCAACGGCACGCCATTGACCGTCACGACATGGCGGTTCTCGTTCAGACCCAGTACGCGCACTTCGAGCCGCTCGACCGATGAATCGACGTAGCGCACCGTGCCGCCAGGCGCCCCCTCCTCGCCCATTACATGCCATGGCTCGAGCGCGCTGCGAATGGTCAGCGTCACGCCGCTGGTCGTCGTTTCGCCGACCAGCGGGAAGCGGAACTCGAAATGCGGTGCGAACCACGAGCGGTCGAACGCATAGCCTGCTTCTCCCAGATCGGCGAGCACGTCGTCGAAATCCATCTGCACGAACGTGCCGAGCAGGAAACGGTCGTGGAGTTCCGTGCCCCAGCGCGTGAGCCGCTCGGTGTACGGTTTCTTCCAGAAGCGCGCCACCAGCGCGCGCAGCAACAACTGCTGGACGAGACTCATGCGCGCATGCGGCGGCATTTCGAAACCACGCAACTCCAGCAGCCCGAGCCGGCCGGTCGGGCCATCGGGCGAATAGAGCTTGTCGACGCAAAACTCGGCGCGGTGCGTGTTGCCGGTGACGTCAATGAGGATATTGCGCAGCGACCGGTCGATCATCCACGACGGCAGTTGCCCACCCTCGCGGCCGCCGAGCAGGTCGATCTGCCGCTGCAGTTCCCGGAACGCGATCTCCAGTTCGTAGACCTGGTCGTTGCGTGCCTCGTCCACACGCGGCGCCTGGCTGGTCGGCCCGATAAACAGGCCCGAGAACAGATACGACAGCGACGGATGGTTGATCCAGTACGCCACCAGACTAGCAAGCAGATCCGGACGCCGCAGGAACGGACTGTCCGCAGGCGTCGCGCCGCCGAGCACGAAGTGATTGCCGCCACCGGTGCCGGTGTGGCGGCCGTCGGTCATGAACTTCTCGGTGCTCAGATAGGTTTCGTGCGCCGACTGATAGAGATACTCGGTGTGATCGACCAGTTGATCCCAACTCGACGCCGGATGGATGTTCACTTCGATCACGCCCGGGTCCGGCGTCACCTGCAGCAACTTCAGACGCTGATCGCGCGGCGGCGGATAGCCTTCGATGACGATCTTCATGCCCAGTTCGGCAGCGCTCGCTTCGACGGCGGCCAGCAGGTCCAGATAGTCGTCGAGCTCGGTCAGCGGCGGCATGAAGACGTGCAGCATCTTATGGCCGCTGCCGAAGGTGTCGGTCTCCACCTTCGGACCGGCCGCGCGAGCCGGGTCGCGCGCTTCGACACACAGTGCGGTGCGGGTGATCCAGCTTGCCGATTCGCCGCGTCCGGGGACGCGCAGCGAGGCGTGGGCGGCGTCTGTAGCGTCGGCGGCAATGCCGGTGCCCGTCCCTGGGCCCGTGCCGCTAAGACCGCTGCCGGCTAAGCCCAACGTCGCTGCGCCACCTGCGCCCTGGCCATCCGCTGCGTTCGCGTCTGCGCCAGAACCACCACCGCCGACACGGCCCGTCCCACCCGTGCTGCCTTCATATTGCATGCGCAACTGCGCCGCGCTGCGCAGCGGCGCAGGCGGTGCGAACGGATCATGCGCGTGCTGGTACGGATAGTCCGTCTCCGATACCCACGGCAACGCATCGAGCGGCAAACGGTAGCCCATCGGCGAATCGCCTGGGATCAGATACATGCGATCGCCGCGGAAATACCACGGCCCGGTGACCCAACGCGGCCCCTCCAGCGGCAAATCACGTTCGCGCGACAGCGGCAACACATAGCCCGTCACCGACGCCAGCCCGCTGTCGTACACGCGCCGCAAACGCACGCGCTCCATCTCGTCATCGAGACGCGATTCGAACGGATCGACGTTCACCGGCAGGCGCCGCTCGCGCCACAGGTAGTACCAGGTGTCCTCATAGCCAGGTTTGATGAACTGCGCATCGAGCGCGAGCTTGCCCGTCAGGTGGGTCAGGAAACGCCGTGCATCCTCGGCGGTATAGCTGCCTGGCTCGCGCTCGTCGGCGAACAGCGTGTGGTCGTGCCAGCACGGCTCGCCATCGGCACGCCAGTAGAGCGACAGCGCCCAGCGCGGCAGTTGCTCGCCCGGGTACCACTTGCCCTGGCCGATGTGCAGGAAGCCGTTCGCGCCATAGCGCGCGCGCAGCTTGTCCATCAGCCCGACTGCATAGCTGCGCTTGGTCGGCCCGAGCGCGTCGGTGTTCCACTCATCGGCGTCGCGGTCGCGCACGGCGACGAAGGTCGGCTCGCCGCCCATCGTCAGGCGCACGTCCATGGCCTCCAGTTCGCGGTCCACGTGCGCGCCCATCTGCAGCACATCGGACCACACTTCCTCGGTGTACGGCTTGGTGACGCGCGGGGTTTCCAGCACGCGCTGGATTGACATCGTGTGTTCGAATTCGACTTCCGACTCGTCGACCGCGCCCGAAATCGGCGCAGCGCTGCCCGGTTCCGGCGTACAGGCGACCGGAATATGTCCCTCGCCCGCCAGCAGGCCCGAGGTCGGGTCGAGGCCGATCCAGCCGGCACCTGGCAGATACACCTCGC
>NZ_JAMFSB010000273.1 GCF_026225065.1 Paraburkholderia sp. | reverse complement strand
GGGCAAAATCAACGGCATCGACCGCGGCACGACCAACTCGTGCGTGGCGAACATCGAAGCCAATTCGGTCAAGGGCATCGAGAACTCGGAAGGTGCGCGCACCACGCCGTCGATCATCGCTTACATGGAAGACGGCGAGATTCTCGTCGGCGCGCCTGCGAAGCGTCAGTCGGTTACCAACCCGCGCAACACGCTGTACGCAGTCAAGCGCCTGATCGGCCGCCGCTTCGAAGAAAAAGAAGTGCAGAAGGACATCGCCCTGATGCCCTACAAGATCATCAAAGCCGACAACGGCGATGCATGGATCGAAGTGCGCGATCAGAAGCTCGCTCCGCCGCAAATCTCGGCGGAAACGCTGCGCAAGATGAAGAAGACCGCTGAAGACTACCTCGGCGAGCCGGTCACCGAAGCAGTGATCACGGTTCCCGCGTACTTCAACGACAGCCAGCGTCAAGCTACCAAAGATGCGGGTCGCATCGCCGGTCTGGAAGTCAAGCGCATCATCAACGAGCCGACCGCAGCCGCGCTCGCGTTCGGCCTCGACAAGAACGAAAAGGGCGACCGCAAGATCGCCGTGTATGACCTGGGCGGCGGCACGTTCGACGTCTCGATCATCGAAATCGCCGACGTTGACGGTGAGAAGCAGTTCGAAGTGCTCTCCACGAACGGTGATACGTTCCTCGGCGGTGAAGACTTCGACCAACGCATCATCGATTACATCATCGGCGAGTTCAAGAAGGAACAAGGCGTCGACCTGTCGAAGGACGTGCTCGCGCTGCAACGCCTGAAGGAATCGGCTGAAAAGGCGAAGATCGAACTGTCGTCGAGCCAGCAGACCGAAATCAACCTGCCGTACATCACGGCAGACGCGTCGGGTCCGAAGCACTTGAACCTGAAAATTACGCGTGCGAAGCTCGAAGCACTGGTGGAAGAGCTGATCGAACGCACCATTGAGCCGTGCCGCATGGCCATCAAGGACGCGGGCGTGAAGGTTGGCGAAATCGACGACGTGATTCTCGTCGGCGGTATGACGCGTATGCCGAAGGTGCAGGATAAGGTCAAGGAATTCTTCGGCAAGGAACCGCGCCGTGACGTGAACCCGGACGAAGCCGTGGCTGTGGGTGCCGCGATTCAAGGCCAGGTCCTGTCGGGTGACCGCAAGGACGTTCTGCTGCTCGACGTGACCCCGCTGTCGCTCGGCATCGAAACGCTCGGCGGTGTGATGACGAAGATGATCAACAAGAACACCACGATCCCGACGAAGCACGCGCAAGTGTATTCGACGGCAGATGACAACCAGGGCGCTGTGACGATCAAGGTGTTCCAGGGCGAACGCGAAATGGCAGCCGGCAACAAGCTGCTGGGCGAGTTCAACCTCGAAGGCATTCCGCCCTCACCGCGCGGCGTGCCGCAGATCGAAGTGAGCTTCGACATCGACGCGAACGGTATTCTGCACGTCGGCGCGAAGGACAAGGCGACCGGCAAGGAAAACCGCATCGTCATCAAGGCGAACTCGGGTCTGTCTGAAGCCGAGATCGAAAAGATGGTGAAGGACGCCGAAGCGAACGCGGAAGACGATCACAAGCTGCGTGAGCTGGCCGATGCCCGCAACCAGGGCGACGCGCTGGTCCACAGCACGAAGAAGGCGCTCACCGAATACGGTGAAAAGCTGGAAGCGGCTGAGAAGGAAAAGATCGAAGCAGCGCTGAAGGACCTCGAAGAGACGCTGAAGAGCGGTTCGAGCGACAAGGCTGCGATCGAAGCCAAGATCGAAGTCGTGGCAACGGCCTCGCAAAAGCTCGGCGAAAAGATGTACGCCGACATGCAGGCTGAGCAAGGTGCAGCAAGCGCAGCGGCCGGTGCCGCGGGCGCAGCGCCTGGTGGTGCCTCGGCCGGTGGCGCAGGCCAGCCGGAAGACGACGTGGTCGACGCCGAGTTCAAGGAAGTCAAGAAGGACTAAAGCCAGGTCGCCATTTGACCGTAAAGCCGCACGCAGCCAATGTGTGCGGCTCGGCTGCAAAACGGTTTGAGCCCGCCTACGGGGCATGAACCTGCAAAGCGGTTATCGCGCCTGGTGAGCCTTTTGGGCTCTCCGGGCACATTTGTTTTATGGAGGGCGTTGCTCAATTCGTGCAAACGAGGGGCGAGCAACGGCCGGACGAGTCGTGAGACTCCAGCATTCAAGAGGAGCCGCCGTGCCTTGCTGCGCGGCGGGCGTTGAACCGATATGGCGAAACGGGATTACTACGAGGTTCTGGGCGTCGCAAAGAACGCGAGCGACGACGAAATCAAGAAGGCTTATCGCAAGCTGGCGATGAAGCATCACCCCGACCGCAATCCGGGCAACAAGGATGCGGAAGAGCATTTCAAAGAGGTGAAAGAAGCCTATGAAATGCTGTCGGACTCGCAGAAGCGTGGGGCGTACGACCAGTATGGCCATGCAGGCGTCGACCCGAATATGGGCGGTGCCGGTGCACAGGGCTTTGGCGGATTTGCCGATGCATTCGGCGATATTTTCGGCGATATCTTCGGCCAGGCGGCCGGCGGCGCTGCACGTGGCGGTGGCCGTGCCGGCCCGCAGGTGTACCGCGGTGCCGATCTGCGCTACAGCATGGAAATTACGCTGGAACAGGCCGCGCACGGCTATGACACGCAAATCCGCGTGCCGAGTTGGGTGTCGTGTGAAATCTGTCACGGTTCGGGCGCGAAGCCCGGTACCAAGCCGGAAACCTGCCCCACCTGTAACGGCGCGGGTTCGGTCCGGATGTCGCAGGGCTTTTTCAGCATTCAGCAGACTTGCCCGAAGTGCCACGGCACGGGCAGCCACATTCCCGATCCGTGCGTGAATTGCCACGGCGCTGGCAAGGTCAAGGAAACCAAGACGCTGGAAGTGAAGATTCCGGCAGGCATCGACGACGGCATGCGGATCCGCTCAGCCGGTAACGGCGAGCCGGGTATCAACGGCGGCCCGTCGGGCGACCTGTACGTCGAGATCCATATCAAGCAGCACTCGGTGTTCGAGCGCGATGGCGACGACCTGCATTGCCAGATGCCGATTCCGTTCACCACGGCAGCACTCGGCGGCGAAATCGAAGTGCCGACGCTGGCGGGCCGCGCGAGCTTTACCGTGCCCGAAGGCACCCAGTCGGGGAAGACCTTCCGTCTGCGCGGCAAGGGTATCAAGGGGCTGCGTTCGAGCATTGCCGGCGATCTGTACGTGCACGTTCAGGTCGAGACGCCGGTCAAGCTCACCGAGCCGCAGCGCGAGTTGCTGCAGCAGTTCGAGAAGTCGCTGGTTGAGGGCGGTGCGCGCCATAGCCCGCAAAGCAAAAGCTGGTTCGATCGCGTGAAGAGCTTCTTCGATTAATTGCGGTTTGAAGTTGATGGCAGGCAAGATGGTGGATGATCGCGGTGCCGTGTTCGCATTGCTCGACGATTGCGCCGCGACGGCGGTGCGGCGCTCGAGTCGCCTGTACACGCGGTTTCTGCATGAGCGGGTCTGCGCGGATGCGGAGCAGCTCGATGCGGTATGCGATGCGGTTGTCGCTGATCTGCGGCGCGGCTTGCATGCGGTGGTGCTGGGCGATTATGAGTTCGGCCGTCAGCTTGTGCTGGAACGTGTGTCACTCTCCGGTAGCCAGTCCTCCCAGTCGGATAAAACGCAGCGTGGCGATGCCACGCTGCGTTTTTTATTGTTCGAACAATGCGCGAAGCTCTCGTGCGACGAAGCCGACGCGTGGTTAATGCAATGCGACGGCGGTGCCGCAGAGCCGTCGGTGGCGGGTACCACGGCTGCGCGCGCCAGCGTCGATCCGGCGCAATTCGACGCTGCCATCGCGGCGATCCATCACGCGCATCGTAGCGGCGATTCCTATCAGGTCAACTACACGTACCGGCTAGGGTTCGACGTATTCGGCACGCCGGCTGCGCTGTACCGCCGCCTACGGGTGCGGCAGCCGGTGCCGTATGGTGCGTTGATCGCCTTGCCCGGCGACCGCTGGGTGCTGTCGTGCTCGCCTGAGTTGTTCGTAGAAAAAGCGGGGACTACGTTGCGCGCGCGTCCGATGAAGGGCACCGCGCCACGTAGCCCGGACGATCTCGTTGCCGACCGGCATGCCGCTGAATTTCTCGCCAACGACCCGAAAAATCGCGCTGAAAACGTGATGATCGTCGACCTCTTGCGCAACGACCTGTCGCGAGTCGCCGAGACGGGCTCGGTCAAGGTGCCGGCGCTGTTCTCGGTTGAACCGTATGCGTCGGTGTGGCAGATGACGTCGACGGTGGAGGCGAGGTTACGTGCCCAGACCTCGTTTGCCGAGGTGCTGCGCGCGTTGTTCCCGTGCGGTTCGATTACCGGCGCGCCGAAGCATCGCACGATGCAACTGATCGATGAGCTCGAAAGCACGCCACGCGGTTTGTACACCGGCGCAATCGGCTGGCTCGATGCCGGCTATGCCGCAAATGCTTCTTCAGATCCGGCAAACGCTTCGTACGCCTCGGATGCTGCGGACGTGACGAACGCCTCGCACGCCCCAGAGGTGGCGAACGCTTCGAGCGGGTCGAATGCCTCACACCACACGCGCAGCGTTTACGGCGACTTCTGCCTGTCTGTCGCGATCCGCACCTTGACGCTTGATGCGCCGGACAGCGCAACCGGCACCCGTCGCGGCAGCATGGGCGTCGGAGCGGGCATCGTGCTCGACAGTGTTGCCGCCGACGAACACGCGGAGTGCCAGTTGAAAGCTCGTTTCCTCACCGACGCCGATCCGGGCTTCGAACTATTCGAAACGATGTACGCAACGCGTGAGGACGGTGTCCGCCACGTGACGCGCCATCTCGCACGGCTTGCAGCGAGCGCGGCGTGGCTCGGTTTCCGGTTCGACGAAGCGGAGTTGCGCGAGCGAATCGAAGCGCAATGCGCTGCGCTGTCAGCCGGAGTGCCGTATCGCGTAAGACTTGCCCTCGCCAAAAGCGGCGTGGTGCAGATTAACGCAGCGGTGTTGATGCCTCTGGCCGACAGCGGCGTCGACGTGCTGTTCGCCGCCCATCACGGCTTCGCCGCGACCGAAGCGAGCGACGCGCTGCTGCATCACAAAACCACGCGCCGGGCAGAATACGACCGTGGCTGGCGCAATGCCGAGGCGCTCGGTGCGTTCGATGCTCTGTTCTTCAACGAGCGCGGCGAATTGACCGAAGGCGGTCGTTCAAATGTATTCGTGAAGCTGGATGGTCGCTGGTGGACCCCGCCGCTGTCGTCGGGCGTGTTGCCCGGGGTAATGCGAGCGGTGCTGCTCGAAGATGCGGAGCTGGGTGCGCAGGAGCGTGTCCTGACGCGCGCCGACGTATTGAATGCCGAGGCGCTTCTTGTGTGCAACGCCCTGCGGGGCGCTTTACCGGCGCGTCTTGTGGGGTAAGGGCGGGATCGGACGGGTCGCAAACCGCCCGGCGCGGTAATCTCAAAACGTATGTTCCGGCCCAGGAAACGAGCTGTCTTTCACCGCGCGCACATACGCTTCGACGGCCGCAAAAATGCTCGGCTGGCCCTGCATGAAGTCTTTGACGAAACGCGGCCGCTTGCCGGGGAAAATCCCGAGCATGTCGTGCAACACCAGCACCTGACCCGAGCATTCCACTCCCGCACCAATGCCGATGGTGGGAATCCGCAACTGTTTGGTGGCTTCGGTGCCGAGTTGAGTCGGGACCGCTTCGATCACGACCAGTTGAGCACCCGCGTCCTGAATGGCGAGCGCATCGCGCAGCAACTGGCTTGCGCCTGCTTCCGTCTTGCCCTGCACCTTGAAGCCGCCGAACGCGTGCACCGACTGCGGCGTGAGCCCGATATGCGCACATACCGGAACGGCCCGCTCCACGAGGAAGCGCACCGTATCAGCCAGCCATTCGCCACCTTCCAGCTTGATCATCTGGGCGCCTGCACGCATCAACTCCACGGAGCTGGCGAAGGCTGTCTCCGGCGTGCCGTAGGTACCGAACGGCAGATCGGCGACGACCAGCGCCGATGTGCGTGCCCGCGCAACGCAGGCCGTGTGATAGGCGATCTCGCCGAGCGTAACTGGCAGCGTCGTGGTCTGGCCTTGCAGCACGTTACCCAGCGAATCGCCGATCAGCAGCACGTCGACGCCCGCGCGGTCCAGCAGCGCCGCAAAGCTCGCGTCGTAACAGGTGAGCATGGCGATCTTTTCGCCCGCGTCGCGCATTGCCTGCAGTTTCGGAACGGTAATGGCGTTCCTACTCGTTTCCTGCAAATAGCTCATGGGGTGTTCCGTTGGAAAAGGAGAAGGGCGCCGTCGCTCAGAGCGACGTGCCTTTGACAAAGAATTCCTTGCGCCCGCGCATCGTCTCGATGCGTTCGACGAGCAGTGCAAGGTCCGCGTCCGAGTCGAGCGGATTCAGGTGTTCGGCGTTGACCGTCAGCACCGGCGTGCGGTCGTAGTGGTAGAAGAAGTCGTTATACGCGTCGCATAAGGAGTGCAGGTACGCGGCCGAGATCTGCAATTCCATTGGGATTGCGCGTTTCTGGATCCGTGCGAACAGCACTTCCGGGCTAGCCTGCAGGTACACCACGAAATCCGGCGCTGGGGCGGTGCCCGGACTTCCCGCGGCGGTTCGGCGGGGAGTCTGCGCATCGATCTGCTTCGCGAGCGCGCGGTACAGCTGCCATTCGTCTTCAGGTAGCGTCAGCCGGGCGAAGATCTCGTTTTTCTCCGTCATGAAGTCGGCGATCAGCGCCGTGCCCGCAGCGTACGCCGCCGCGACCTCCTGCGCCTGTTGGGCCCGCTGGAGTGCAAAGTGCAGTTGCGCGGCCAGCGCGTAACGGCCGGTGTCGCGATAGAAACGTTCGAGAAAGGGATTGTCCTGCGGCCGCTCGAACACCGGTTGCATTGACCATCGTTCAGCGAGGCGCCGTGCCAGCGACGTCTTGCCGACACCGATCGGCCCTTCAATCGCGATATAGCGGAACGGCGGGCGCAGTTGGGGGGCGGTGACCGTCAGTGGAGACGTGCTCATGAGCAACGGCCTTTGGTGGTTTTGCCGTTAGCGCCGGCTTCGCTTTCGCTGCTGCCGCCGCTTAGCGCGTTGAGCACCGGACACTGACATGGCGACTTCATCTTTTCGATACGCTGGTCGGCAACGGCGGCAAGGAACGCGTCGGCGCGGCCGTGTTGGGGAATGGTCAAAGCCGGATCGATTTCGATCAGCGGCACCAGCACGAACGCGCGCTCGATCAGACGCGGATGCGGCACGATCAGATCCGGTTCCTCGATCGAGTAATCGCCGAACAGCAGAATATCGAGATCGAGCGTGCGGGGGGCGTTGCGAAACGGCCGCTCGCGGCCGAAGTGCAGCTCGATCTTGTGGCACAGCGCCAGAAGATGCCGGACCGGCAGCGTGGTGTCGAGCTTCACGACGCAGTTGTAGTAGTCGTCGCCACCCGCGTCGATCGGCGCAGTGCGATACAGGCTCGACTTGGCGAGCACGGTGATGGTGTGCTGTTGAGCGAGGCACACTACCGCGTCTTTCAGGGTCTGGCGCGCATCCCCGAGATTCGCGCCGAGGCCGAGATAAGCAACCGTCATGGCATAACTTCCTGCGACTATCGTTCGACGGCGAGCAACATGGCCGCGTCAGTCTTCGTGTGAGCCTTCGTGACTCACGTCGTCGTCTGCTGCGCGCTCCACGGTCGTCGCACCGCCCTCCATTCCGTCGCCCGGTTTGCGGTTTCTGGCGCCACTGCTGCGCCTCCGGCGTTTTTTGGGGCTCCGGTCCTTCCCGCCTTGCGTGAGCAATGTCTCGCGCGCGACGGCGTCTCCTTCGATGAACTCCGTCCACCACGTACCGGCCGACTCTTCGAGTTCGCCCGATTCGCAGCGCAACAGGAGGAAATCATACCCCGCTCTAAATCTTTGGTGTTCCATCAGCTTCAGCGCGCTGCGGCCCGAGCGTTTTTCGAGGCGCAACTGCAGGCCCCAGATCTCACGCATATCCGACGAGAAACGCTTGTGGATGGCGAGTTTCTCGGTCTGCATGTCGAGCACCTCGTCCATCGCGCGATGCAGCGCGGGCACCGGATACTCGCCATTTGCCTCGAACGCCTGCCAGCGTTGCTGCACGTCGTGCCACAGCAGGGTGGCGAAAAGGAAGCCCGGCGAAACCGGCTTACCGGCGCGCACGCGGTTATCGGTGTTGGTGAGCGCGAGTGTGATGAATTTCTCGCCGTGCGGCTGTTCGAGCACCACGTCGAGCAGCGGTAGCAGACCGTGATGCAGGCCTTCCTGGCGCAGACGCTGCAGGCAGGCGAGTGCGTAGCCCGACATCATCAGCTTGAGCATTTCGTCGAACAGACGCGCGGCCGGCACGTTGTTGATCAGGTCGGCCATTTCCTTGATCGGCGCGCGGGTCGTGTCTTCGATCTCGAAACCGAGTTTGGCGGCAAAACGCACCACGCGCAGCATGCGCACCGGGTCTTCGCGGTAACGCGTGGCCGGATCGCCGATCATGCGCAGCAGGCGGGCGCGCATATCGGCCATGCCGTTGTGATAGTCCAGCACCGTTTGCGTAGCCGGATCGTAGTACATCGCGTTGATCGTAAAGTCGCGGCGGGTGGCGTCTTCATGCTGCTCGCCCCAGACGTTGTCGCGCAGCACGCGGCCACTGGCGTCGACCGCGTGGGTGCGGCGGTCCAGTTCGTCGCGTTTCAGTCGCCGCGCCGGCGCGGCATCAGCGGCGGGCGGATCGACGAGAGCGCGGAACGTCGAGGTTTCGATGATTTCCTGACCGAACTGCACATGCACGATCTGGAAACGCCGGCCGATGATGCGCGCGCGGCGGAACAGCTTCTGCACCTGTTCGGGCGTGGCGTCGGTGGCGACATCGAAGTCTTTCGGGGCGATGCCGAGCAGCAGATCGCGCACAGCGCCGCCGACGATAAACGCCCGGTGGCCAGCCTGCTGCAGCCCCTCGGTGACGCGGATGGCGTTCCTCGAGATCAGCGCGGGGTTGATGCCGTGCACGTCAGCGGGAATGATCACCGGCACGTCGGGCTCAGGGACGCCCTTGGCAGTGTCACGCGACGCTGGTTTGCGGCGCGGTCTGGACGCGGAGGCGGTGCCGCTGGCGTCGCTGTGGCCGGTTCTTGCCGGGGCGCGGGATGCTTCGTCTGCTTCGGAGGGGGCGGTGTTGTCAGCGGGTGCCGGATCCTGTCCGAACAGCTTACGGATAAATTTTTTGATCACGTGGGTTGAAAGAGTTCGAGGATGCGCCAGCCGTGCGCTTGCGCGTGAGCGCGCAGCGTGTCGTCCGGATTGGTCGCGATCGGGTCAGTGACCTTTTGGAGCAGCGGGATGTCGTTGTGCGAATCGCTATAGAAATAGCTGCGCTCGAAGTCCGACCATGTCTTGCCGAGCGAAGCGAGCCACGCCTCGGTACGGACGATCTTGCCTTCCTTGTAGCTAGGTGTGCCGGTGGGACGGCCGGTGTAGTCCGAGTGCGGCTGGCCGTCCACGGTCTCCGCTTCGCAGGCGATCAGTTTGTCGACACCGAACACGGCGGCAATCGGGCCGGTGATGAATTCATTGGTGGCAGTGACCATGCAGCACAGATCGCCAGCATCGCGATGCTCGCGCACCAGTTCGAGCGCGACTGGCACGATGGTAGGCCTGATCACTTCGTGCATGTACATCTGATGATACTCGGCGAGCTGCGCGCGCGAGTATTTCGCGAGCGGCGTCAGCATGGCGACGAGATAGGCGTGGATGTCGAGCTTGCCTGCCTTGTAGTCGGCATAGAAGTGGTCGTTTTCACGTGCGAAGTTTTCGGCGTCGACCATGCCGTGCTTCACCATGAAGCGGCCCCATTCGTGGTCGCTGTCGGTGGGGATGAGCGTGTGGTCGAGGTCGAAGAGAGCGAGATTAGCCATGGGAGCCCATTTTACTTGAAGCGGGTGCAACGGTTGCCGTTCTCAACTCTTCAGTGCCTGCCGGCGACGCCAGCATGGTGCGCAACAGCGGCAGGGTGACCGCCCGTTTCTGTTCGAGCGAGAAGCGGTCGAGCGCGTCGAGCAAGGCCATCAGGCTCGGCATGTCGCGCCGGAAGTGGGTGAGCAGGTAGGCTGGCACGTCGTCGGCGAGCGCGATGCCGCGTTCGCGCGCGGCGTGCTTGAGCACGGCGGCCTTGACGTCGTCGGGCAGCGGCGCGAGGTGGAACACCAGGCCCCAGCCCAGGCGTGTACGCAGGTCTTCACGCACTGCGAGGCCGATTGGCGCGGCATTGCCGGCCGCCACCAAAGCGCTGGTGGGATGCGCCCGCACTTCGTTGAAAAGGTTGAACGCGGCGATCTGCTGGGCACCGGAGAGGCCGTCGCAATCGTCGATGGCGTAGAGCGCCACGCGCGGGTCGAAGGCAAACGCGGCGAGACTGCTCTGGGGGCTTGCAAAGCACGCGTGCCCGGGCTGCGCCTCGTGGACCAGCGCCTGCAGCAGATGGGTGCGGCCGCTGCCCGCATCGCCCCAGATATAGAACGAGCGGTCAGCCACGGGTCCGGCCGCGAGCGCACCCTCCAGCTCGCGCAGCCGCGTGACCAGCTCTGCGTTGGAGCCGGCGAAGAAGTTGTCGAATGTCGATGGCGGCGGAGTGCCGAGATCGAGCGTCAGTTGACGAAGCACAGTAGTAGAAAGCCGGAAATGGGAACCGCGGGTAGCCGGTGAGCGCTTAGGTCAGTTAAGCCGGCAATCGTCAATTCTTGTAAAGCGTGCTCGACAGATAGCCTTGCCGCAATTCGCGCAGGGCCACCGACAGGATCGCGCTAACGGGCAGCGCCAGCAACACACCGAAAAAGCCGAATAGCTGGCCGAACGCGAGCAAGGCGAAGATCACGGCGAGCGGATGCATGCCGATCCGTTCGCCGACGAGGCGCGGCGTCAGAAAGAAGCTCTCGAGAATCTGTCCGACACCGTAGATCACGGCGACCGCGCCGAAACCATACCAGTCGCCGAACTGCAGCAGGGCGGCGACTAGCGCCAGAGCGAGGCCAGTGGCATAGCCAATGTACGGAATAAAGACCGCGACGCCTGTAAAAATGCCGATCGGCAGCGCGATTTCGAAGCCGGCAATGGTCAGTGCGATCGCGTAGAAGACGGCCAGCACGGCCATCACGAGCAACTGGCCGCGCAGGTATTGGGAGAGCATCTGATCCATATCGCGCGCGAGTTGCACGGTCTTTTCGAGCCAGCGGCGCGGCACGAAGCCTTCGGCGCGCACGAGCATGCGGTTCCAGTCGTACAGCAGATAGAACAGGACCAGCGGCACCATCACGACGTTGCCGATCACGGTCATCATGACGTTGCCGCTGGTGCGGATCGAGGTCCATGCATAGAGGGCGACGGTTTGCGCGCTGCCTTCGAGCTGGTTCATCACGAGATCGCGGATGCTGGCGAAATCGAGCGAATCGGCGAGGCCGAGCAGGGCGAGCTTGGGCTGCAGCCAGGCGCTGACGTGCGTGAACAGCACGGGCACCTGCAGTTTGAGCTGCGGCCCTTCCTTCTGGATCACGACCAGCACCAGCAGGATCATGAGGGTGAGGAGCACCGTGAACACCAGCATCATCAGCAGGGCGGCGAGGGCGCGCGGCACGCGCCGCCGCACCAGCCATGCGACGCCTGGCTGCAGGATGTAGGCGAGGATGGCGCCGAGCAGGAACGGCGTGAGCACTGGGCTGAGCAGCCAGAGCAGGATGCCGAGGCCGAGCGCGATGGCGACCCAGACGAAGGCGCGGCGCTGATACGGTGTCAGAATCGAGGAGTTCTGCTGCAAAATGGGTTTCCTGGGGGACGACGCGGGTGAAAGTCCAGCCAAGCGGCCGACAACGCTGCATGGGACCCGAGTAGGCGCTGAAGCGCCAACTCGGGGTCGGCATCGGGTAAAATCGCATTTTACCGACCTTCGAGCTCTTCCTCATGAATCAACCGAAATCCGCCCAGCATTCAACTGATTCGGCCCAAGGTCTGTCGTATCGCGACGCCGGCGTGGACATCGACGCGGGCGACGCCCTTGTCGACGCGATCAAGCCCTTTGCCAAAAAGACGATGCGTGACGGTGTGCTGGGTGGCATCGGCGGGTTTGGCGCGCTCTTCGAGGTGCCGAAAAAATACCGCGAACCGGTGCTCGTCTCGGGCACGGACGGCGTCGGCACGAAGCTGAAGCTGGCGTTTCATTTGAACAAGCATGACACGGTTGGCCAGGATCTGGTGGCGATGAGCGTCAACGATATTCTGGTGCAGGGCGCCGAGCCGCTGTTTTTCCTCGACTATTTTGCTTGCGGCAAGCTCGACGTCGGCACGGCCTCGACAGTCGTGAAGGGCATCGCGCAGGGTTGCGAGCTGGCTGGCTGCGCGTTGATTGGCGGCGAGACGGCTGAAATGCCGGGCATGTACCCGGATGGCGAATACGACCTGGCCGGGTTTGCGGTTGGGGCGGTTGAAAAGAGCAAGATTATCGACGGCAGCACGATCACGCCGGGCGATGTCGTGCTGGGTTTGGCTTCGAGCGGGATTCATTCGAATGGGTTTTCGCTGGTGCGCAAGATTATTGAGCGTGCGCAGCCGGATCTGTCGGCGGACTTTGATGGCCGCTCACTGGCTGATGCGTTGATGGCGCCTACGCATATTTATGTGAAGCCGTTGCTGTCGCTGATGGAGCAGGTTTCCGTGAAGGGGATGGCGCATATCACCGGCGGTGGGCTTGTTGAAAATATTCCGCGGGTTTTGCGGGATGGGTTGACTGCAGAGCTTGATCATCGGGCGTGGCCGTTGCCGCCGCTGTTCTCTTGGTTGCAGAAGCATGGGGGTGTGGCTGACGCTGAAATGCACCGCGTGTTCAATTGCGGGATCGGGATGATTGTTGTTGTTGCTGCTCAGGATGCTGATAAGGCTACCGGGTTGTTGGCTGCCGCCGGCGAGCAGGTTTGGAAGATTGGGGTTGTGCGGGATTCTCTCGACGGTGAAGCGCAGACTGTGGTGGTTTGATTCTTTTTGGCCTTCGGGGCGCTTTGGTGGTTGTTCTTGCTGCTTTGGCCTTTCCTTGCATTCTTAGTGGTCTATTAGCGTTGCCCCTGTGCGGGGCAATGCTCTCAACTTAAGCCCCACAGCATCACGCGAGTTTGTACGCGAGATGGAAGTGGGGCTTGGCTTTTCTGGGTGGTCTTGGATAGGAGCGTGACGGCTGTAGCCGGCATCGGGTTTGATGGATCACTTCGAGCACACCAGCGAGGCTTTCCAGGCAGTGTCGGATGCGTAGCAGGCACGCACCGAGGATGGGTTTGAGCGCGCCCAGCGCATACACCCGGTTTGCACGACTGGCACACGCATCGTCGTGCGATGCGTCAAGGTCACTGAGCAGTGTGCACAGGTTGTCAGCGAGGATTTTTGCACCGAAATCCTGCTGCAAGGCCAGGTAATCGAGGCCCGTGACGGCTTCAAGTCGCAGCCGGTGCTTCAGGCGCTTGAACGCTTCCTCGACCCGCCAGCGCTGGTGATAGAGCGCCCCGAAGGATGCCGCCGGATAACGCTGGGCATCGGGTAACGAAGTCATCAGCACACGCACACGACCGCTGGGCGTAACGTCACGGATCAGGCGCACGGTAGTCGGCGTGCGCTCCAGTTCATAGTCGCGGGCATCCTGCTCGACAGGCGCCTCCCGTGTCACCACATGCTCAGATTTACCGCTGCGGGCGAAGGCGCTGACGCACTTCCAGTTACGTGCATCGGCGCGCATGCAGAACGGGATCTCGCGCTGTGCAAGCGTGGCCACCATCGTGTTGCCGATATAGCCACGATCGAGCAGCAGCAGATCGGTGCGCGGCTGCAGCACGTCCAGCGCCTCGAACAGCATCTGCCGCTCGGCGCCGTCAGCGGGGTGAAGCGCGGCGTGTAGCGTCAGTTCGGGGCCGGGCAGAAACAGGGCAAACGCGTAGTGATCGGCGCGCAGTTCATGGCCGCGACGCGTGCCCACACGCAGGCGGCTACCGTCAGCGGCGACCAGTCGCAGGCCGTGCCAGCGCATCGAATCGAATCGATGTGGGGTTGGGCCAGCGAAATCAGGCGGGCGCGGGCCAGTTCGAACCGTTCGGCCGACAGCCCACGGCGAGCCTTGCTGAAGGCCTGCGCACTGACGGCGCGGCTACGTCCACCATGCTCGCCCAGTGCACCAAACAGCGCATCAAGTTCGGTCTGCACGCTGGCACACATGCCCGACATCATCAGAGCGGCCATGCGCGGCAAAGTCAGTGTGCGATTGCGGGTAAAGGCAGCGGGAGAGCGACGCACGCGTTCGGCCAGCGCCGGATCAAGCAGGAAATTGGAGAACTCAGCCAGAAGCCGCGAGGATGCTGGTATTTGAGTTCATATCGTTGATTTATCAGTGAGTTATGCAATGAAGTTTACAG
>NZ_JAMFSB010000272.1 GCF_026225065.1 Paraburkholderia sp. | reverse complement strand
GCGGCCAACTACGTCCCGTTCGTGCAGGACGGCTCGCTCCTCTTCATTTCCGGTCAAATCTCGCGTAAAGACGGCAAGCCAGCCTACGTCGGCCGCCTCGGCGACAATATCCCGGACGACGAGGGCGTGCAGGCCGCACGGCTCGCCGCGCTTGGCATACTGTCGCAGATTGCCGCGGCCACGGGCGACCGGCTCGACCGCGTGGCCCGCATCGTGCGCCTCGGTGTCTTCGTCGCCAGCACGCCGGAGTTCACCCGTCAGAGTGCCATCGCCAACGGTGCCTCGGATCTGATGGTAGAAGTGTTCGGCGACGCTGGCCGCCACGCGCGTGCCGCAGTGGGTGTTGCATCGCTGCCGTCCGGCGTGGCCGTGGAAGTCGAAGCAGTCGTCTCGCTGAAGCAACCCTGAACCCATCCTGCATCACTGGAACCTTCAAGTTATGCCAGCTCCCCTCACCGACGCAACCGTAGACGCATTGCGCGCCCAGACGCCAGGCACGCAGCACACCACGCACTTCAACCATGCCGGCGCGTCGCTGCCATCGACGGCGACGCTGGAAGCGGTCCACGCCCATCTCTGGCGCGAAGCGACCATGGGGCCCATGGAAGCCGGCGTCGCGGCGCGCGCGCAAATAGAGCGTGCGCGTAGCCTCGCCGCCGGGTTGCTCAATGCGCAACCGGCCGAAATCGCCGTGACGACGGGCAACTCCCAGGCCTGGGGCAGCGCCTTCGCCGCGTTGGGCACATGGCAGCCCGGCGATCGCATTCTGGTTGGGCGTCACGAATGGGGCGGCAACCTGGCCAGCATGCGCCTGTCGGCCGTGCGCGCGGGGGCATCGATTGAAGTGATCCCTTCCGACGACAGCGGCGAGGTCGATCCCGAGGCACTCGAAGCGATGCTCGACGAACGGGTGCGGCTGATCGCGCTGACGTGGATGCCGGCCAACGGCGGCCTCATCAACCCGGCCGCCGCCATCGGACAAATCGCGCGGCGCCACGGCATCGCCTACTTCATCGACGCCGCGCAAGCGGTCGGACAAATACCCGTCGACGTGGCGCAACTCGGCTGCGACGTACTGACCGGTGCAGGCCGCAAGGCGTTGCGCGGTCCGCGCGGCACGGGGTTGCTGTACGTGCGGCAGGACTTTCTGCCTCGGCTCACGCCGGCCTATGTCGATACCCAAACGGCGCCGCTCGATGACGACGGTGAACCGGTCGTGCGCAGCGACGCAGCGCGGTTCGAATCTGTCGAAGTTGCGTCCGCGCTGCGCTGCGGTTTGGCCAATGCGCTGCAGGAGGCGCTGGATATCGGCGTTGACAACATCCGCACCCGTATCGACGCCGTAGCGCAGACGTTGCGTGCCGAACTCGCGCAAATCGACGGCGTGGCGGTCCTGGATCAGGGACGCGAACGCTCGGGACTGGTGGCATTCAACGTGGCGGGTATCGATGCCAGGGAGGTGCAACGGGCGTTGGCGGCGCAAGGGGTTGCCGTCGGCAGCAACGGCGTGGGCTACACACCGTTCGATATGAACGCGCGAGGTCTCACCCAGATAGCACGCGCTTCCGTTAGCTACCTGACCACCGAGGCGGAGATAGGCAAGCTGGTAGAGAGCTTGCGCACACTCGTCCGTTAGGGCAGGCTTCACGCGACACAACGCGGCGACGCCGTCACGCACACTAATTCAAGGAGACTTCAATGGAGCGACCCGAGTTCATCCGCCACTGGAGCGAACTGGAAAACCCGGACGATGCCCACTACAAGGGCAGTACCGAACTGCTCGCCATCGGTGCGCCGCTGGCCAGGAAACTTGGACTTCAACGCATCGGCATTCACCATATGCGCGTGCCACCTGGGCGCCGAACCTCTTATCCGCACGCCGAAAGTGCCGAAGAGGAATTCGCGTTTGTCATCGAGGGCACGCCCGATGTCTGGATCGACGGGCATCTGCATCCGCTCAAGCCGGGTGACTCGGTGGCGTTTCCGGCGGGCACCGGGATTTGCCATACCTTCATCAACAACACGGACCAGGACGTGAGGTTGCTGGTGGTCGGAGAAACCGACAAGAAGGAGAACCGGATTCGCTATCCGATGCATGAGGCCCACGAAGCCACTCGCCCAGACCGTTGGGTCGACTGGCCGGTGCGTCCGATGGGTCCGCATGACGGCAAGCCGTCCGGCAGCAAGTCTTGAGCGATACGCTGCACGCGGCCACGCCAGCCGTCAAAAACGGGTTCGGTCGGCCATCCAGTTGGCCGCAGCAGCGGACAGCAGCGCTACCGCTGCGGCATTGAGCGGCGCGAGATCCTCGGACATCTGCGTCACCCTCGCCGCAGCGGCCGGACTCTCCATAGCTTCCGCGCACACCAGCAGTTGACCCAACACGCCGGTGCGCGTCTGGATGGCTTCGCGCACCGTTTGCGCCAACTGCAGTTCAGAAAACAGATCTACGGGATTGCGCTGCAGCACAGCAGGCAACAGGGAGGCCATGCCCGTCATGAACGCGTTGTCGACGAACTCCTCGTCGTGCGGCCTCAGCCTGCGCGCGGCCAGTTCCATGAATCGCCCCCGCGTCCCGACCAGTTGCACCAGCGCATTGGATGCGACAGACCGGCTATTGCCGTCCGTGTACAAGGCGAGCAGCGCCCAGCGGCGCAGCCAGTCGGTGCCGACCAGCTGAACGGCATCGCGGATCCGCAGGCGCCGCCGGGTCAACGCGTGATGCGCCGAACTGGCGAAGCGCAGCAGTTGCATCGTCAGTGCGGGATTGCGTTTGACCTCGTCTTCCAGGGTCGGCAATGGCGGCTCAGCGCCCAACATCACCAGCAGCTTGACCAGCGCCTGGCGCAGCGGCGGGATCCTGCGCACCGCGAGCAGGTGCGGATGGGCAAAGTAGTAGCCCTGAAACAGGTCACAGCCAGCCTCGTAGGTCCACCGGTAGTCGTCCGGCGTCTCGACCTTTTCCGCTACCACGCGCTTGCCGGCCCGGTGCATCGCGGCAACAAACGGCGCCAGTCGCGACGCCGTCCAGTCCGGCGCATCGATTTTGACGACCTCGGCGCAATCGAACACCTCGGTGTGGCCCAAGGCGGCCTCGCGAACATCCTCCAGGGCGAAACGGTAGCCGGACCGCGCCAGCGCCTTGATGCGCTGAACCAGCTGATCATCGTATTGCGCGGTTGCCTGAATTTCGACGACGAAGTGAGCGGATGGCAGCAAGGTGAACATCTCGTTCATCAACCAGTCGCGCCCCGCATTGATGTAGCCGGTGCGGCCGGACAGCACGCTTTCCATGCCCAGTTCGCCGAGCGTCTCGATGACGATATCGGCGGTGGCGCGGGTCTCGTCGAGCGGCGTGCCGTCGGCAGGTTCGGCGTTGTCGGAAAAAGCGAACGGCCGAAACAGCAATTCGTAGGCGACGAGCTGTCCCTCGCGGTTGAGGATCGGCTGCCGTCCGAGATACGAGGTCATCGCGATCAGGGACAACGCGGCAGCATCGTGCGACATGTCATTCATGCGGGTTACCGGTTAGTGAACCTGCGCCACGCGTGCCCGATCGCGGGCACGCGGCGGCGTAGAGGCCCTAACGGTGATAACGGCTGCAAACAGGGAAAAGTTGAAGGCGAATAAGCGGGCGTAAGGTGTTTGGGCATCCCGGGCGTCGCCACGAAGGTGTTATTGACCCTGTCGCCGTGCCTTCGCAGGAGGGGAAAGGGACAATCAGAAGCCTGCTTAAACGAACTGTGCGGCTTTCTGGCTGGCGAGCAGGATGGCCGTATGGGCAGGCGCCACGTCAACATGGCCTCCGGACTGCGTCAGGGTGGACAGGATCGTGTGATCGTCGAAACGGCACTGACAGAGCACGTGGTCGGACGCGGCAAGCTTGACCGTTTGCGCCAGCGTCAGGGTCGCGAGAAGCTCCGCGCTCTGCGCGGACAGCCCCAGCCGGAACATGCCGACCAGCCGGTCCTCGCGAAGCATGCGTTGCGCCAGCATGATGTACGACAGATTGACTTCCCTGATGAAACCCTGCGCTTCGCCGTCGCTCATGATCTTCAGCCCCTCGGTAAACATCCACTCCATTTCTCGCCGGCAATCGTCTGGCGCGCTAAAGCCTTTTGTCCATGCAGCAGATGCATGGCTGAACTCGCGCTGATTTACCAGTAGAAACACAAAGTTACATTTTGATACGTTTGAGTGGAGTGTAGGGATGCCCTTCGACGAAGACAATGTTCGCGAAATTTCCCGAAAGGTAGATCGTCGGTCCACCATTACGCCGCCTTACGAGCCGCTAAAGAAGGTCTGCGTCGTGACGAGCGCCCAATGCAAACGACCCGGCCACATGGGACCGGGTCGTCACGTCGATTCAACCCGCCTTCTGCAGGCGGGGCAAAGCTCGCTTACTGCTTCACGCCTTCCGCCTGGATGTGCAGAACGGTTGCCATCTTGAAGCCGTAGGTCTTGCCGAAGTCGATACCGAAGTCCGAGCGGTCGAACGTCGCCGTCGATTCCGTGCCGCACACTTCGCGCTTGAGCATCGGGTGCTGGAAGCACTTGAACGATTCGATCTTCAGGTTCAACGGCTTCGTCACACCGTGCAGGGTCAGCTCGCCGATCACTTCAACCGGCACATCGCCCTTGAACTTCATCGACGTGCCCTTGTAGACGGCTGTCGGGAATTGGGTCGCGTCGAAGAACTTCGGGCTCTTCAGTTCCGTGTTCAGCGTGTCGTTGCCGATGTCCACCGAAGTCATGTCGATGGTCGCTTCCAGCGTACCCGTCTTCGCTTCACGATCGATCGTCACCGTACCGGTGGATTTCGTGAACTTGCCGCGCCAGATCGAGACGCCGCCGAAGTGGTCAGCTTCGAAGCTCGGCGAAGTGTGCGTCGGGTCGAGCGTGTAGGTGGTGTCGGCAGCCATCGCGCTAAACGATGCACCCACTGCCATGGCGGCGACTGCTACGGCTAAAAGTTGCTTTTTCAAAGTGATTCTCCTGGGAGGTTTGCGGTTTATTTCTTGGCTGCAATGATGTGAAACTTGATCACAACCTCGTCGGCAACAACCGAGGTGTCTTTCCATTCACCCGTGCCGATATCGAACTGGCTGCGTTTGATCGGCAATGCGCCGTCGAAGCTTTGGGTCGCCCCTTGCTGGGTGACTTTGACCGGCACCGTGACGTTCGCGGACTTGCCCTTGATGGTCAGCGTGCCGCTCACGTTGAACTGATTGCTGCCGGCCGCCGCAATCGCGCTCGAGACGAAGGTCGCGTTCGGATACTGCGCGGTGTCGAACCATTCTTTGCCGCGCACCTGCTGGTTGTAGCTATCGTCGCCGAGGTCGTAGCTGGCGGTATCGATGGACAGCTTGGCGCTGCCTGCCGCCGGCTTGGCCGGATCGAAGTCGAGTTGTGCCGTGAACTTCTTGAACGTCCCTTCGACAGGAACATTCATCTGCTTCGAGGTCGCCGTAACCGTGCTCTTCGACGTATCGACCTGCGCATGCGCCACGCCGAGGAACAACGAAGTCATTGCGGTCGCGGCAACTATCCAGCGAAGGAAAGGAGTTTTCATATTTGCCTTCAATCTGCCTTGAGCCTGAGGCTACTTGAGAAAGGGGATCATACGCGCCAGCAGGCCGTCGCGATCGATGAAGTGATGCTTCAGCGCGGCCAGCGTATGAGCGGCGACTATTACGAGCAACGTGTAGTTCAACCAGATGTGGATGGTCTTCAGCACGACCTTGAGCGCGGTGTCCGGCCCAATCAAGGTCGGCAACGGCACGATGCCCAGATAAACCACCTGAATTCCGGCGGCCGAGCTATAGAGATAGCCCGACGCCGGAATCACGAACATCAGCACGTACAGGATCACGTGCGCAAGCTCCGCCGCCAGCTTCTGCAACGGCGGCATGCCCCGCGGCAGTTCCGGGGCGCGGTGCGTCAGGCGCCACGCAAGCCGGATCACGGCAAGCATGAACACCGTCACGCCGATCCACTTGTGCCACGAAAAGTACTTGAGCTTGGTGGGCGTGAAACCGGGAATGTCGGTCATGATCCAGCCCAGATAGAAGCCGGCCACGATCAGCAAGGCGATCAGCCAGTGAAGGCTCATCGCGGTTGCGCTGTATCGCTGCTTGAGTGGAGGAACTGTCGTCATCGTCATCCCGTCTGGCGTTTTGAGGGCAGTCCGTCCACACAGGAAACGAACAGGTCATTGGGATGCGATTCTAGGAGTGCGAAATCACGCTGAATAGCGCCTTGAAAGTGAACAGATTGTTGTGCTGGCGACGTTAATCGACGACTTCCACGGCTCGAACCAGCACTTTATACAACGTTTTTATCTCCAAACCCGTAGCATCCGGTTCTCAATTATTAGACCCGACCGGCAATCGATTATTGAGTTTTCGTATGCGAATTTCTCTCCGCGGCGCCAAGCCCGCATTGCCGCTTCGGGCGATTGACCCTCGCAGTCCCGCGACAACACGGAGCTTAAAAGCATGAAGAAGTCTTTACTGGCACTTGCGCTGACAGGCGCATTTGCATTGACCGCCCACGCGCAAAGCAGCGTCACCCTGTACGGCGTCATCGATACGGGCCTTGTGTTCACGAACAACCAAGGCGGCCACAACAACTGGCAAGAAACCAGCGCCTCGACGGAAAACACTGTGTATGGCCTTAAAGGCTCCGAAGATCTCGGCGGCGGACTGCATGCGATCTTCAAACTGGAAAACGGTTTTAACCTGAATAGTGGCAGCCTGTTTAACGCGGGCGACGCATTCGGCGAGCAGGCGTATGTCGGCGTGCAAAGCGACCAGTTCGGCACCGTTTTGCTCGGCCGTCAGTTCGACACAGTCAACGACGTGCTCGGGCCGATCTCGTCTGCCGGTGGCACCTACGGCGGCAACCTCTCCGCGCATCCGTTCAACAACGACAACCTCGCTGCGGACTCGATGAGCATCAACAACGCGGTGAAGTTCACAAGCAACACCTACGCCGGCGTCACCGTCGAAGGCATGTACGGGTTCAGCAACAAGGCCGGCGAGTTCTCGAACAACCGCGTGTATGGCTTCGGCGCGACGTATGCACACGGCCCATTTAACCTGGCTGCGGGTTACCTGGAACTGAACAACGCAGGCGGCGGCGTCAGCGGCACGAATCAGAACGGCGCGGTGGCGCTCGACGACGGCAGCGCCGATTTCGTGGCGCAACGCCAGCGGATCTGGGGCACAGGCGGCAACTATACGTTCGGTTCGGCGACCGTTGGCCTGCTCTGGACCCATTCGCAGATCGACAACATGTCGAGCGTGTTTGCCGGCGGCGATGGTTTCGTCGCCTTGGGTGGCGGCCTGCGGCTCGACAACTATGAAGTGAACGCGCATTACGCGCTGACCCCGAGCTTGAGCATCGCCGGCGCGTACACGTTCACGGACGGCTCGTTCAGCAACGGCGGCACGAGCGCATCGCCGGAATGGAATCAGTTCACGCTGCAAACCGACTACTCCTTGAGCAAGCGCACCGACGTCTACCTCGAAGGTGTTTATCAGCACGTCCACGGTGCACCGGCTGGCTCGGTACTCAGCGACGCATCGATCAACACGCTATCGCCCTCGTCGAGCGGTACGCAAGTGGCCGTGACGGTCGGCTTGCGTCACCAGTTCTAAATAGAAGGTATTTGAAAGACGGAGGCCGCGCGGCAAGCGCGGCCTCACGCACCGCGTACAACGCAGGCGTGCGTATTCATCCAGCCAGTTCACAGCGTTCGCAGCGGACGTGCGAGATTGCTCCGTATGCCTCATAATCACGCGCGCCCAGAATGTTCCGGGCTACGTAACGAGGCCCGAAGCAAAAGACCCCGCCGGTTTGCCGCAGTGTCCCGCCTCAGATTTTCCCTTCTCTGAACTGGCTTTATGTTTTCGTCACCCCAACTCGGCGCTGGCCTGATGGCGCTTGCCGGCTTTCTGACGCCCGTCGTGTCGTTCGCGCAGCAGGCCGCGACTAATGCCGCGCCAACGCCGGACTGGACCGTGACGCTAGGTGCCGAGGCGCAGTGGGAACCCGCGTATCCAGGCGCGAACTTCATGCGCCTCAGGCCTTATCCAGCCTTCGATGTCGAATACAAGAATCGCTTCTTCGCTAAAGAAGACATGCTGGCCGGCGTGTATCTGATCAACAACACGAACTGGAGCGCGGGCCTGGCGCTGCAGTACGACTTCAACGAGCGCGAGACGAGCGAGGACTCGCGGCTGCGTGGGCTACACAATGTGCCCACGACGCCACGCGCCAAGATCTTCCTCAACTACACGCAATCGGCGTTCACGTGGTCGAACTCCGCGGCCCAGGATATTGGCGGGAACCGTGAAGGGCTGGTGGTCGATACCAATGCCACGGTCACGCTGCCCATCGGCAAACAGCTGTATCTGACCGCCGGTCCTGGCGTCACGTGGACAAACGGAACGTACCAGCAGACATTTTTCGGCATCACGCAGGGTCAAAGCACAGCTTCCGGTTTGGCGGTCTACGACGCGCATTCCGGCGCGGCCACCGGCTACATCACCGCCGAGGCCGACTATCTGATCACCAAATCGCTGATCGCCACGGTCGAACTGAAATTCGCACGCCTGTATGGAAACTCCGCGTCGAGTCCGATCACACGACGCGTGCAGCAAAATACGGAAACCTTCGCGCTGACGTACACGTTTTGACGCGAATTCTCCAGGGCGCGAATTACTGAGTACCCCCAAACCTTTCGAATAGATGTCATACATGCGCAAAGGGCGGAAAGGTACAGAAAAGAGCCAGGTGTCTTGCATTTTCACGAGAATCTCATGTGAGAACCCATGTCCTCACGCCATCGAATGCGATACCATTGCCCCCCAATCAATAAGTTAGGC
>NZ_JAMFSB010000032.1 GCF_026225065.1 Paraburkholderia sp. | reverse complement strand
TCCCGTATCGGTCGGTCGCCTACCAGTTCAAGCAGCGACGGAAAGAGATGTTGCAGGCGCGTCGCAACCTGCCTGGCATTCCCAGGTTCCCTGATCCAGCGCGCCGCCCAGCCCGCGGCGTCGATGCTCTCCAGCTTCGCCGCCACTTCCGCAGGCATGATGAAATTGCCCGAGACGAACGCGCCGAAGTTCTCGGCGATGCGCACCTTGTGCTTCCCGATCACCGCCGTATGCGGCAAGGGGATACCAAACGGATGTCGAAACAGCGACACCACCGCGAACCAGTCGGCGCAGGCGCCCACCATAGCCGCTTCCGTGAACGCGCGCACATAGGCGAACCCCGGCCACATAGAACGCAGCATCGACGCCGCAATGAACAGCACCAGCATCAGTATCAGCAGGCCGGTGGCGAACAGACGCATTTGTCTGAGCTGAGCGCGACGCTCGTCGGTCAAGGACAACGCGGCGGAATCGATCGACGTATCGCTAGCCATCGCGCGACGGGCGTCAGAAGGGAAGCCTGCGCAGCAGTCCGCCACGCGGCTGCGCCCGCCTCGATTGTTGATAGCGAGCGCGGATCGACTCCGCGCCGTAGATGCGTTCGAGACGCCGGACGGTGAAATGCCCGTGTGCGACCCGGTGGAAGTGATCGGCGAAGATCACGTTCAGGGTTGCGCCACCGACGGCCCCCAGAATGGGCACGAAGCTCGCGGCCGACATATCGGAGACAACCAGGCCGAAGCGTCCCACGATTTCGCCAACCAGTTTGGCGATCACCGGCGTCGAGGCGTTGACCGCGCCGCGTTCGGACAGCAATGCGGCGACGTCGGCGGTCAGGCGCGTCAGGACGAGCCGCGCGGCGTAGTAGTCGACATTCAGCTTGTCATGCGGCCCACGCACACCGAGCGCAAATACTTCGAGGCACGCAAGGCGCGTCTCCATCAAGCCCAGGTCCTCGCCCTCGGCTCTCGCAATCTCGACGATCGCGCGCAGCATCAGCGCGGTGGTGAGCGGCAATTCGATCGGCAACGCAACCATGCCGAAGAAACCACCCACGCCACCGGCCACGCCGATCATCACCTTGTTTAGCCAGTCGGGTCCGCTTACTGACACATCGTCGTCGAGCGACTCGATGGCTATTTCCAGGCAACGGAAAATCGCCGCGCGCACCGTGCCGCGCAAGCGCTGGTTGAAGGCGCCTGGAAGGTGTTCGACGATCGCATTGAGCGGCTGCCCCGCATACTCGGCCAGACGCGCCGCGAAATGCGGGTTCTCGAGCAGATTGACCGCCGCTTCCAGCTCGCGCCGGTGCGACTCGGTCATCTTGCCGTCGACGGCAACGAGGGAAGTCGTGTTCATGAGCGTCGCAGAGCGGGGCGAATGCCGTTAAGACTCGCGACGATCGCCGAGCCGTTGCTGATCACCGCAGTGACCTCCGGACTCACGAGGCCGCCCGGGAGTGCCAGGCCGAGCGCGACTGCGTTCATCGCCGCGACGATTCCATAGTTCTGCTTGATAAGTCCGACTGCGTCACGCGAAATCTCGATAGCCTTGATCAGCTTCCACAACGAGTCCTCCATCAGGACGACGTCGGCGGATTCGTGCGTGATATCGGCGCCGTACTTCATCGCGATGCCCACATCGGCAAAGCTCAGTGCCGGCGAATCGTTGATGCCATCGCCGACCATCGCCACGGAGCGCCCCTCGCGCTGCAACTGCAGGATGACCTCGGCCTTGTCGGCCGGCATCATGTTGGCGACCTGACGCGTGAGCCCGACGCGTTTGCCGACTGCCTTCGCCACCACGGCGTTATCGCCGGTCAGCATGATGGTGTCGCGAATCCCCATGCTGTGCAGCCTTTCGACGATCTGCCGGCTTTCCGGCCTGATGCGATCTTCATAGGCGATCAGGCCGGCCAACTCGCCGTCGATCGCCACGTAGAGGCAGGAGCAGCCGCGTTCGTCGATAAGCGCACGCTCGGTCGTGATGTGGTCGACGCGGATGTCGTTCTGACGCAGAAAGCGTTCGCTGCCGACGTGCATGTAAAAGCCGTTCACCCGTCCCTCGACGCCAAGCCCGATGCGGTACTCGGTTTCGTCGCAAGGCGGCAGCACGAGTTGCAGTTCGCGGCTCTTCTCGCGCAGTGCCTCCGCGACCGGATGCTGCAGACGGGTCTCGGCCGCCACCGCAAGCGCGAGCAAGTGGTCGGACGAAACATGGCGATTGAACGACTGCATATGCACCACATGCGGCGTGCCGACGCTCAACGTGCCCGTCTTGTCGAACACCACCGTGTCGACGTGAGCGAGCTTCTCCATGTGGCCGCCACTCTTGATGACGATGCCGACGCGCGCGGCGTGAGTCATCGAGGACAGCACCGCAGTAGGCGCCGCCACGCGGATGCCGGTGCCGAAGTCGACGATCACCAGCGACAGGAAGCGATTGAAGTCGCGCGTCAACGCCGCCGTGCCGATGGCGAGACCGAGCGTCGGCAACACCAGCCGGTCGGCAAAGCGCTCGGCATGATTCTGCATGCGCGTGTCGCCCACCGGCGCCGAGTCGACGAGATGCGCGATCTGCCCCGCAGTGGTCTCCGCGCCGACGCGCAGCGCGCGCAACGTCAGTTGCCCCTCGCGCAGGATCGTCGCCGCGAACACCGCCTCGCCGATGTTGCGCGACACCGGCAGGCCTTCGCCGGTGATCGTCTTCTGGTCGACCATGCCGCTGCCATGCACGATCTCGCCATCCACGGGAATCATCTCTCCGGGGTAGACCATGATCGTGTCGTTAGCAACGAGATCGGCTGCGGGAATCGCGACGTAGACGCCGTCCCGTAGCACCCACGCCGTTTTGGACTGGAACTCGAGCAGCTCGGTCACTGCCCGCTTCGAGCCGGCCGCGGTGAGGTCGCGAATCCAGTCGCCCAGCCGGATCAGCCATGTGATCACGCCGCCCGTCATCATGTTGCCCTGCCCCATCGACACGGAGATGGCTAGCGTGTCGAGGAAGTCGACGTTCAGGCGCCGTTCGTTGCTCCACACACGCCACGCGCGAGAAAAGATCGGGTAGGCGTTGTAAAGCATCAACGGAACGTTGAGTGCGAAGAGCAGCGGATTCGCCGAGAACGACATCGCCAGCGAGAGGCTTGGCAGCGCCAGCGGCCAGCGCGGCTTCGCCGGTGGAACATGGCTGCGCGCAACGCCGACCGCGCTGGCCGCACCGCTTGGGTCAAGGAAACTCAGCAACTGATCGAGGTCGGCGAGGCTAAAGCCCTCGAGCATTTCGAGCAGGTCGGAGAGATCGCCGGCGCACTCGCTGTCGTAATGCACGATCAGGCTGGCGCAGTCGTATTTGATGCAGGCGTCATCGATGAAGTCCTGTTGCTTGAGCCACGACACCGCCGACTCGGCGAGCGGCGACGGCGTGCACAGCGCAGGCACGTGCAAGCGCACCCGTCCCGGAATCGCATGCCGGATTGAAAATTCCATGGTCTGCCCGGATCAGCGCGGTGCGGGGAGCATCGGAGCCGGGGCGGCCTGCGAGCGTGTTTCGTGCTTCATTTCGACGAAGTGGTTCACCGCAAACAGCGCGAGTGTCACCCACATCGGCGTCGCTGCCTCCGCACCGATCTCGACAAAGGTGGCGACCGCGAGGCCTCCTACCAGCACGATCTTCAGATCGATCGTGTTGCCGGTCATCGCCTTGATCTGATAGTCGACCTTCTTGACGAGGTCGACCGTCGCGCGCACGGCCTCGGAGCGCTCGGCGAGAAATTCCGCTTCCGCTTCGATTTTCTTTGCGAGTTCGTCGATTTCGTCGCCTGGGCGCGCGGCGCTGACCGTCATGTCATTCTGGGCGCAGCAATGATGGAAATGCGAATGGAATTCCGACTCCCGCTGCAGATCGTAGTGGATCACGATACTGCCGGTTTCCGGCTTGGACTTCACTTTGGTGATGCCGTTGACCGACGAAAACACGTTCTGGAACAAGGCCAGGAATTCCGGATTGTTCTTCGCAGACGGAATCTTCATGCGAATGCGTCCCGGCACCTTGTGCTCGATGCGGACTTCGCGTTTCTTTTTCCGGGCCGGCTTTGCTTCTACGCCCTCGCCGTTCGCAGAAGCAGAAGCAGAGGACGCGGCAGACTTCGATGCGCCGTTGGCAGCCGTATGAGCGGTATCGCTGCGCGCAGCGTCAGACTGAGGCACTTTACTCATAAGTGGTTCGATAGTGACGGGAGATGTCGCGCTCAGGCCTTGGCAGGCTCGGCGGCCGCCACCGGCTCGGTCGCCGCGGCCACTTCCTCGGCCTCGACTTCAGCCGCGATATCGCTCATCTGCTCGCGCACTTCGCCAACCGCGGAGCGAGCCTTGCGACCCAGCTTGTAGGCGCCGCGCACCGTCGTATTAAACAGCGGCTGAATGCGCTCGCCGAATTTCGGCAGATACTTCGGTGCAAGTGCCGCTGCCGCGCCGAGCAGGATGCCCGGAATCAGCGCCGTTTCCAGCAACGCAGCGCCAACTACGACGACACCGATCGTCGCGACCTTCGACGAAAGATTGTCGCCATTTCGAACCGGGCTCTCGTTTTCGTCTTCACTTTCAGCGACGTGCTCATGATCCGCAAAGGCACTTCCTTCGCCGAGTTTGACCTTGTACTTGCCCATGGTTCGATGATTCCTTTTCGCCTGAGGTGTGGAGAGGACAATACGGCGCCGACGCGGAACCGCAGCGACTGCGCCGATCTTTTATGCACTTGTAGCCCTGCGGCGTGACGCACCGATGACAGTGAGATTTCGGTTAGGAATGCATCGGATTACGAAAGGATATCGAGACCCGACAAGCTTTCGATTGGTAAGCCCGCCGGCGGAACGTGGTACCGTTACACCGCATCCTCGGCGGAAGGAGCCGGCACGAAACGTTTCCGGCGCCGTCAGGATGGAATTGACATTTCGAACCTGCATTTCAGGGGTCAAGCGCGAGACGTATCGAAGCTGCGTCTTTCGTAGACCGGAAACGCATATAGATAGGGGGATACTAATGTTTTATCAGTCCAGTGGTCGTTCTTCCGTAGCACGGCGATCTGCAGCGATCGCGGTCGCACTAGGTCTGTCGTCGTGGCTTTCGATCTGTGCCGCAGCCGACAGCACGGCTTCGGAACCGGCAGCAGCGTCGGCGGCGGCCAGTTCGCCAAGCGACAAAACCGTTGACCACGCAAACGGCACCGTGAGTTTCATCGACAAGAAGAATTCGATCATTGTCGTGACGCTCAAAAGCGGCCGCGAACTGAGTCTCAACGCGAAGGACCATAGCGATGTACTCGACCGGGTTAGCGTCGGCAACAAAATCGCCATCGCTTTTCTGGAGCCCTACGTCACCGCGCTTACCCCCGAGAAGGGCGCCAAACTCACGACCATGACGCACAGCGTCAAGGTGACTCAATCCACCGCTGATTCCGGCCAGGACGGGTTCCGCGCAGTGCGAACCTATGACGGTGTGGTGGAAGTCACCACGATCAACAGCAAGCTGAATCTTCTGACCATTGCAGATCGGACCGGCACGGCGCAGTCCGTCAAGGTGAGCCAACCGGACCTGGTTACCGTGATGAATTCATTGACGCATCACGAGCATGTCCATCTGACTTATGAGTCTGCGTTCAGGGTATCCATAACGCATTGATGTCGGTCGCGCGCCCGTTTGCGGGCGCGCATCGCTGGTCATCAGCCGTACACCGCTGCACTGCCACGCTGATGCAGCGGATTCACCAAGTTACGCAGCCACCACGCCCGACTGGTGCGCGACGAGCCTTGCATAGGCGCCACGCGCAGCCAGCAACTCGTCATGGCTGCCCGCCTCGACCACGCGCCCGCCATCCATCACGAGAATCGTGTCCGCGTTCTGAATGGTCGACAGACGATGCGCGATGATGATGGAGGTACGGTGCGCCATCAATTCTTCCAGCGCCGCGCGGATCTGCTGCTCGCTGATGGTGTCCAGATGCGAGGTCGCCTCGTCCATGATCAGGATCGGCGCGTCCTTGAGAAACGCGCGAGCAATCGCCACCCGCTGACGCTGACCGCCCGACAGTTGCACGCCGCGCTCGCCCACCCGCGTTGCAAGCCCGTCCGGCAAGCGGTCGACGAACTCGCTCAGCGCGGCCCGATCCAGTGCGCGGCGCACATCCTCGTCTGACACCTCGCGCCCTGCGAGACGGATGTTCGCCTCCAGCGTGTCGTTGAACAGATAGGTGTCCTGCGCCACCAGCGCAATGTGGCTGCGCAGGTCGTCAAGACGCAGCCGGCGCAAATCGGTGCCGCCCAGCTTGATTGCGCCTTGCTGCGGATCCCAGAAACGCAGCAGCAGATTCGCCGCCGTCGACTTGCCCGCGCCCGAGGCGCCGACCAGCGCCACAGTGCTGCCAGGACGCACGGTAAAGCTCACGCGGTCCAGCGCGGGTACGCTGCGGCCGGGGTACGAGAAGGTCAACGTTTCGATCTCGATCGGCGGGTTCGCGGGAACCGGGAGGTCGCCGTCGGTCACCGGTTCGTTCTCGCTTTCGACTACATGCAAGCGGCGCGTGGAGGCGATCGTATCGGCCAACTGACGCGCCACCTGACCGATCTCGGCGACGGGCATGAAGGCCGCCACGGCCACCAGCACAAGCAACGGCAACCACTGGTGACCAAACCAGCCGCGCGAGGCAAGCACAGCGCCGAGCAACGCCACGGCGAGTCCACCGAGGCCGGTCGCGATTTCCAGCGCGGCACTCTGGCGCGACAAGTCGTCGAGCAAAGCGGACCGCTGTTTCTGATAAGCCTCCAGGTCCGCG
>NZ_JAMFSB010000031.1 GCF_026225065.1 Paraburkholderia sp. | reverse complement strand
GTATCGCCTCGTTCCAGCAACCGTTTCTGCAGGACAAGGCGGCGATTGCCGACTGGAAGCTCGATCATCCGGACCGCGTCGCGTTGCTCGACGTGGTGCGCAACGCGAAGCCGACGGTGCTGATCGGTGTGTCGGGGCAGGCCGGGGCGTTCTCCGAATCGGTGGTCCGGGCGATGGCCGAGATCAACAAACGTCCCGTGATCTTTCCGCTCTCGAACCCCACCTCGCGCGCTGAAGCCACCCCGGACGATCTGCAAGCCTGGACCGACGGCCGCGCGGTCATCGGCACGGGTAGTCCCTTCCCGCCGATCGAGCGCAATGGCGCCAAGTTCAAGGTCGATCAGACCAACAACTCCTACATCTTTCCGGGCGTCGGTTTGGGCGCTATCGCGGTCAAGGCTTCGCGTGTCAGCGACCAGATGTTCATGGCGGCGGCGAAAGCGCTCGCTGCCGCGTCGCCGGCCCGCGACGATCCCACCAAAAGCCTGCTGCCGCCTGTGACCTCGTTGCGCGAGGTGTCGATCACGGTTGCGCTTGCAGTGGCGTTGCAGGCTCACAGGGAAGGGCTGACCCAGGGCGTCGACACGGACCAGATAGACGGCCTGATTCGTAACAAGGTCTGGATGCCGCATTACGTGCCTTATAACCGTATCGAAGGCAGTAAGCCGTAAGCCGGCTGCCGGGGTGTCCACAAGGCGGCTCTGAAGCCTCTGCCAGGTGGGCACCTAAGCCGGTGCAGCAAGGTGTGCCAAAGAGCGTACCCCTCCACGGGGCCGCCCGGTGGATGCTTACGTGTGTGCTTTGCGTAATCGCGAGGCATGTGCCGCGCGAGTCGCACGACGGACCATAACCCTGATCGAATAACCAGGCCGTACAACCAGGCCGCACAAAAACAGGAGCCACGCTGTGGTCGACACGATTCTCAATGGCTTGCTGCCGGTCGCATTTGTCATCATGCTCGGCTGGCTCTCGGCCCGGATCCGCCTGCTGAAGCATGACGATGCCGGCGTGCTGGCGACGCTGGTGATCCGCTTCGCGCTCCCGTTCGCGCTGTTTGAAGGCGCCGTAAAAACATCGCCCGAAAAGCTGCACAACGTGGGTTTTGCGCTGTGTCTGACGCTAGGTCTGATGGGCACGTATCTGATCGCCCTTGCGGTGGGGCGCTTCGTCTTCAAACACGACCTGCGTACGGCGACGATGCAGGCGCTGGTGTGCGCCTTTCCCGACATGGCGTATTTCGGCGCGCCGATTCTGGCCGCGGTGTTCGGGCCCGAAGGATTTCTGGCGGTGCTGGTCGGCAATCTCATCACCAGCATCTTCATGCTGCCGCTGACCATCGTCCTCACGAATCTCGGCGGCACAGGTGAGGAGGGCGGCAAGCGGCCGGATATCCTGCGCATTTTTGGCCAGAGCGTTGCGCGGGCGGTGATCAATCCGATTGTATGGCTGCCGATCTCCGGCATGATGCTCAGTTTCGCCCACGTCACGCTGCCCGGTCCCGTGCTCACGTCGATCGATCTGATTGCCAAGGCTGCGGGTGGCACTTCGCTCTTCGCACTCGGCCTGATGCTTTACGGCGAGCGTTTCAAGATCAATGCCAACGTCCTCACCAATCTGGGCATCAAGAACTTCCTGCAGCCGTTGATCATGGCGCTCGGCGCGGTGCTGTTCGGCGTGGTCGGGGCGCCTGCGCACCAGGCCGTGATCACCGGCGCCGTGCCGACCGCCACCGCGGCCGCCATGTTTGCACTCAAGAGCAATACGTATACGGCCGACGCAACTTCGACGATCCTGATCAGTACGATCCTGGGTGTCCTTATCGAAGGACTGCTGATCGCCTACTTCTTCTGAATCGGGCCGCCGTACCGATGCGCCGGCGCACCGACACACCGGCGCACCGACGCGGCCAGCAGCAAACGGCCTAGCCGCGCCGCTTCTTGCTCAGCGTGATGGTTTCGAACAGCGTGTAATCAGCCGTAGGCGTCTGATCCGCGCCCGGCGCGTGATAGTAATTCATCGTGATCGTCGTGGTGCCGCCGTGCTCGCCCGGATCGTGATCGAACACGGCGATGCCATAACCCGTTCCCGTATCGCGCTGTGCCGACCAGATCGCATCTTCCAGCGCGTCGGCGGGGTTGCGCACGAACGTATTCGCAGCCGTGCCGGGAATGGGGCGGTTCGGCTTGGTGAAGACCTTCGCCTGCGGCAGGCCGTTCGTCTTGTCTTCGCCGTAGACATCGAGCGGTGCGCTTGTGCCACCGCCGCCGAGGATCAGGTGGATCGTGCCGTGACTGGTGTCGAAGGTGGTGCTGGCCGGATCCGCCTGCGGCACGGGACGCGGTTGCAGCGTATCCACCACGGCACCCGTGGTCGCGTCGACGCCAGCGTTATGGTTGCAGCCGCGCACCGGATAGCTGCGCTCGTAGTCGTGGTCATGCCCGCATACCACGAGGTCGACGCCGTAACGGTCGAACAGCGGCAGCCACGCCTCGCGAATGCCCTTGTCCGAACCATTGCCGGTCTTCGACGAAGTCAGCGCGTCCTGGTGCATCTGCACGACGATCCAGTCGATCTCGTGATCCTCGGATGCATGGCGCAGTGTCTCTTCGAGCCAGCGGGTCTGGATACCCTTGCTATACCCGCGCGCATAAAGCGACGTGCCCGCTTCGATCGGCGCATGACCTGTGCTGGCCACTGGCACCAGCGGATCGGGGCCGGCCACGAAAGCGGCCGCGTCCTGATAGACCACGTCGTCGGCATCGAGCGAGATGAACAGCACCGAGCTCACGCGAAAGCTGTACCAGTGACCGGCAAACTGCGTCCCGTTTTCCGGCAACGTGTAACGCGTCAGGTACGAGGCGAGACCTTGCGGACCGTTGTTGAATTCGAGTTCATGATTGCCCGGACACGGCATCCACGGACGATTGGCCGCCGAGCTCTGGCAGTTGTTGCCGAAGTCGCGCCACACGTCGGGCTGATGCGTCGGGTTCAGGTTCGCGTAGCAGAGGTCGCCGTTGAGCAGATGGAACAGCGGCTGGAAGCGCTCGACCGCCTGCACGGCAAAGCGGCTTTGCGGATAGGAGAGCACCCACTGGGTGTTGGGTGTCGCGAGATCCCCGTAGGTGGTCCAGCGAAACGATGTGCGTCCGCGCGGCGCCGTCTGGAAGCTCGCGGTAAACGGTTGTGCGGCGTTGCTGTCGTTGTCGGCCGTGACCACGTATTAATAGGTGTTCGCGGGCTTGAGGCCGCGCAGGCGGGCGTGATACGTGAACACCGTAGCGCCGTTGATGCCATCCGTATAAATGCGTTGCACACCGTGCACGGTTTGCTGCGCTTCGCCTGCGGTACCGAACTGCACCCGGGGGGAGGACGCCGAAGCGAGCGAGGCCCATGACACCACCACTTCGCTCGTCGGATCGCTGCCCCATGTCAGATGAATCTGTTCGGGTGTGCCGTCCGGGTTAGTCGTGGCAGCCTTGCCCGTGGCAGCGAAGCTGCCGGCGGCGCTCGCCAGTCCGGAAGCGCCTGCGAGCTTGAGGAAGCCACGGCGCGAGACGGCTGCGAGGACATCGGCAGGGCGGGACGGGGTGGAAGCGGTGTCGGAAGCGAGCGGGGCAGCGGGGGTGTTCTTGTTCGACATGTCGGTGCTTGGCCTGAGGGTTGGGAGGGCAGCGCGCGGACGACGACTCCGGCCGGACTGCACATGTAGCAGTCCAGCGCGGCTTGCCGTGACTCGTAGCGCGCAACCGCAGCCACATTATTCGCAGAACTGTCTTTCCGTGTTGTGACAGTGCTGCCGGCACCATGCTTGCGACATCTGCGGATTGGCCGTCGATGTGCGCATTGGCGCCGGACATCCGGTCCCGGCGCCAACCTTCAGGCGAAGCTTTTAGTTTGCGTTAGCCTGCTTGCTGCCAAACGTCACCGTGATCGACGGCGCGTACTGCGGCACTGTAATCATGGCGTCTTCGCTGTCGCTGTCGTCGCTGCCACCCGCTGCGAAGTGGAATTGCGGGCGCGGAATCTGGGTGGTCGCTGCCTTGATCGTCGTCGTGACGGGGTCGTAGCCGGACTTCTCGCATTTGATCTGCAGATCCGAGTCCGAGCGGCGCACTTCGATGCTATCCGGTGCAGTGACTGACCAGTCGCCCTTGCCGTTAGTCAGGATGCATTTCGCATCGGCGACCGGCCCGTTGTTATCGACTACGGCGATCGACAATGTTTCGCGGTCCTTCTTCTCGCCGCCGTTGTTCGAATTCGACGCGCCGGTCACGTTGACCGTGTTAGCGGATTGCAAGTTGTTGCTGGCGCCTCCGACGTTACCCGCGAAGGCGCAGAGGGAGATGAGAGAAACCGTTGCGGCAACAAC
The DNA here is from genome assembly GCF_026225065.1 of Paraburkholderia sp. Classification (GTDB taxonomy): domain Bacteria; phylum Pseudomonadota; class Gammaproteobacteria; order Burkholderiales; family Burkholderiaceae; genus Paraburkholderia. The sequence goes on along the minus strand of NZ_JAMFSB010000031.1, from coordinate 11,320 downwards.
GGCTTTAAGGCTCTTGTAAATTTTGGTTCTCCTTTGCTTTAACGGAAAGCGAGCAGTCGATCGCTTTGCGATGGCCGCCTCGGCGACGGCATCGCAGGATGCTATCACGCCCATTTAAAGCTTGAAATCACCTTGTCGATCAGGAGAAACCGTTTAGACGCCCGTGCGCACCCCGACGCGATATTGCGTGACATGGTGGTATTCCATGCCGGGCCGCAACACCACTTGCGCGTTATCGGCCATATTGATCTGATTGGGAAAGCCGCCTGCTTCGAGGCAAAGTCCGGCGTACTTCGAATAGGTGTGGCTGCCGCGGCCTTGCTCGCCTTCGAGGTGATTGCCGGTGTAAAACTGCAGGCCCCACTGATCGGTCAGGACGCTGAGCTCGCGCCCGCTTCCCGGTTCGTAGACACGCGCGACCTCACGAACCGGCCGCGCGCTGTCTTTGATTTCAGGGAGTACGTAACAGTGGTCAAAGCCAGCTGCGAGCGCGAGCTGGGTATTTGGCCAATCCAGGCGTGCACCGATTGGCGCGCTTTGGCGGAAATCGAACGCATTGCCGGCGACTTCTGCGCGGCGGGTTGGAATCATCTGCGCGTCGACTTCGAAGAACGCCTCGGCGTCGATCGAGACCACATGGCCGCGGACATCGGCAGCGGCTTGCCCGGTCAGATTGAAATAGCCGTGGCTCGTCAGGTTGAGCGGCGTGGGTGCGTCGGTGATGGCCTCATAGGCGATCGTCAACGTGCCGTCGTCATCGAGCGTGTAACGGACCTGAACGCTCACGTGGCCCGGAAAGCCCGCATCGCCCTCGGGCGATTCGAGTCGCATGACGAGCGAGCCGTTGTCTTCGGCGGCTTCCCAGCACAGGCGATTGAAACCGGTGGTGCCGCCATGCAGCAGATTGTTGCCCTCGTTGCGGTCGAGCGTGTACTCGATGCCGTCCAGCGTGAAGCGCGCTGCCTCGATGCGGTTGGCCCAGCGCCCGATCAGGCCGCCCATATAGGTGGTGGAGGCAAGGTACTCGGCCGGCGTATCGTGGCCGAGCAGGATATCGCCAAGCCGGCCGGTGCGGTCTGGCGCATGCCATGACACGAGGGTCGCGCCCAGGTCGCTGATACTGACCTTCATGCCATGCGCATTGCGCAGCGTGAAGAGCTGGACCGGATCGCCGCCGGGCACGGTGCCCCAGGGGTCGGTCGAGAAGCGTGCGTGACTGATCATATCGGCGAGAGAGAAAAAATGGCGGAAGCGGGTTTTCGAAAGCGCACAAAGAGCATACGCCGGGTCTGGCTGTGCCTAGCCTGGTGCAGCCGGGGACTTCGTGCCTTCCTGATATTCCCGCGGCGTGCAGCCGAGTTCACGGCGAAACACCGCATACATGTACTGCAAAGACGTAAAGCCGCAACGGATCGCAACTTCCGCGCTCGACGCGTCGCGTCTCGCAAGCATCGCTTTGGCCGCATCGAGCTTGTGACGCAGGATCTCCTGATGCACTGTACATTGCAATTCGCGCCGAAAATATTCTTCCAGCGAGGAGCGCGACACGCCGACGTAATCGGCCACCTGTTCGGTACGGATGCCCTGGCAACCGTACTGGCGGATAAAGTGCCGCGCGCGCATTACATAGGGGCTCGTGAGCGGCTGGTGACGGGTCGATTCGAGCACGTTGATGCCGACCGGCGGCACGCGGATGCGCCGGCCCGGAAAGCGTGCGCCGTGCAGCATCTGATGCAGCAGGTGAGCGGCAGTGCGGCCCATTTCCTCGGTGCCCTGAATCACGGACGACAGCGGAATGCGCGTGAGGGTGCGGCTCAACGGATCGTTGTCGATGCCGATGATCGAGACCTGCTCGGGCACGGCGATCCCGGCGGTCAGGCAGGCCTGCAGCAGTTGCCGTGCGCGGGCGTCGCTGACCGCGATGATGCCGACCGGTTTGGGGAGCTTTTCGAGCCAGCCGGTGAGTTGTTCGATGGCCTGGTTCCACGACGGTGCGCTGGTGGACAGGCCGCGGTAGATCTCGCCGTCGATCTCCTCGGCGCTGCGGCCTTCGGCGGCGCGCAGGCTGACGAAGGCCAGCTCGCGCTGCTGCGCCCAGCGGTTCTCCGGCGCCTGCGGCAGGCTATAGAGCGCGAAGTGCGGCAAGCCTGCACCGATCAGATGGGTATAAGCAAGCGAGACGAGCTGGGCGTTATCCGTCGCGATGTAGGGCAGCTCAGGCGGGTAGTGCGTTTCGTCCTCGTACGACGAACCGACCGCCACCACCGGCAGCGGGCAGCCGCGCAGCGCTTCGCAGACTGCGGGGTCGTCGAAGTCCGCGATGATGCCGTCGCCGTCGAAGCGCTCGATGCCTGTCAGCCGGCAGCGGAAATCCTCTTCGAGAAACAGGTCCCACGCAACGCGGGTGGAGAGCAGGTAATTGCCAATGCCGCTAATGATCTGGCGGTCGTACACCTTGTTCGCGTTGAACAGCAGCGCGATCCGATGAGGTCTCTGTGGCGTCTGGGGGCGGGTCATCGCTTTAGATGGCGCGGCGGCACAGTGAGCCGGCGGGCCATTGTCTCCTTCTATAGGGCGCAGCAAGCTGAACCGCGCCGGTTTTTAAGCGTCCGGTTATTTTAGGCCCGGATTGCATTGCGCGTGCGGCGCAACGGCACGGGCGGTGAGAAACATTAGCCAGGCTGTGCAATTTCGCAATTGCGGGCACAGGCCGCGCGCGGCAGCATGGCGTCAGCTTGTCGAACCCGGCCAGGCCATGCCGCACGGGTTGCACCGCAACAATTAATGGAGACACGAATGTCCTACTTCGAACACATTCCCGCCGTTCGCTACGAAGGTCCGCAATCGGACAATCCGCTCGCTTTCCACCATTACGACCGTAGCAAACGCGTGCTAGGCAAGACGCTAGAAGAGCATCTGCGCATCGCCGTGTGCTACTGGCATACCTTCGTGTGGCCGGGTGTCGATATCTTCGGGCAGGGCACCTTCGTGCGTCCGTGGCAGCAGCCTGGCGACGCAATGGAGCGGGCGCACCAGAAGGCCGACGCCGCGTTCGAGTTCTTCTCGAAGCTCGGTACCCCTTACTATACGTTCCACGATACCGATGTCGCTCCGGAAGGCGCGAGCATCAAGGAGTACAGCGAGAATTTCACGCGCATCAGCGACTATCTGGCGCGCAAGCAGCAGGATACCGGCGTGAAGCTTTTGTGGGGCACGGCTAACCTGTTTTCACATCCGCGCTATGCGGGGGGCGCCGCGACCAGCCCGAACCCCGACGTGTTCGCGTTTGCGGCCACCCAGGTACGCCATGCGCTCGACGCCACGCAACGGCTCGGCGGAGAGAACTACGTGTTGTGGGGCGGCCGCGAAGGCTACGACACGTTGCTCAATACCGACCTGGTGCGCGAGCGCGATCAGTTTGCGCGCTTTCTCAACATGGTGGTCGAGCATAAGCACAAGATCGGCTTCAAGGGCGCACTGCTGATCGAGCCGAAGCCGCAGGAGCCGACCAAGCATCAATACGATTACGACGTCGCCGCAGTGCACGGATTTCTCACGCAATACGGCTTGCAGAACGAGATTCGCGTCAATATCGAGGCCAATCACGCAACGCTGGCAGGGCACTCGTTCCATCACGAGATCGCCACGGCGTTTGCGCTCGGTATTTTCGGCAGCGTCGATGCCAATCGCGGCGATCCGCAAAACGGCTGGGATACGGACCAGTTTCCGAATAGCGTCGAGGAACTCACGCTCGCTGTGTATGAAATCCTCCGGCACGGCGGTTTTGCGACCGGCGGCATGAACTTCGACTCCAAAGTGCGGCGGCAGAGCGTCGATGCGGAAGACCTTTTCTATGGGCATATCGGCGCGATCGATAACCTCGCGCTCGCAGTCGAGCGTGCTGCCGTGCTGATCGAAAACGACCGGCTCGAAAAGTTCAAGCGTGAGCGTTACGCGGGGTGGGAGACGGAATTCGGCCGCAAGATCCTTTCCGGCGGTTATTCGCTGTCGGCGCTTGCGAGCGACGCGCTCGACCGTGACGTCAACCCGCAACACGCAAGCGGCCAGCAGGAGCGGCTGGAAAGCGTCGTGAATCAGGCTGTCTACGGTCTGCGTTGAGCGCACGGCGCGGTACGGCGCGAAAGCGCCGTACCGCGTGGAAGGTATGGATAGGATGGAACGCGCAGAGCTCGTGCGACGGGCATGAAAAAACGTTAGGATGACTGGCCAGTTTCGCAATCGCGTAGCCGCTGGCGATTGCGCATACTGGCGCAAAACGAGGATGGAGACATGTTCATCGGTATCGACCTCGGCACGTCGGGCGTCAAGGCCGTGCTACTCGACCGCGATGGCCGCGTACGCTGCACGGCAGCGCACGCGCTGGCCGTCAGCCGGCCGCAGCCACGCTGGTCCGAACAGGATCCGCACGACTGGTGGAACGCCACCAGGGCGGCGCTTGGCGATCTGCTCGAGCAGGCGCGAGCGGCCGGAATTGGCGCAACGCAGATCGAGGCGCTGGGCCTGACGGGCCAGATGCACGGCGCGACGCTGCTCGACGCGCAAGGCGACGTATTGCGACCGGCGATTCTCTGGAACGACGGACGCTCAGATACCGAATGCCGCGAACTCGAAACAGCCGTACCGCAACTTCGCGCCGTGGCAGGAAATGTGGCGATGCCGGGGTTTACAGCGCCCAAACTGCTATGGGTCCGCAAGCATGAACCGGAGATTTTTGCCCGCATCGCCAAGGTGCTGTTGCCGAAAGACTATCTGCGCTATTGCCTGACCGGCGGCTTCGCCACCGATCCTTCCGATGCTGCAGGCACGCTCTGGCTCGATGTGGCGCAGCGCGACTATAGCGGCGCGTTGCTGTCCGCCTGCGGACTCTCGCGCGAGCAGATGCCCGAGGTGTTCGAAGGTAATCGCGTGACGGGCACGCTCAAACCCGAACTCGCACGCGAATGGGGCCTCGGTGAGATTCCTGTGATCGCCGGTGGTGGCGACAACGCGGCGGGCGCCGTAGGCGTGGGTATCGTCAAGCCGAAGCAGGCGATGCTCTCGCTCGGCACGTCCGGCGTGTACTTCGCGGTCTCGGACGGCTTCCTCGCTAACCCTGCGTCAGCAGTCCATAGCTTTTGTCACGCCTTGCCGCAGACATGGCATCTGATGTCGGTGATGCTCAACGCGGCCGGTTGCCTCGATTTCACCGCGCAACTGACGGGCTACGCCGATGTGGCCGCTCTGCTCGCCGACGCCGAAGCTCAGGCGCGCGACCGGCGGCCGTGGTTTCTGCCGTATCTGACCGGCGAGCGCACGCCGCACAACAACGTCAATGCGAAGGGCGTGTTCTACGGACTCGCGCCGCAGACCAGCCGTGCGGATCTGGCGAACGCTACGCTCGAAGGCGTCGGCTTTGCCTTGCTCGACGGCATGGATGCGCTGCACGCGGCCGGTCTCGTGCCTGACGATATTTCGGTAATCGGTGGCGGCTCGCGCAGCGCTTACTGGACCCAGATGCTGGCGGATATCTCCGGACGTCCGCTGACCTTGCGCGCGGGCGGTGAGGTTGGCCCGGCTCTGGGTGCTGCACGGCTCGCGCATCTGGCGCTCGAACCCAATGCGCCGCTCGACGCAATCTGCCCGACGCCGGAGATTCTCGCCGTGCGTGAACCGGACATGGTGCGTCACGCGTGGTATCGCAATGAACGTCGTCCGACGTTTCATGCGCTGTACCGGGCACTTGAGCCGGTGTTTGCCGCGGACGCGTAGTGTTGCACGCCTGAGGTTTCATGTTTGATGCCTGGTCGCGGCGAGACGTCGCGCGGCGGGGTGTGCGCGGTGGAATCTCGCGGAGTGAAGCGTCGCCTTGGCAAAAGCTTCGCCCTGCGAAAACGCAGCACGGCGAAAACGTCGCCCGGCGAAAACGTTACCCGCAGGACGTCGAATAGAAGAGCTTAAAGCAATGCGCAGCCGCAATGGCCGCGCCGGTAAGGGGTACTAAGGGGTAGTCCATCGTTAGTCGTGTATCCGGCCGCGCGGTTCGCCGCGCAGGCCGTCAGCCCGGTGTTGCCGGTCATAAGAGAGAGGAGTGAGACATGAAATTTTCAACGCGTCGTTCTGTTTTGAGTTCGCTGGTGTGTGGAGCGGTGCTCGCCAGTTTGTCGCTCGCCGCGCCGCTGGCGCATGCAAGCAAGGATCATCCGGAAATTGGTTTTTGTATCGACGACCTGCGCGTCGAACGCTGGTCGCGCGACCGCGACTATTTCGTGGCTGCGGCCGAAAAACTTGGCGCCAAGGTTTCGGTGCAATCGGCCGATGCGAGTGAAGAGCGGCAGATCTCGCAGATCGAAAACCTGATTTCGCGCGGCGTCGATGTGATCGTGATCGTGCCGTTCAATTCGAAGACACTCGGCAACGTGGTGGCCGAAGCGAAGAAGGCGGGCATCAAGGTGGTGTCGTACGACCGGTTGATTCTCGATGCCGATATCGACGCCTACATCTCGTTCGACAACGAGAAGGTCGGTGAATTGCAGGCTCAGGGCGTCTACAACGCGCAGCCGAAGGGCAACTACTTCATGCTCGGCGGTGCGCCCACCGACAACAACGCCAAGATGCTGCGCGAAGGTCAGATGAAGATCCTCAAGCCAGCGATCGATCGCGGCGACATCAAGGTGGTTGGCCAGCAATGGGTACCTGAGTGGAGCGCGTCCACGGCCCTGCGCATCATGGAAGATGCCCTGACCGCCAACAACAACAAGATCGATGCCGTGGTGGCCTCGAACGACGGCACGGCTGGCGGCGCGATCCAGGCACTGGCGGCGCAGCACATGGCCGGCAAGGTGCCTGTGTCGGGCCAGGACGCGGATCTCGCGGCCGTCAGGCGTCTGATTGACGGCACGCAGACGATGACCGTCTACAAGCCGCTCAAGCTGATCGCCAGCCAGGCTGCGAACCTCGCCGTGCAACTCGCGAAGGGTGATAAGCCTGCCTATAACGCGCAGTACGACAACGGCAAGAAGAAGGTCGACACCATCCTGCTGCAGCCGACGCTGCTGACCAAAAGCAATGTGGATGTCGTCATAAAGGATGGTTTCTACACCCAGGCACAGCTCGCGAGCCAGTAAGTGGGTCAATGAGTGGGCCAATAAGCAGGCCCATAAGCGGGACCACGCGCGATGGCGCCTGTTGCGTGTTGAACGCAACCGCGTCGTCGCGCGCTTTGCAGCGAGGCAAAAGCGAATGACGCAACCTTTACTGGCGATGCACGGCATCGTCAAAGCGTTTTCCGGTGTGAAGGCTCTGGACGGTATCGACCTGGCCGTGTCGCCGGGCGAATGCGTCGGCCTGTGCGGCGAAAACGGCGCGGGCAAATCGACGCTGATGAAGGTGCTGTCCGGGGTCTATCCGTACGGCACCTGGGATGGCGAGATCCTCTGGGAAGGGCAGCCGCTGAAGGCCGCGAACGTGCGCGACACGGAGCGCGCCGGGATCGTGATCATTCACCAGGAGTTGATGCTGGTGCCCGAACTCTCGGTGGCGGAGAACATCTTTCTCGGCAACGAAATCACGCTGCCGGGTGGCCGCATGAATTACGCCGCGATGTTTCAGCGCGCCGACGAGCTGCTGCGCGAACTGCATATCGAAGGCATCAATGTGGCGCAGCCGGTGATGAACTACGGTGGCGGCCATCAGCAGCTGATCGAAATCGCCAAGGCGCTCAACAAGCGCGCGAAGCTCTTGATTCTCGACGAACCGTCGTCGTCTCTCACCAGCTCGGAGACGCGTATTCTGCTGGATATCGTGCGCGATCTGAAGCGGCGTGGTGTGGCCTGCGTGTATATCTCGCACAAGCTCGACGAGGTGGAAGCCGTCTGCGACACCATTACCGTGATCCGCGACGGCCGGCATGTCGCAACCGAGCCGATGCGCGCGCTGACCACCGACCGTATCATCGCAATGATGGTGGGCCGCGAGATCACCAATCTGTTTCCGCGCGAGCCGCGGCCGCTTGGCGACGTGATCTTCGAGGCACGGCATGTGACGTGTTTCGACGTAACCAATCCGCGTCGAAAACGGGTCGACGATGTGTCGTTCACCTTAAGACGCGGCGAGATACTCGGCGTGGCGGGCCTGGTTGGAGCAGGGCGCACGGAGCTGATGCAGGCGATCTTCGGCGCCTATCCCGGCGTGAGCGAGGCCACCGTGCTGCTCGACGGCAAGCCCCTGAAAATACGCGAGCCGGCCGACGCGATTCGTGCCGGCATCGGCATGGTGCCCGAGGATCGCAAGCGCCACGGCATCGTGCCGCATCTGAGTGTGGGGCACAACATCACGCTATCGGTATTGCAGCGTTTTGCCAAAGGCGCGCGGATCGATTCGGCGGCCGAGCTCGATACGATTCATACGGAGATGAAGCGACTCTCGGTGCGCGCCGCGCATCCGATGCTGTCGATTGCAAGCCTCTCCGGTGGCAACCAGCAGAAGGCCGTGCTCACCCGCATGCTGCTGACCGACCCGAAGGTGCTGATTCTCGATGAGCCGACCCGCGGCGTCGATGTCGGCGCCAAATACGAAATCTACAAACTGATCGTGCAGCTCGCGCACCGCGGCATGTCGATCGTGATGGTGTCGTCGGAAATGCCCGAGGTGCTAGGTATCAGCGACCGCGTGCTGGTGATCGGCGAGGGCGAATTGCGCGGCGACTTCATCAACGACGGCCTCACGCAAGAGGACATTCTCACGGCGGCCATCCGTCCGGCGCAGCGAACCACAAACCCAACCGAAGCGAGCGCAGCATGACTCCCGACGTCACTTCCCAACCTCCCAAAGACGCTGCCGCGCACGCTTCGTTCGGCGGCGCGCAGCGCGTGCAGCAACTGTTCGCACGCTACAAGATTCTCGCGCTGCTGATCGCGGTGGCGGCCATCTGGATCTTCTTCTCGTTCCTCACCGGCGGCGCGTTCATCACGCCGCGCAATCTGTCGAATCTGTTGCGGCAGATGTCGATCACGGGGATGCTTGCGTGCGGCATGGTGTTTGTCATCATCGCAGGTGAAATCGATTTGTCGGTGGGGTCGCTGCTCGGTCTGCTCGGCGGCGTCGCGGCAATTCTCGACGTCAACCGCCATTGGCCGATCGGCGTCACCGTGCCCGTGGTGATGGTGCTCGGTGTGCTGGTGGGGCTCTTCAACGGCTGGTGGTCGACGTACCGGCGTGTGCCGTCGTTTATCGTGGGACTTGGCGGCATGCTGGCGTATCGCGGCATTCTGCTCGGTGTTACCGGCGGTTCGACCATTGCACCGGTGTCCGATAGCTTTGTGTTCGTCGGGCAGGGTTATTTGCCGCAGTTTGCGGGCGATACGCTCGCCGTGGTGCTGTTCGTTTTGCTGGCAGTCCTGACCGTACGGCAGCGGCGCAACCGGCAACGGTATCAGTTGCCGGTGGTGCCAGTCTGGCAGGATGCGGCGAAGATCGTTGGCGCTGGGGTGATCCTGCTGGCCTTCGTGGCGACGCTCGATCGCTACGGCGGCATTCCTGTGCCGGTGCTGTTGCTGCTGGCGTTGCTCGGCATTTTCACGTGGATCGCGACGCAAACCGTGTTTGGCCGGCGCATTTATGCGGTCGGCTCGAATCTCGAAGCGACGCGGCTGTCAGGCGTGAACACGAACCGCGTGAAGCTGGCGATCTTCGCGCTGATGGGGCTGATGTGCGCGTTCGGCGGCATCGTCAATACGGCGCGGTTGGCGGCGGGGTCGCCCTCGGCGGGATCGATGGGCGAGCTGGACGCGATTGCGGCGTGCTTTATCGGCGGCACGTCGATGCGTGGTGGCTCCGGGACCGTGTACGGAGCGTTGATCGGCGCGCTGGTGATGGCGAGTCTCGACAACGGCATGTCGATGCTCGACGTGGATGCGTATTGGCAGATGATCGTCAAAGGCAGCATCCTCGTGCTGGCGGTGTGGATCGATGTGGTGTCGGGGTCGAACCGGCGGTAGCTCGCCGCTGAAGCGGCACGAAAGGGCGTGCGGCGGGAACGGCAGCGGCGCTGCCGGACACAGGTAAGCGAGTTAAGCAGTCTGCGACGGACTTTGCGTTATTCACCGTTTAACGTGGCGGGGGCGGCAACGCCTTATCCTGTGAAGTCCACGCTAATGGTGAAAACAACGCATGAGCACAAGCGAGCAGACCACGACTTTGCTGACTTACCGCCGCCGTATTCTCGGCGCATTGCTGGCGATGGCGCCAACGCTCACGCTGGCGCAGCGCGCGGACGGGGATCCGGCCGCCGCTTCGGAACCAGTCAGGCAAAAGGACACGCCGCAACCTGCGGGATTGGACGCGCCGCCCTCGACGCGCGCCCCGACGCAGGCCCGGACGCAGGCCCCAGCGCGAGCCCTTGCGCGCGACATCGGCATCCGTCCCGGCGTGCTGCAGCCGGGCCCGTTGAACGCGATCACGGATGTCACCGGCGTCGCGGTAGGCCATCTCACGTTGATCGAGGGCGCTAGCGTACGCACCGGTGTGACGGCGATCCTGCCTCACCCGGGCAATCTCTTCCAGGATAAGGTTCCGGCTGGTTTCGCGCTCGGTAACGGCTTCGGCAAGTTCGCCGGTTCCACCCAGGTCGAAGAACTCGGCGAGATCGAAACGCCGATCGTCCTGACCAACACGTTGTCGGTCGCAGAGGGTATGGCGGGGGCGGTCGAATGGACGCTCGGCCAGCCCGGCAACGAACGCGTCATGTCGGTCAATGCCGTGGTCGGCGAGACCAACGATGGTTTCCTCAACGACATCCGCGGCCGGCATGTCACATCGCAGCACGTCGTGCAGGCGATCGCAGGCGCCAGGGCCGGCCCGGTGCCGCAAGGGTGTGTGGGTGCGGGCACCGGCACGCAGGCGTTCGGCTGGAAAGGCGGCATCGGCACCAGCTCGCGCGTGCTGCCGCCTATCCTCGGCGGATATACGATTGGTGTGCTGGTGCAGACGAACTACGGCGGCGTGTTGTCGATGGGTGGAGCGCCCGTGGGCCTAGAACTCGGCCGCTACTATCTGAAAGGCGTGGTCGACGACCACGGCGGCGACGGTTCGGTGGTCATCGTGATTGCGACCGACGCGCCGCTCTCGGACCGCAACCTGAAGCGGATGGCGCACCGCGCGTTCCTTGGCATTGCCCGCACCGGATCGTCGATGGCGAACGGCTCGGGTGACTACGCGATTGCGTTCTCGACGTCGCCTGCAGTGCGCCGCACGCCGGAGCGGCGCAAGGCGGCCGGCACGCTCGAAGATCTCGCCAACGACGCGATGTCGCCGCTGTTCCAGG
>NZ_JAMFSB010000271.1 GCF_026225065.1 Paraburkholderia sp. | reverse complement strand
GAGGTGCTCAGTCCATTTATATCCGCCGTGATACCCGAATCGCCGGTATCGCTGACGTGCTGATACACACCCATCAGGTAAATATCCGTGCGTTTGGACAACGCATACGCTGTCTGCAGGCTGAACTGGTTGTACTTCGGGCTCACGCCGTCGAGATGCGCATCGGTGAACGTGTATGCAGCCGAGAGGGACCATGCCGGCGTGATGTTGTAACGCGCGTTCACCTCATAGTTCGTGAAGCTTGCGCCACCGCCCGTCAACGTCAGGCCGGACGACGTGCCCGAAGCCGACGCGCCGATGCTGCTCGCGTTGTAGAGGTGGGTCTGCGTGAACACAAAACCGAACGTCGCCGGACCGAAGGCATAGTTCAGGCCCGCCCCGTAAGTGCGTTGCGTGCCGGCTGTGAAGGTCGCGTCGCTGGTCACTGCCCCGCTCGAGTTGTACGACGTGCCCGCCTTGTTCAACTCCAGGTAGCCCGCTGCCACATTCAACGGACCGTAGTTGTACGAAGCGCCTGCGCTGTAGGCGCGGTTCGTGGCGAAGCCCCCTGCGTCGTTCGAGAAGCCATACAGGGTGCCGAACTTGAGGCCGCCATAGTTGACGCTCGAGTACTTGACCGAGTTGTTGATACGGAACGAGTTGTCGAGGTTGTCGTTGTCGAACGGGTGCGCAGCCTGGGTGCCTCCCGACCCCGTACCGGTGAGGGCCAACGGAGCCAGGTAATCGACGACGGAGTCATACTGACGGCCAAGCGTGACGGCGCCGTACTGGTCGCTCGACAGGCCAACGAAAGCCTGGCGGCCGAACTCGAGACCGTTCTGGCCGAGCTTGCCCGTCGCGATACTGAAGCCGTTTTCCAACGTGAAGATTGCCTTCAGGCCGCCACCCAGATCTTCCGAACCGCGCAGGCCCCAGCGGCTGCCGTTCACTGCACCGCTGGTTTCCTGCACGTTGTGCGCGCCACCCTGATTGCTCGTGTAGGTGATACCGGCATCGATCAGGCCGTAGAGCGTTACGCTGCTCTGCGCGTGAGCTGCGCCCGCACCACCTAGAGCCGCCAGCGAAAGGCCAGACAGGACGAATTTCTTCATTGCTTCTCCGTTAACCTTGAATCGGTTGTTATTGAGTGGCGGAGATTATCGCAATCATGGCAATACTGTATTTCGCAATTCCTTACGCTTCACTTTTTCTGCCGTTTATCTGCCTGGCTTGTAACGCTACTACTGGAAAATGCAAAGGTGTCGCACCAATTAAAACGGAGCATGCCGCTCTCGCGAACATACTCCGATCCTTTACTGCATAGACCTTCAGGAGAAATCCAAAATTGCGTTGGCGGCATCAGTCTCGATCAACGCCGAGCCGGGCAACTTTAGATAATATTTCCTCAACTTTCTTTTAACCAGCCCTATCGAATATCAATTTCAACGGCGACAATTTTAATTATTTAAAGTTCCATGAGAATGGAATGCGCGATTATTACCAGTGCCGCTCAATCCGGCTCACCCACTATTACATAAATGACTCAAGCAGATGTGAGTCAAGCACCTGCGACCTTGAACACTGAAACGGCCTCCATCAACCTGGCCGCCTGCTCCTCCAGCGACTGGGATGCCGCCGCAGCCTGCTCGACCAGCGCCGAGTTCTGCTGGGTCGTCTGGTCCATCTCTGTCACAGCGAGATTCACCTGCTCGATCCCCTTGCTTTGCTCGCTTGCAGCGAACGAGATTTCGGCGATGATCTTCGTGACCTTCTGCACCGAGCTAACGACGTCGTTCATCGTCGAGCCCGCGCGTTGGGCAAGCGCCGAGCCCTGCGCGATTTGCCCGACCGAGTCGTTGATCAACTGCTTGATCTCTCGCGCGGCAGAGGCGCTGCGTTGCGCAAGATTGCGAACCTCGCTTGCGACGACCGCAAAGCCACGTCCATGCGCGCCTGCACGCGCGGCCTCGACGGCCGCATTCAACGCGAGGATATTGGTCTGAAATGCGATGCCGTCGATCACACCAATGATCTCGGAGATCTTGCGCGAATGCACCGAAATCCCCTGCATGGTCTCGACGACATTACCGACAACCTGGCCACCGAGCACGGCCGTGTCCGATGCGCTCAATGCAAGGACATTGGCCTCATGAGCGTTGTCCGCATTCTGCTTCACCGTCGACGTGAGTTGTTCCATGCTGGACGCGGTGCGTTCGAGCGACGCCGCCTGTTGCTCGGTACGATGGGACAGGTCGCTATTGCCCGAGGCGATCTCTTGTGCGCCGACGTTGATCGATTCCGTGCTACTGCGCACGGTCGCCACCGTCGTCACCAGGGCGTGCTGCATTTTCTTGAGCCCGGCGAACACCGCGCCCATTTCATTCTGGCGCTCGACCGTAATCTCGCCGCGCAGATCGCCAGAGGCAATTCGCTCAAAATGCGCGATGACATGCACAAGCGGTCGCACGACGGCGCCGATCAAGATGTGTCGCGCAAGAAAGCCGAGCAGTAGTGCAACGACCGCGACTCCGCCGAGCACGCCGACCATCGACTTGAAACGTGTCTGCGCTTCGGTATAGCGGGCTCTTTGCCGCTCGCCAAGCGCGTTCTCGAGGCCGGACATCGCCCCTTGATAAGCGTCGGACAAGGCCTTGGTTTCTTTGCCTTGCAACGTTTTGAAGGCGCTGAAGTCCATCTGTTCGAGGGCATCGAACGCGGGTAGCAACGCCTGTTTCACGAACGCAGTGCGCTTGCCCTGCAACTGCGTCGCCAGATGCCTTACAGCCGGATCCAGCGGCTGGTGCGCGAGATAGTCGGCAAATTGCCGGTCGGACTCCTTGATATCCTGGCGGGCGTTCGCGAGTAACTGCGGTTCAGGATCGCCGACTCCGTACAGCGCGTGATAGCTGTCGAGCGACACGCGCACCCGTTGCAGCAATTCGCTGCTGGTCTTCAGATCGACCAGTATCCGGGTGTCCTCCTCGACCATCTTGCTCATCCCTTCATTGCTGAGTTCGAGCATGCCGACGCTGATACCGATCGCGCTCAGCAGGATCACGACAAAGACCGTGATGACAAGCGTGATGCTCCCGCGGATACTGGTGTCCTTGAACATCGTGTCCCTTCCCCGTATTTTTTGATGTCCCCGCCGGCGTGTAATAGGTTTTTGCCGTGCGCGGTTACCCCGGAAACCCGGTCAGCCCACTCGTTTGCTACGCCGGTACCGGTCGAACAGCACAGCGAGCAGCAGGATGCCGCCGCGAATCAGGTATTGGTAGAACGTCGGCACGTTCAGCAGGCTCATGGCGTCCTGCACCGAACCCATGATCAGCACGCCCACGAGCACGCCGGAGATCGTTGCAACGCCACCCGTCAGGGAGACACCGCCGAGCACGCATGCCGAAATCACACCGAGCTCGAGGCCGACCGAAGTCTTCGGGTCGCCGAGGCTCATCCGCGATGCGAGCATCACACCGGCAAAGCCGGTGACGAGGCCCTGCAGCACGAACACCACGATCTTGATGCGAGTAACCGGCAAGCCCGCCAGCAACGCCGCTTCGCTATTGCCGCCCACCGCCAGCACGTTCTTGCCGAACACGGTCTTCTTGAGCAGGAATCCGAACAGGATGAAGCCGACGATGTTGCTCCAGATCGGAAACGAAATGCCGAGGAACGAGCCGCCGCCCAGATCGAAGAAGCTTTCTTCGGAAATCATCACCGCGTCACCGTTCGACGTGATGTAGGCAAGACCGCGCACCACTTCCATCATGGCAAGCGTCACAATCAGCGAATTGATCTTGTAGCGCGCGACGAGCACGCCGTTCACGAGGCCGACGGCGCCTCCCGCCAGCACGCCACCGGCGATGCCGAACGTAATGCTGTGCGTCGCGGTGATCAGCGTGGAGGCCACGACGCCCGAGAACGCGACGATCGACGCCACCGACAGGTCCACTTCACCGAGCGCCAGCACGAACATCATCGTGACCGAGATCGAACCGATCAGCGTGACCGAGAGCAAAAGCCCTTGGATATTGCGTGCGCTGATGAAATCCGGCACGGTCAGCGACAGCGCGCCAAACAGTATGATGAAGACCATCACAATGCCTGACTTGTTGACGAAGTCCCATGCCTGCATGGCACGCGGACGCGTGGCGACGCCGGATGCCGGATTCGTGGCAGCGGTGTTGGTAGGTTCTTGTGTTTGCATTGTGTCTGTTTCCATTCGGTCAGTCTGGCCTTAGCGCGGCAGCGCGAGCTTGATCAGCGCGTCCGGGGTCGCCTGGGCCTTCGGCAAATCGCCGACGATGCGGCCTTCCTTCATCACCAGCACCCGGTCCGCGATGCCAATCACTTCTGCCAGGTCGCTCGATACGACGATCACGGTGCGGCCCGCTTCGGCTAGCGCATAGAGCAGGCCGTAAATTTCGCTGCGCGCGCCCACGTCGATACCGCGCGTCGGCTCGTCCATCAGGAACACGTCGATCTCTTCGGCAAGCCAGCGCGACAGGATCACCTTCTGCTGATTGCCGCCCGAGAGCGTGCCGATGGGCGTCTCGCCGTTGCGCGTCTTGATTGACAGCTTCGCGATGAATTCCTTCGCGGTCTGCGCTTCCTTGCGGCTGTTGAGCACGTTGAAGCGGCTAAAATGCCGACGGCAACTGATGTTCAGGTTGTCTGAAACCGATGCAATAGAGACGATGCCTTCCTGCTTGCGATCTTCCGGGCACAGCGCAACGCCCGCTCGCACCGCATCGCGCGGCGTCGTAAAGCGCACTGGCTTGCCCCTCAGCACGATCTCACCGGCGGCCGGTTTCACCGCGCCGTAGATCAGCTTCATCAATTCGGATCGGCCCGCGCCCACCAGGCCAAAGAAGCCGACGATCTCGCCCTTGCGCGCGGAAAACGATGCAGGCTCCTTGAGACCCGGCCCCATCAGTCCCTTCACTTCGAGCTGCACATCGCCCGTGGGACGCGCGCGGTAGCCGTACACATCGGCAATCGAGCGGCCCACCATGCAACTGATCAGGCGGTCGCGATCTAGCCCCGCACCTGCTTCGAAGGTGTCGATATGGTGTCCATCGCGAAACACAGTGACGCGATCGCACAGCTCATAGACCTCTTCCATGCGGTGCGTGACATAGATGATCGCGCGTCCTTCGGCCCTGAGCGCGCGGATGATGCGGAACAGCTGCGTCGTTTCGCGCGACGAGAGCGAGCTGGTCGGCTCATCGAACGCAATCACACGCGCATCGCGCATCAGCGCCTTGCCTATCTCGATCATCTGACGCTGACCGATGGACAGATACTTGATCTGCTGTGCCGGATCGATCTTCTCGCCGAGGCGCTCGAGTTCGCGCATGGCCCGCGCCAGCAGCGCCTTCTCGTCAAGCACACCGAAACGGTTGGGAAGCGCACCGAGCATCAGGTTCTCCGCCACCGTCAATTCCGGCACCAGATGCAGTTCCTGATAGATGATCGCAACGCCTGCCTCAATGGCGGCCTTGGTGGTGGTGAACTGTTGCACTACGCCATTCAGCGCGAGCGTGCCCGCGGCCGGCTGGTTCACGCCCGACAGGACCTTCAGCAGCGTGGATTTGCCGGCGCCGTTTTCGCCCATCAAACCATGGACTTCGCCGCGACGCACGTCGAGCGAAACCTGATCGAGCGCCAGTACGCCCGGAAACTGCACGGTGATGCCGGCAAGCTGGAGATACGCCTCCGTATCTGCGGGACTCCCGTTGGGAGCCGCGCTGGACACAGCAGCAGACGCAGCACCGCTGGAACTCAGATGCGCCGCGTCGGGTTGGGAAACCGTCATCAAATGCCTCTTGCTGGTGAATACGACACGCGGGCGGCACACCTTGAATACCTTAGGTGTGCCGCCCGCGCCGCGAGTGTTGCCCATCATGCAGGCAGGCTCACGTGCACGCTCTTTCGAGCGCTCATTCGAACGCTTAAATACCGAGTTCCTTGCGCACGCTTTCCCAGTTGCCGCGCACCATCAACTCACCCGTCGTCTGCGTATCGGCAGGCGGCTGCTTGCCCGTCTTGATCCACTCGACGAGGTTCTCCGTGCTCTGCTTGCCGTGGTTCGTCGAGCTGACGGCGATCGTGCCGTAGAAGCCGGTCGGTTCCTTCTTCTGGAACTCGGCAAACGCTTCGCCAGCGCCGTTGATGCCAACGCCAATCACATCGGAAGCGGGAATGTGCAACTGCTCAGTCGCGCGCACGCCACCCAGTACGGTCTCTTCGTTGAGCGCGAAGATCACCCACTTCTTGATGTTCGGATGCTGCGCGAGTACGGGCGAGACTGCGTTGAAGCCGCCTTCGTCATCCGTCGTCTTTTGCGGTGCGTCGAAGATGTTTTCCTTCTTGAAGCCGTTGGCGAGCAGCGACTGCGTGGCGCCATCGGTGCGTTGCCTGGCGGTCGGCAGTTCGTAGTCGGTGATGCGCAGCGCGCCGACTTCTTCCGGCTTCCAGCCGCGACGCTTCATTTCATCGGAGATCGCCTGGCCCACCTGATTACCGATCTTGATGGCCGACATGCCGAGGTGCGGCACATCGCCGAGCGGCTTGCCGGTCGAGTCCACCAGTTGATCGTCGACAGTGACGAACTTCATGTTGTAACGCTTGGCGCGTGCTTCGATTGCCGGTCCGAGACGCACGTCAGGCGCGCAGATCACAAAGCCTTTGGCGCCTTGTGCACCGAGGTTATCGATCGCAGCCAGCACCTTTTCGCCGTCCGGCGTGCCGATGTTCACTACCGAGAAGCCATCCTTCTGACCGACAGCGGTCGCGGCCTTCTGCTCATTGATGAACCACGCCTGTTCCGGCATCTTCACGAGGAAGCCGATCTTGAGGGGTTCATCTGCGCGCACCGAAATCTGGGCCGCGAACGGCACCGCGAGGACCGCCGCGGCAACTGCGGACAGGGTCAATCGGCGAAGCTTCTGGTTCATCTGGGTCTCCTGGAATTAACAACTTAAGTTTGACTACGTGTGGCCTAAGACTTATGACTCAACAAGCGGCGCTCACTCGACGAAGGCCTCAACCGCGTGCCGGTGACCCAGCAGCAACGCATCGGCCACGTGCTCGAGCGGCCGGAGATCGACGTCGCTACGGCCCGAGGTGATCAGTTCATGAAAGCGCTCGTACAGGCCGGGGTATTCGCGTTCCGGGCCGACATCGACGGCCGCGCCGTCGATGTGCAACTGTTTGCCGCCCTGCGAGAGACGCAGCACGCCGCTGCTGGTCGTCACCTCGATCTGCCACAGTTCTTCGGAACCATGGCGCCAGTCGAACTCCGCGCGGACCGGCGTATCGTGGTCGTCGATGAAGTTGAGGTTGGCCGCAATCGGGGTCTGCCGGTTGGACGGCACCCACAGCTCGGCCGACTTCAGGAAAAATGCGCGCGGCAAGATGCGCGTGATGATCGACAACGCATTGATGCCCGGATCGAACACGCCCAGGCCGCCCGCTTCCCAGATCCAGTCCTGATTCGGATGCCACTTGCGGACATCTTCTTTCCAGAGGACGGTCACCGACTTGATCTCGCGCTGCGCGAGCCACGTGCGAGCGGTCTCTACCCCGGGCGCATAGCGGGAATGCCACGAGGCAAACAGGCTGCAGCCTTTTTCCTGCGCTAGCGCGGCGAGAACCGTCACCTCGACGACACTCGCGCCAGGTGGCTTTTCCAGCATCACATGTTTGCCTGCCAGCAGGGCGGCTCGCGCCTGCTCGAAGCGCACTTGCGGGGTAGCGCAAAGCGAGACTGCATCGAGCTCAGGTTCTGCCGCGAGCAGTTCCTGCACTGTCTTGTAGTTGCGCACGCCTTCGACCTGCGCGTTGCGGCTTGCACAGGCGACGAGCTCGAACCCGTCGTTTCCCGCGAGAGCCGGCAAATGCTGATCGCGCGCGATCTTGCCCACGCCAACCAGGCCCACCGAAATTTGCTTTGGCATGTTTTGGCCTCAATGATTGTTACGCTGCTTCCGGCCGCACCTCGCCAGCGAGGTCGCGCCGCCCATCACTATTTTTAATAGTCACACTATATTGCGGGTGTTTTGGCACAAATATTCGTGAATACCCTAGTGAACACTCTAAATAGTCTTACTATAATGTGGGATCAGGAGGGCATCATGCCAGACGAGAAACGAGCGTTGCGCTCGACGCAGTGGTTCGGCACAGCCGACAAGAATGGTTTCATGTACCGCAGCTGGATGAAGAATCAGGGCATCCCTGATCACGAGTTCCAGGGCAAACCGATCATCGGCATCTGTAATACGTGGTCGGAGTTGACGCCATGCAACGCGCACTTCCGCAAGATCGCCGAGCACGTCAAACGCGGGGTGTTCGAGGCGGGTGGCTTCCCGGTCGAGTTCCCGGTCTTCTCGAATGGCGAGTCGAACCTGCGCCCCACTGCCATGTTTACGCGCAACCTCGCGAGCATGGATGTGGAGGAATCGATCCGCGGCAACCCGATCGACGCAGTGGTTCTGCTCGCGGGCTGCGACAAGACCACCCCTGCGCTTCTGATGGGCGCGGCAAGTTGCGACGTGCCCGCCATTATGGTTAGCGGCGGCCCGATGCTCAACGGCAAGCATCAAGGGCGTGACATTGGCTCTGGCACCGTCGTGTGGCAACTGAGCGAGCAGGTCAAGGCGGGCAAGATCTCGCTGCATGAATTCATGTCTGCGGAAGCTGGTATGTCGCGCTCAGCGGGTACCTGCAATACGATGGGTACTGCCTCGACCATGGCCTGCATGGCTGAGGCGCTTGGCGTCACGTTGCCGCATAACGCCGCGATTCCCGCCGTAGATGCACGCCGCTACGTGCTCGCCCATATGTCGGGCATGCGGATCGTCGATATGGCGCTTGACGACCTGCGCCTGTCGAAGCTGCTGACGCGTGAAGCGTTTGAGAACGCGATTCGCGTGAATGCGGCGATCGGCGGCTCCACCAATGCGGCGATCCACCTGAAGGCGATTGCCGGACGCATTGGCGTGGACCTCGAACTCGACGACTGGACTCGCGTGGGCCGCGGCACGCCGACGCTCGTCGATCTGCAGCCGTCAGGCCGCTTCCTGATGGAGGAGTTCTACTATGCGGGCGGCTTGCCTGCGGTGCTTCGACGCCTCGGCGAAGCAGGCCTGTTGCCGCATCCGGATGCATTGACCGCGAACGGTCAGTCGCTGTGGGACAACAACAAGGAAGCGCCGCTCTATAACGACGAAGTGATCCGTCCGCTCGACAAGCCGCTCGTCGCAGACGGTGGACTCTGCGTGCTACGCGGCAACCTCGCGCCGAATGGCGCGGTGCTCAAGCCGTCTGCGGCTACGGCGTCGCTGCTCAAGCACCGCGGCCGAGCCGTCGTGTTCGAAAACTTCGACGACTACAAGGCACGCATCGGCGACCCCGACCTCGACGTGACCGCGGACTCCGTGCTCGTGATGAAGAATTGCGGACCGAAGGGTTATCCGGGCATGGCGGAAGTGGGCAACATGGGCTTGCCGCCGAAGCTGCTTGCCCAAGGCGTGACGGACATGGTGCGGGTCTCGGATGCACGCATGAGCGGCACCGCTTACGGCACCGTCGTGCTGCACGTTTCGCCGGAAGCCCGAGCGGGCGGCCCGCTCGCCGTGGTCCGCGAAGGCGACTGGATCGAACTGGATTCCCTCGCCGGGCGGCTCCACCTGGACGTCAGCGCGGAAGAACTGACCGCGCGTCTGGCCGACTGGGCAGAATCACAGCAGAAGTCGCCGGCCGATTCGAGCGGATACCGTCAGCTTTATGTCGATCACGTTCTGCAAGCCGATCAGGGTTGCGACTTCGACTTCCTGGTGGGATGCCGCGGCGCAGAGGTGCCCCGGCATTCGCATTGAGCACACGCTATATGCATTGGTGACGGCCACGTCGACGACCGACGTGGTCAATCCCAGGCGCGCCCTTCAGCCAAACCGACCACTGTGCATTGCAGCCCTGCCATGTGCCCCGCCGCGTCGATCGCCGCTTCGAGGTCGGCGAATGAGTACGACTGCAATTCCACTGCGTCGAGCTGTATCTGGCCCGAAGCTGCCAATGCAACCAGTGCAAGATAGTCGGCGCGCGCGTACATGAAATGCCCGATCAACTCCCAGTTATTCAGCATCATCTCCTGATACGCGATCGGCAAATCCACCTGCATGCTGCCCATCAGCACGAGCCTGCCGCCGCGGCGCAAGCTGCGCAGCGCGGCAAGCGTTGCCTGAGGATCGGTCGCCTGGCCGACCATGTCGAACGCGAGATCTGCGCCGCCTCCCGCTGCTGCGCGAATCGCGGCGACATCCTGGGTGGTATCACCGGTCAAGACAACCGGTATGACACGCCCTCGTCCCTGTTCGACGAGCGTCTTCAGCGGTTGAGGCCGCCGGCCCAGCGCGATCACACGGGTCGCACCCATCGCCAGCGCAGCGAGCACCGCAGCCGATCCAAAGTAGCCAGTGGCGCCGTTTATCACGATCGTTTCACCCGCCGTTAGCCGGCCACGCCACAATCCGCCGAACGGCACCGCGAACTTGCCGAGCACCGCAAGCCGCGTCGATGAAAGGTCTTCGAGGCCATCGAGCGCGATCAGCGTCGCTGCCGGAAACTCGGCCAGCTCGCGCAACGTGCCGTGCGGGAAATCAGCCAGCAGCGCGCCGCTGTCCGCACTTATCGCCGTCAGACCGAGCAACGCCTGAGCGGGTTCACGCACCGTTTCATCCGCGATCCAGTAGGGATTCACGACAACGCGTTGACCGACGTGGAATGCCACTACGCCCTCACCGACCGCCTCTACCCGGCCCACGCCGTTCGTGCCGGGTGAAAACGGCCCCGGCGGATACGCATAGGGCAGTTTTCCTTCGACGTAGCTACGCGTGTAACTCAGAAGCGGCACCGCTTCCATCCGGACCAGCACCGCGCCGCGACGCGGCTGCGGTTGTGCGACCTCGCGCAGGGCGAGCGATTGACCGGGTTCATCGAGCATCCAGGCTTTCATTTACGACTCCAGAGATTGTTTGCACGCTTGAACTGTAGGAGCCGGCTACCTATTCTTGAAATCAATTACTCGAATGCGACCCATCAACATGATTGATCTACGCGGTATCGACCTGAACCTACTGGTGTCGCTTGATGCGCTACTCGCGGAGTCCAACGTCACGCGCGCCGCCGAGCGCCTGCATCTGACGCAGCCCGCCGTCTCGACGCAACTCGCGCGGCTGCGGCAAATCTTCGGCGACCCGCTCCTGATTCCCGCGGAGACCGGTCGCGGCATGACACGCAGCGCCCGCGCCCTGGCCTTGATGGAGCCACTACACGCGGCGTTGAAGAACCTGGAAGTGGTGGTGCGCCATCAACCGGCCTTCGACCCGCACAGTGACATACGGCACTTCGTCATCGCGGCCAACGACAACGCCACCTCCGTGCTCGGTCTGCCGTTGATGGAGCGGCTGCCTGAACTGGCCGGCCCGGGTGTGCGCATCGCATTTGTCGTGGCCGATCAACCGTCGACAGCCGGGCGCCTCGAGCGTGGCGAGATCGATCTGCTGCTCGGTTCCGAGCGGATGATTCCGGCGTCGATGAAAGCCCGCAAACTGTTCGATGAGCATTTCGTCTTCGTGCAGCGCAAGGGGCATCCGCGCGGCACGGCACGCCTCGACCTGGACACGTATTGCGCGCTAAACCACGTGCTAGTATCTACGAGCGGTGGCAGTTTCTACGGCTTCATGGACGAACATCTCGACGCGCTCGGCCGTGCGCGCCGCGTCGCGCTCTCGGTTCAGCATTTCACGCTAGTGCCCGAATTGCTGGTGAATTCGGATTACGTTTCGACGTTGCCGTCGCGCTTCGCGGAGCGCCACGACAAGCGGCTCGATCTGTTCGAACTGCCTTTCGAGGCGCGCGGCTTCACACTATTCGCGGCGTGGCACCCACGTAACCATGTCGACCCGGCGCTCGTGTGGCTACGCGAAACGCTAACGGATCTGGCAGCAGCATAAGGCTGCGATTCCTCTGTATGCCTTGCCAAGACAGCGCTTCACGAGCGTTTTTATCGCGCCTTGCCGGCAGCGACAGCTCCCGCTGTATTGCACAAAACAGTGTTTCCTGCTTGGCCCAATAACGAACGCTTGATCCTCTGCGGCATTGCATATAGTTAATCGCAACGTGCAGCGATGCCGCGTGGTATCCGCATGTCCTGATGTCTTGCCACAGCTCCCGCTCGCCACCGCGGCATCGAAATTGCTCATTACAGTAAGCCGCCGATGCATCGCATCGGACGCCCGACGTGTCGCGGGTTTGCATCGACCTTTCATGGAGCAAACAGAACGTTATGTCCAGAAATCGAGTCCCCCCGGGTTCAGACGACGAACCCAACGCCACCCCCAATAAACCCTCGCGCCGCCGCTTCCTGCAATCCGCCGCGGCCGCTGCGACGGTGGGTGTCGCGCCGCATGTCCATGCCCAGAACCAACCTGCTGCCGTGCCGCCGTCCGAGGCGCCGCGGGCGCCGGAGCCGCCGCGGCCGGTCACGCTCAACGTCAATGGCCGCGCTTATACGCTGCAACTGGAGCCGCGCGTAACGCTGCTCGATGCGCTGCGCGAATACGCAGGCCTGATGGGAACAAAGAAGGGTTGCGACCGCGGCCAATGCGGCGCGTGCACAGTCATGGTGGAAGGCCGGCGCATCAACTCTTGCCTGACGCTTGCCGTGATGCACGATGGCGAAGCCATCACCACCGTGGAAGGTCTGGCGAGCAACGGGGTACTGAGTCCGATACAACGCGCCTTCATCGAACACGACGCCTTCCAGTGCGGCTACTGTACGCCCGGGCAATTGTGCTCGGCCACCGCGATGCTCAGCGAGTTCGGCAACGGTACCGCGAGCACCGTCACTGCCGATGTCCGCATGCACCCGGCCCAGCTCAGCGACGACGAAATCCGCGAGCGCATGAGCGGCAACATCTGCCGCTGCGGTGCGTATGCGAACATCGTCGCCGCCGTGCGCGCCGTGCATGACGGCAGCACAGGCAACGCCTAGGGGGTCGGCATGGACGCGATCTCCTACGAACGCGCTGTGGACGTCAGCAGCGCGCTGCGCGCTGCGCAGCAACCCGGCACGATGTTTATCGGCGGCGGCACCAACCTGCTCGATCTGATGAAAGGCGGCGTGGAGCAGCCCGTGCATCTCGTCGATATCACGCACCTGCGCGGCCTCGACACTATCGGTACGCTGCCCGACGGCGGCCTGCGCATCGGCGCACTCGTGCGCAACAGCGATGCCGCCAATCATGCCTTGGTGCGCGAGCAGTACCCGTTGCTCTCACAAGCATTTCTGGCCGGCGCCTCGCCGCAGCTGCGCAATATGGCCACCGTAGGCGGCAATCTGATGCAGCGCACGCGCTGCGGCTACTTCTACGACACCGCATTTAGCCAATGCAACAAGCGTCAGCCCGGCAGCGGCTGCGCTTCGATAGAAGGGCAAAACCGCACGCATGCGATCCTCGGCGCCAGTTCGCAATGTGTTGCCGTGAACCCGTCGGATATGAGCGTGGCACTCGCGGCGCTCGATGCAGTAGTGCGCGTGAGCAGTCTACGTGGCGAGCGCACGATTCCGATTACGGAATTTCACCGCCTGCCCGCCGACCGTCCGGAAGTGGATACCACGCTGCAACCCGGCGAACTGATCACGGCGGTCGACTTGCCGCCTCCACTCTTTAGCGACCATTCCCACTACCTGAAAGTGCGCGACCGCGCGAGTTACGCGTTTGCGCTCGTCTCGGTCGCCGCCGCCTTGCAAATGGATGGCAATACGGTGAGGACTGCGCATATTGCGTTAGGCGGGGTCGCGCATAAGCCATGGCGCGCGAGTATCGCAGAGCAGATGCTGAGCGGAAAGCCGCTCTCGGATGCGAACCTGCGCGCTGCCGCTGCGGCCGCCATGGGCGAGGCGCAGCCGCTCAGCGGCAACCGCTTCAAGGTGCAACTCGCGCAACGCTCGATCGTGCGCGCCGTGAATCAGGCCGCCGGCCGGACAGGAGGTGTCGCATGACTACGAACCTGAGCACGAATGCCCCGCTGGTCGGTCAGCCGATGGACCGAACCGATGGCGTGCTAAAAGTCACAGGCGAGGCCCGTTATGCAGCGGAATTTGGCGGGGCGCGCCTCGCGCACGCAGTGCTGGTGACGAGCACGATCTCGAGCGGCAGCATTGCCTCGATCGATGCGAGCCGCGCACAATCGCTACCGGGTGTACTGCTGGTGATGACCTATCAGAACGCGCCGCGCCTGCCCAATGGCGGGCGTCCGCCACTGGCGCCGCCGGCCGGCCGTCATCTGTCGCTGTTGCAGGACAACCAGGTTCACTACAGCAATGAGCCAGTCGCCGTGGTGGTCGCCGACACCCTGGAACGCGCCACCGACGCCGCACAGCAACTGCGCATCACGTATCAGGCGGCGCCTGGCGCGCACAACTTCACGCGCGCCAAAGCGACCATGCACGCGCCGATCAGTCCGCAGGGCCGCCAGACCGACACGCAACGCGGCAACTTCGATGAGGGCGTGGCCGCCGGCAGCGTGCGCATCGATCAGGTCTATACGACGCCGGTCGAACATCACAATCCCATGGAGCCGCATGCCACCATGGCGCATTGGGATGGTCCGCAACTGACGCTGTACGATTCCACCCAGGGGGTGAGCGGCACGCGCACCGCCGTGGCGAAAACGCTCGGCGTATCGCCGGATGACGTTCATGTGATCTCGCCGTTTCTCGGCGGCGGTTTCGGCGGCAAGGGCTCGTCCTGGTCGCATGTGGTGCTCTGCGCGATGGCCGCGAAGCAGACGGGACGCCCGGTGCGCCTCGCGTTGACGCGCCCGCAGATGTTCGGCTCGGTCGGCGCGCGGCCGCGTACCGAACAGCATTTCGTCCTCGCCGCCCGGCCGGACGGCACGCTCACCGCGATGCTCCACGACAGCATCTCGAACACGTCGACGATCGAGGACTGGACCGAGACCTGCTGCATGGTCACGCGCATGCTCTACGCCGTACCGAATCAGCAGACGACGCATCGCCTCGTCCAGTTGAACCTGGGTACGCCTACATTTATGCGCGCGCCAGGCGAAACCACCGGTTCGTTCGCACTCGAATCCGCCATGGACGAACTCGCGTGGAAACTCAAGATGGACCCCGTCGCCTTGCGGCTTAAAAACTACGCGGAAGTCGATCCGCAGGAGAACAAACCGTTTTCGAGCAAGGCGCTGCGTCAATGCTATGAGATTGGCGCGGAGAAATTCGGCTGGTCGCGGCGCACTTCGACACCTCGTTCGATGCGCTCCGGCCACACGCTGATCGGCCTCGGCATGGCGACCGCCACGTATCCCGCCAACCGCAGCCCCGCCGCGGCGATTGCACGCATCCTGCCTGATGGGACCGCGATGGTCGGCTCGGGTACGCAGGATCTCGGCACTGGCACCTACACGGTGATGACCCAGGTGTCGGCCGACGCACTCGGCTTTCCACCGGAAAAAATCCACTTCGAGCTCGGCGATTCGAGCTTGCCTCAGGCGCCCGGTTCGGGCGGCTCGCAATCGGCCGCGAGCGTATCGCCGGCGGTACACGACGCCTGCACGCAGGTGCGCAACCAATTGATCTCGCTTGCGCTGGCCGACAATGCATCACCGGTGCACGGCATGGATGTGTCCGATGTGAGCGTGGAACACGGATGGGTGGTCAGCCGATCGAATCCGTCGTTGCGCGACCCCGCGGCCGCGATTCTCGCGCGTGCCGGCGGCAAGCCCATCGAGGCCGTGGTGAGCGTGAAGCCCGGCCAGGAGCGCAGCGAATATTCGCTGCATTCGTTCGGGGCGGTGTTCACCGAGGTCCATGTGGATGCGGACCTCGGCACGATCCGCGTACCGCGCATTGTCGGTGTGTACGATGTCGGCCGGGTCCTCAATGAGAAAACCGCGCGCAGCCAGATGATGGGCGGCATGGTGTGGGGCATCAGCGCCGCATTCGAAGAAGACACCCTGCTCGATGAGCGCTATGGCCGCTTCGTCAATATGAATCTCGCCGAATATCACGTGCCGGTGAATGCGGATATCGGCTCGCTGGATGTCACCTTCGTGAACGAACCGGATCCTCATATCAATTCGCTGGGTGTCAGGGGGATTGGCGAGATTGGCTTGACCGGCGTGGTGGCGGCGCTCGCGAATGCGGTGTATCACGCCACCGGCGTGCGGGTGCGGGATTTACCGATCACGCTGGATAAGGTGATATCGCCGGTGGAGGTTTGAGGCGCACGGCATTGAGGCGCTCGGCATTGAGGCGCCCGGCATTAAGGCGGCCAGCTTTGGTGCGGTCGGCCTGGACGGAGTCAGCTTGACGCCGGCGCATGCGCGCCCGCAACATTCGCGCTTGCCTGCTCGCCGGTTGCGCCGCACAATCGACCTCATCCTCCTCTCCAGGTGCCGCCCATGGCCTACGCCTCGCTCGCAACCGGCGTGCTGCTTGCCGCCGGCTACGGGTCGCGCTTCGATCCGGACGGTCTGCACAATAAACTCCTCGCCCGTATGCCGGACGGCGGCATCGTCGCGCATGAAGCCGCGCATCGCCTGCTGCTGGTCGTCAGCCGCGTACTCGCCGTAGTGAGACCTGGATCCGACGCGCTGGCGCGCATGCTCAATGAGGCCGGCTGCGACGTAGTGTTCTCGGCCGACGCCGAACGCGGCATGGGCGCGAGCCTCGCCGCCGGCATCGAAGCGAGTGCCGACTCGGAAGGCTGGATCGTCGCGCTGGCTGATATGCCGCGCATCGCCGTCGCCACCGTCGAGGCCGTGGCGCGCACGCTAGACGGCGGGGCATCGATTGTCGTGCCGTTTTATCAGGGCCAACGCGGGCATCCGGTCGGCTTCGGCGCCGAGCACGGCGAAGCCTTGTGCGCACTCGACGGCGACACCGGCGCCCGTGTCCTGCTGACCACAAACCCGGTCGCGCGTCTGGATCTCGACGATCCAGGCATTCTGCGCGACGTGGATACGCCCGAAGATCTGGCCGGCGTGTGATTGGACGCCCCCGCGGACCATCCCCCACACACCCTCGCGCGGAGCCTCCCGGGTCTCTCCCGCTCAGGCACACGGCTTGCGCATGCACAGACGTTGTGCGCAGCGCGCGCCAATACCGACTAAGCTGATGTGACGCGTTCCCGTCGTCATGTCAGACACGGTTCGCAGCGTGCCTCACCCCCCGACAATCCAGTGCGATTCCCATGAGTGAAACCAGCCCGCGTCTTTTTGTTGTCTCGCCCCATTTCGACGATGCCGTGTTCAGTTGCGGCGCGTTGCTCGCCGCCCATCCCGACGCCGTCGTCTGCACCGTCTTCGCCGCGGCGCCCGAGCCGGATATGCAGACTGAATGGGACCAGCAGGCTGGCTTCACGAGTGCGCAGGAATCGGTGAATGCGCGCACACTGGAAGACAATCGTGCGCTCGAACTGCTCGACGCGGTGCCGGTCAGGATGCCGTTTCGCGACGGCCAGTATCTGGACTCACCGTCGATCAGCAGGTTGTCGGCCGCGCTTGAAGAAACCATTTACCGCTCGACCGCGAACACGCTGGTGATGCCGCTGGGCCTGCATCATGCCGATCACGCGCTGGTGTACGACGCCTGCATCGAAATCCTGCCGCGGCTGTCGCACGTGACGTGGTTTGCCTACGAGGATGCAATCCACCGCCGTCAACCGGGCGTGCTCGCGGAGCGCCTCGACGATCTGGCACGGCGCGGCATTTCAGCGACGCCGGCGCATCCGTCGGCCGATCACACGATCGATGCCGAACGTCAGGCCTATCTGAAGCGCGAGGCCGTCTATGCTTATGAGAGCCAGCTACGCGCTTTCGGACCGAAGGGTTACGAAGATGTGTTTCGCGCCGAACACTACTGGCAGTTGAGCGTGTCCCGTGCCCCGGGGCGCCGCTCCTCTCCCGCGAGGTGACGTCATGTTTTTCCGCATGCATACCAGCCCGATCCCCGACCCGCTTGCGGACCCGACACGCGATCCGGAGGGCGACCCGTTGGCGCCGCCCTCGCCGGGCCATCACAACGACGAGCCGCAGCGGCCCGAGGGGCCTCCGGATAAAGATCCGGTTTGAGGCTGCGGGCTCGGGCTGGCTTTAGCGTGTCAGTTCGGTAAAGCCTTGGAGCAGGCGGTCGACATCCGCGGGATGGATGTTGCCCATCGTCGAGATACGGAACAACTCCGCCGAGAGGCCGCCCTGCCCTGCGTAGATCACAAAGCCGCGGGCCTTCAGCGCGTCGTGCAGTTGCGGATAGCTGATGCCAGCCGGCAGCCGGTAAGCGCGAAGCACCACCGACGATTGTTCCGGCGGCAGCGCACTCTCCATCCCAAGCGCGGCGAGACCCGCGCACGCCTGCTCGGCGAGCGCCGCATAGCGCGCGTGACGTGCTTTCCAGCCGCCTTCGTCCTCGAGTTCGCGCAATGCTTCGACAAGCGCGTAATAGGCGTGCACCGACGGCGTGAACGGCGTATTGCGCTGATCCTGCAATTTGGCGAGACGCGCCAGGTCCAGATAGTAGGTACGGCTCGCTGCGTGAGCCAGCGCCTCGCGCCGCACCACGACAAACGACGCGCCCGGCACGCCATGCAGACACTTGTTGGCGGTCGCTGCGACGGCGGCGATGGTGGTGTCGGCGAAATCGATTGCTTCAGCGGCGAAACTGCTGACGCCATCCACCAGCAGACGCACGCCATGCTTGCGGCAGACCGCAGCCAGCGCTTGCAGATCGTTCAGGCGGCCAGTCGTGGTCTCGTGATGAATGATCGCCACGTGCGTAAAGCCTTCGCCCGCATCGAGACGTGCCGCGATCCGCTCGAGGTCGGGCGCCTGCATCCAGTCGTGCTTGAGCGCTTCGTGCGCGATACGGTACTGGCTGGCGATCTGCGTAATGCGCTCGCCGTACACGCCGTTCTCGATCACCAGCAGCTTGCCGTTCGCCGGCACCAGGCCAGCAATCATGCTTTCGACGGCAGCGGTGCCCGAACCGGTCATCAGCACGGCTTGCCACTCGGCAGGGTCGAGCTGATAGATCTGCAGCAGACGCGTGCGCGCCTCTTCCTGCAAATCGAAGAACTCGCTCTCGCGATGGCAGAGGTCGGGCTGCAGCAGACTCTGGCGCACGCGCTCGGTCAGCGTCACGGGGCCGGGATTGAGCAACAACATCATTGGGCTCCTTGAGCGGTGGCGATATGGCGCATGAGGCGCGTCTTCACGTCCGGCGGGGTAATGGTGGGACGCGGCAGGCCGTCCGGCGTGCCGCGACGGATCGCGAGGCGCACGAAACGCGGACCTTCGAGCGGCGGCGCGGCGAGTACTTCGTCGAGCACGGCCAGATCGTCGCTTTCGACCGCCGACGCGTAGCCACACGCGGCCGCGACGCCAGCAAACGACACCTGCGCGGACACCGTTGCCTGACCACCGGTCGAATCGTGCGCGCCGTTATCGAGCAGTACGTGTGTGAGATTGGACAGGCCGTAAGCGCCCAGGGTGGCGAATACTCCCATGCGCATCAGCGCAGCGCCGTCCCCATCGACTGCGACCACATGCAGGTCGGGACGCGTCAGCGCCAGTCCCAAAGCGAACGGCGTCAGGCAGCCCATCGAGCCGACCATATACAGCTGGTTCGGACGGTCGTCGAGCGCATACAGTTCGCGTCCGCAAAAGCCCGTGGATGCCAGCACCACCGTCGATTCAGCCGGCGTGTGCGCGATCACGCGCTGCAACGCGGCCTGGCGCGTCGGCAGCGCATCCGCCACCACGCCGCGCCACTGCGCTTGCGCTGCGGAGGGCGTGCGGCGCGGCACGCTGTCGCCCTGCTTCAGCTCATACGGCGCCACGCTGCCCTTCTGCATGACGAGCGCATACGGCCGGCCCGTCTCGTCCATGTGAGCGATCGCGCGATCGAGTACCGGGCCGATGGCCCCGGCCTCGGTCGGGAAGGTCTCCCACGGAATTTCCATGGTATCGAGCATCGCCGGCGTGACAGGTCCCATCAGCGCATGCTGCGGTTCGTCGGAGACGCCGGGCTGGCCGCGCCACGTGACAATCAGCAATTGCGGCAGACGGAAGGTCCAGGTCAGCGACGTCAGCGGACTCACCGCATTGCCGAGCCCGGAGTTCTGCATCATCGTGACGCCCCGCCGGCCGTTCTGCGCGCCGAGCGTGACGCCGGCGATCAGCGCGACCGCGTCGCCTTCATTGGCCGCTGAAACGTAATGCAGCGACGGGTCCTGCAGCACATAGTTGATAAACGGCGTCAGATACGAACACGGCACACCGGCATACCAGTCGAAGCCACGCTCGCGCGCGGCCTCGACAAACTGTGCAGCCTCGATCATTGCGCCTCTCCGCTGGCGGTGCCAGAGGCGAGCGGCGTTTGCGAGTGCGCGAAATCGCCGGCACGACGGAAGTCTTCCAGATCGTTGACGCCGCGCCAGTGACCGTGCACATACTGCACTTCGATCGCTTCACCGGCTTCGATCAGCGCGTTGAGCAGCGCGGGCATATCGAGCTTGTCGAAATCCGGACGGGCGCGCAGCGTGGTCAGCACCGCATGCAGACGCTCGCGTCCTTCGCCGCGCACGTTCAGCAGACCGACCCAGCGGCCATCCGGCTGCTTCGCCCCGTTCGAAGCATCACCCTGCGACTCGCTCGATACGCGCTGCAGCAGCACCTTGTTACCGAACAGACCGCGATCGTCCGACGCCGAGCACCATGCGAAATCGCGCACGCTGCTATTGACCGGCTCGGTCAGCGACGAATCCACCACGACACTAAACGACGCTTCGCTCTCAACCAGGTCACGCACGATATAGCTGCGGAACAGCAGGTCGCCATAGGAAATAACCGTATCCGACTTGAGCGCATCAACGGCACACGCGAGTGAGGCCAGTTCGCCGGTTTCCGCATGACGTTCGTTGACGACCAGCTTGATGCCGGCGGTTTCGATGGCATCGGCGCGATAGCCGCCGACCACGGTGATGTCGTTGACGCCCTGCTTCTTGAACGCATCGACGAGCCAGCGCAACAGCGGCTTGCCGGCGATCGGCAGCATGACCTTGGGACGATCCTCCGTCACGGCTTCGAGGCCAGCACCACGGCTGGCGGCCAGCACGACGGCCGAAGCCGACGCGCGCGAAGCCGACAGATAACGGTTTTCGGCTTCCGAGTACTCGTCGGCGTCTTGCAGACGGAAAATTTCGTTGACGGTAGCGACGCGGTCTTCGATGTCGACGAGCGTCTCGCTGGCGTGAATTTCCTTGGCGACGGCCTGCATCGCCGAGGTCGACGCGCGGATCAGATGGTTCGCCCAGATAACCGTGCTGATACCGGCTTCGCGGAACACTTCGGTGGGGGTGCTGTAGTACTTGGTCGGCACGATGACGAGCGGGCCGCGGCCAGCCCATTCGCGGGCAAATTCGAGGATTTCGTCGGGACGCGACAGCTTGCTGTGAATCAGGATCGCGTCGGCGCCGGCCAGACGATAGGCCTCGGCGCGACGCAGCGCTTCATCCATGCCCCAACCGGCGATGAGCGCTTCGACGCGCGCGACGATCGAGAAGTCTTCATCGGTCTGCGAGTCCTTACCGGCTTTGATCTTGCCGCAGAACTCGTCCATTTCGGCGAGCGGCTGACGTTCGCCGTTGATGAAGCTATTGGTCTTGGGGAACTGTTTGTCTTCGATACAGACGCCGGCGATGCCGCGTTGTTCGAGTTTGCGCACGAGGCGGCGGACGTTATTGAAGTTACCGTAGCCGGTATCGCCATCGAGGAGGATGGGGAGATCGCTGGCGTCGGCCATGAATTCGAGGTTATCGACGACCTGGGTCCAACTGGCTTCGTTGTTGTCGCGCACGCCGAACTGGGCGGAGATAGCGAGACCGGAGCCCCAGATGGCCTTGAAGCCGGCTTCCCGGACGATGCGGGCGGAGAGGCCGTTATGGGCCTCCATCATGAATTCGAGCTGGGTGCTGGTGAGCATCTGGCGCAGACGGGAGCTGCGCGAGGCGGCGACGAAAGCGGGTTCGCGGGCGTTCATGGTTGGGGTGTGCTCCTGCGGTGTCTGTTTGCTTGGTGTTTTTTCGCTTGCCGCGGGATTGGGTGTGCTTTGCTCGCGGCGCGGGTTTGGATTTCATTGCCGATGGCAGGGGGTGATGTTCGCGGGTTTCATTGCGGTGTCACCCTAGTCTGGGCCAGTCTGGCGTCTGAAAAAAAGTGACTATAACGGATGCGGATAGTTTTCGCTTTTGTCGTTGACGTAATTGTTGCCGTATATGGCGATTTTTGTGGAAATGTGGTGTTTTTTGCTTTTTCACTATTTGGGGTTGATCTTTCTCATACTGAGGGTTTTGATTTTTTGTTTATCTGGAATCTCTATTTTTGTTTTTGGTTTTTATGTTTTGCTTTCGTGTGGATTTTCTTATTTTGGTTTTGGCCTTTCCTTGCATTCTTAGTGGTCTATTAGCGTTGCCCCTGTGCGGGGCGGCACTTACTTTCTTTGTCCCACAGGGACTACCTTCGGGTCGCCGCCGCAAAGAAAGTAAGCAAAGAAAGCGGGCTTCAAACCGCTAGCTCGTAGGTGTCCGCCTCTGTTACTAATCGGTAGTGGTCCGAGACGAGACCGTCCCTCGCATTACCACCCGCAGTGACAAAGCACTCAATCATCCCGCCCGCACACTCCGTGCGCGGCGGTCAGGTTTTTCAGGGAAACCAGTTGCGTCCAAGTGGTTCATTCAAGCTGAATTTTACTCAGAGCCAGAATAACTGAGTTTCAAAAAATGCCGCGGGGCGTGAAGAATAGATTATGCCCGACGGCGGGGCGCGAAGCGCGACGCTGGAGCGGATGAGCGCTTTGTCACTAACGGGGGTGGTGCGAGGGCGGCTCTCGTGCGCGGACCACTCTGGTTTCATGCCAGTGGTGAACACCTACTGGCTAGCGGTTGCAAGCCCGCTTTCTTTGCTTACTTTCTTTGCGGTGGCAAAGAAAGTAAGTGCCGCCCCGCACAGGGGCATCACTAATAGACCACTAACAAAACAAGGAAAGGCCAACAGCATACGAAAACAGACAAACAAAAAAACCCATTAATCAGACAAAACAAAAAAACCAAAACCCAGGGTTCCCCCCTACTACACGAAAACGTGGGCGAAGCCGTTAAACAGCATAACCAAAGCCCCAAGCCCGCCGCAGGCGAAAAAAACACCCTCACCTGGAATCCCCAAAATGCCCCCCATGACCTTGAACAAAAAACTCGGGTCGATGATCCTCGTGTTATGGATCGGCCTGATCCTGATCGGCGGCTTTGGCGCGTACCAAAACCGCGCCTCCATGATCTCCGAGCGCCGCGATCAACTCATGGCCGTCATTCAACAGTCCGCCAGCATCGTCAACCACTACTACACGCTCTCCCAGCAACACGCCCTCAGCGAACCGGACGCCCAGAAGCAGGCTCTCGCCGCGCTCGCCGCCGTACGCTACGGCAAGGACGGCTCCGGCTACATCTCCGTCAACGACTCGCAGCCGGTCGTGCTGATGCACCCCATCAAGCCCGAGCTCAACGGCAAGAACATGGCCCAGTTCACCGATCCGGCCGGCAATCATCTGTACGTCGACATCGTCAACGCCGGTAATCGCGACGTCAACGGCGGCTTCGTCTCGTATCTGTGGGCCAAACCCGGCCACGATCAGCCAGTACCCAAAACCAGCGCCTCACTGCGTTTCGCCCCCTGGGACTGGTACCTCGTAACCGGCATGTACATGGACGACGTCCAGCAAGCCTTCTACGCCAATCTCATCCTCTGGCTCGCCATCACTGCAGTCCTCGGTGGCATCGCCACACTCGTCATGATGCTCGTGCTACGTAGCGTGCGCCACGCCCTCGGTGGTGAGCTCGAAACCGCCGTGGTCGCTGCACAGCGCATGGCAAGCGGCAATCTCGCTGTCACCGTGCCGGTCCAGTATCGCGATACCGGTAGCCTGTTGCACGCCCTGCATACCATGCAGGCTGGTCTCGTCGAAACTGTGTCGCGCGTGCGCACCGGCACGGAAAACATCAACGTGGGCGCCTCCGAAATCGCCGCTGGCAATACCGATCTCTCGCAACGCACCGAACAACAGGCCGCCGCGCTCGTCCAGACCGCCTCCAGCATGGATCAGATGACGGTCAACGTGAAGCAGAACGCCGATAGCGCCACCCAGGCCGCGCAGCTCGCCGGTCAGGCCGCGGATGTCGCCACGCGCGGTAGCCGCGTCGTCGACGACGTGGTCCGCACCATGGGCGAGATCACCCATAGCTCGCGCCAGATCGGCGACATCATCGGCGTGATCGACGGGATCGCTTTCCAGACCAACATCCTCGCCCTCAATGCGGCCGTCGAAGCGGCCCGCGCCGGGGAACAGGGCCGCGGCTTTGCCGTCGTCGCTTCGGAAGTACGCAGTCTCGCACAACGCTCGGCCACCGCCGCCAAGGAAATCAAGGCGCTGATCGAAACCTCCACGACTACCGTCGAGGCCGGTGCCTCGCTCGTCGCCAACGCCGGTTCGACCATGGGCGAGATCGTGCAATCGGTACGCCGCGTCAACGAGATTCTCGAGGAAATCAGCCACGCCTCGCGTGAGCAGAGCGCCGGGATCGAACAGGTCAACCGCGCCGTGGGTGAGATGGATCAGGTCACGCAGCAGAATGCGGCACTGGTCGAAGAGGCCGCCGCCGCTGCGCACTCGCTCAAGGATCAGGTCGGCGCGTTGCGCGAAGCAATCTCGAGCTTCGCCCTGCCGGCCTGAGCGCAGGCGGTTATAGGTTCTTGTTTTGCCCAGGCGGCGCTAATACGCGCGCAATGCCGCAAAAGAAGGCGCCCGCGAAGCGCCTCATGGGGATGCGCTTGGTGGCCGGGCGCCTCTCAACACGCCGCGTCGGAGAGGACGCATTGTTTGAACGAAGCAGCCGCGCGGATTTTTTAAGCTGCGCGGCTGGTTTTTTGATCCGCCGCCCTTCTCCTCTTCGTGCTCCCCGCCACTATCCCGTGCATGGGCCTCGCATCCTGATTACGTTCTCATTACAATCACGACTGCCGCGGGTGTTAAGTTCGGACACCGTGCGGTTGCGCTGGCAGACAGCGCAAGGGCTTCACTGCCGCTGACACGGACAGCGCCAAAGCGCACGGCCGGCCTCGTTGCCGCTACTCGCGTCCGCTACCCGTACCCGCACTCATGATCCAGAAGACAAGATCGCAACCGCCCGACCCTTATGCGTTGGCCACCAAACATCCGATGCTCGCGTCGCGTCTGCCGAAATGGCGTTCGACATTCATCGTCCTGCTGATGTTCGCGGCGTTCGGCGGCCTGGCGGCGCGTGCCTTCTGGGTGCAGGTGGTCAATCAGGACTTTTATGCCGGCCAGGGGCAGAAGCGCTATCAACGCGTCATCGAACTGGACGCCACACGTGGACGGATTGTCGACCGCAACGGTTCGATGCTGGCGGTCAGCCTCGCGACCTATGAGATCTGGGCGACGCCGAAGCTGCTCGACGTGGCCGGTTTCGTACCGCTCGCCAGGCTGCTCGAAGTGCCGCTCGCGGAGCTGCGGCGGCGTCTGGCTGGCGACAAAACGTTCGTGCTGCTCAAGCGCCAGGTGGACGCGGACACGGCCAGCGCGATCGACAAGCTGCGACTCGCCGGCATCACGCAGATCGCCGATGCGAAGCGCTTCTACCCGGAAGGCGAATCGGCGGCACACGTGGTCGGCTTCACGGATATCGAGGACAAAGGCCAGGAAGGCGTCGAACTCGCCGCCAACCTGCAGCTAAGCGGCGCGGCAGGTCAACGCGAGGTGATCCGCGACCGGCTCGGCCGGGTGGTGTCGGACACGCGTCCACTCGTACCGGCTCACAACGGCGCGACAATCCACCTGACCATCGACCGCCGCATCCAGCAACTCGCCTACGCCCAACTGAAGGCGGCGATTGCGAAGCACAGCGCGGAGGCCGGCAGCGTCGTGGTGCTCGACGCGCGCAACGGCGAGATCCTCGCGCTCGCTAACTATCCGAGCTTCGATCCGAACGACCGCACTCGCCTGAGCGGCCGGCAACTGCGCAATCGGGCCGTCGTCGACACGTTCGAGCCGGGGTCGACGATCAAGCCAGTGGTCGTCGCGTTATCCATGGATAAGGGCATGGTCGGGCCGCAAAGTCTGATCGACACATCGCCGGGGTGGTACAGGATCGGACCAGCGGTGATTCACGACACCTCGAATCACGGCGTGATGACCGTGGCCGAGGCGGTGCAGAAGTCGAGCAACATCGCGCTCGCCAAGCTCGCGCTCAATCTGCCGGCCGAGACGATCTGGAACAAGTACCAGGAGTATGGCCTCGGGCGCCGGCCGGAGCTGACGTTTCCCGGCGCTGCCGCGGGCAAGGTGCGGCCGCACAGACGCTGGCGGCCCATCGAACAGGCCACGATGGCTTACGGTTACGGGTTATCAGCGTCGCTGCTGCAACTCGCGCAGGTGTACACCGCCTATGCCGGTGACGGCACGCTGCATCCTGCGCGTTTGCTGCTGGAGGATCCGCTTGATCGGGGGCTGAGTGGGCAGCTCAATGGGCAAATGAGCGGGTCGATGATTGGGCAACCCGGCGCGCATGTGAGCGGGCAGCACGGTGAGGCTCTCGCTGCTGCTCAAGGCAGCGGCGATGCGCCGCTTGCCGCTGGCACTAGCCACTCAGTGACGACGCCCGCCACTGCGCATGCCATCCGCGAGATGCTCGAAATGGCGACCGGCCCGGGTGGCACCGGACGCGCCGCAGCGATCGAAGGCTATCGGGTGGGCGGCAAGACCGGGACGGCGCGCAAGCAGATAGGCACGACGTACGCGAAAAATCGCTATCGTGCGCTGTTCGTTGGCATGGCGCCGATGAGCGACCCGCGTCTGATCGTTGCCGTCATGATCGACGATCCGGCTGGCAAGGCGTTCTACGGAGGCACCGTTGCAGGCCCTGTCTTCGGCGCGGTGACAGGTGGAGCGCTCCAATTGCTCGGCGTGCCACCGGATGCATGAGGCGGTAACCACCGTACCGCAGCACAGCCACGCCTTCAGGCCGTATTCACATGCACCCGCACGTGCAAGCGCCGGAACGCGTTCGGCGTCATCCCTCTGCTTCTCTTGAACAGCCGCCTGAAATATCCACTGTCCTCAAACCCACACGCATAAGCGACCTGCGCGATCGTCAAGCGGTCTTCCGCCAGCAGGATGGCCGCGTGCAGCATGCGCTGTTCGTGCACCGCGTCAGTCAGCGTGCGTCCATAGGTGGCTCGATATACGCGCCCCAGGTAGTCTGCGTTGCAGTCAAGGTGCGCGGCAATCGCCGAGGCGTTGATCGCTTCATGAAAATGCGTGCGAATCCATTGATCAGCACTTGCCGCAAGTTGCTGGGGTGCGCCGTCGGCCGCGGTCGCCGCGACTCGGGAGCGCTTGAGTTCCCACAGCATCAGCAGGATCGTCAGGCTGTCCGGCAACGGTTGCACGCCGTAGATCTGCTGATCGTTCAACAGGCGCTGGAACATGCCCGATAAATGATCGGGCCGCTCAACCCTGGCGTGTTGAGGAATCTCCAGCAACACTTCTAACGCCGACCCGCTGTGCGGCGCGTCTGGCAATGTGAAATGCACCCAATAGAACCTGAGATCCGGTGCAAACGGCGATGTCCCGCCATGCAGCCGGCCCGGCCAAAGCAGTAGTGTCTCCCCTGCGTTCACCTCGAATAGCTGTCCGCCTTCGTGAAGACTCAGGCAGCCCTGCCGCACGTAAATCAGCTCGTACGACTGGATCGTCCGTGAGGGATGCACGCCCACTCCGCGTGATACAAAGAGCCCGCCATTGCTGGCTTCGAGACCGAGTGGAAATGCCAGATGAAGCGCGGGGTCGGTCATTACAAAAAAAGTCGGAATTAGCGCGTTTTACTGCGGTTTCTTCATCTTGCGAGGGCAGGTCGGGCGTGTCAAGCTTTCCAGACTTGACGTTCGTGGAAAGTCGGAAAGATTCGGTGCGACGCGCCAAGGTCGAAAAAAGCACATTTCTCAGAAGCACCCGATGCGTGTACCTGACTGGCGCGGCCAGCCTTACGGTCCGGAAAGCGTCGCGAGACATGCATCGGCAATAGGAGGAGACACCTATGATTCGTTGCAACCGATGGCTTCGTCTATGGGCATGCGCGACAGTGCTCGCCGCCACTCACGCGCAGGCTGACGATGGCCTTTCTTTCTGGGTGCGCGCGTCGGACTCGGGTTTCGTGACCCCGGTCGTCAACGCATGGAACGCAAGCCATCCCACGAAGGTCAGCCTGACCATCATTCCGAATGACGACTTCGTGACAAAGTTCGGCACGGCGTCGGCTGGCGGCGCCGCGCCCGACGTGATTGCAATCGACCTGATTTATACGCCCGAGTTCGCGCATGACGGACAGTTGACCGACATCACGGACGAGGCCAAAAAGCTGCCGTTCTATCAGAGCCTCAGCCCGTCGCATATGCGGCTCGGGACCTATCAGGGCAAGCAATACGCGCTGCCCTTTAGCGCTGAAAGTTCGATGCTGCTGTACAACAAGACGCTATTCAAACGCGCCGGGTTGAATCCCGACCAGCCTCCCAAAACCTGGGCCGAACTCGAAGCGGATGCGAAAAAGATCACCGCGCTCGGCGGCGGGGTCAAGGGTTTCTATTTCTCGGGCGCCTGCGGCAGTTGCAACATCTTTACGCTGACGCCGTACGTGTGGGCCTCGGGCGGCGACGTGCTGTCGGCCGACGGCAAGACCGCGACGCTAAAGAATCCAGCGCTCGAGGGCACGCTCGCCATGTATCGCCGAATGTGGGAAGCGGGTGAGATGCCCGCAAGCGCCAAGACGGACAGCGGCATGAATTTTATCAACGCGTTTGAGACCGGAAAAATCGGCATGGTTGGCTCCGGCGCGTTTTCAATTGGTGTCCTGAAGAAAAGCCACCCCGAGATAGACTTCGGACTTGCCTATCTGCCGGGTCAGAACAGTGGCTGGGCGAGCTTCGCGGGAGGGGACGTGATCGCCATTCCGGCCGGTTCGCAGCACAAAAAAGACGCGATGGAATTTATCAAGTGGTGCCTTGGCGAACAGGTTCAGGTCGACCAGTTTGCGAAAAACGGCAGCATTCCCGTGCGTATCGACCTCGCGAGCAACGCGTATAGCAAGCTCGACGGCCGGTATCTGACCGCCGCGACGGCGATGAGCCAGGGCAAGACGCCATATAGCATCAAATTCAACCAGTTGATCAACGATCCAAACGGGCCTTGGGCCGCCATGATCCAGGAAGCCGTCTTCGGCAAGGGTGTGGATGTCGCCGTTTCGACTGCGCAAGATCGCTTCACCCAGATCCTGAACACACCATAGGATGTGACGACCATGGATGTCCTTGGCGATCCGGCAACAGGCGGTGCTGGCCTCGCACCGCAGATGCGTCCAAAAAAGCCACGTAAAGGGCTAGGCCGGCAGGGCGCGGGGTACTGGTTTGTGCTGCCCTGTCTGGCTTTCACGGCGGTATTTTTTCTGCTGCCGCTGGCGATGACGATCGGTATGTCGTTCTATCAGTGGCCGCTAATGGGCGTGCCGTCGTTCAACGGGTTGAGAAATTACCTCGACCTGATGCACGACGAATCGTTCTGGGGCGCGCTCCGGTTTACGACCAAGTACACATTGTTCGTGACGCCTGCGATCTTTGTCGTCGCTTTCGCGCTTGCGTTGCTCGTGAAGCGTGCCGTCCGCTTCGTGGGCATCTTCAGGACAGCGTTCTTCCTGCCGGTCGTGATTGGGCTGACAACGGCGAGTCTGTTATGGGTCTGGCTGTTCAACGACCAGGTAGGCATCTTCAGCGCGATTCTGATGCAGCTGGGTATCGTCAGCGAGCCGGTTCAGTGGCTAGGCGATACCAACTCCGCGCTCGCGTCGTTGATCGTGATGGTGGTTTGGAAGGCATGCGGATTCACGATGGTGATCATGCTCGTCGGCATGCAGGCGATTCCATACGATCTGTATGAAGCGGCCCGCATCGACGGAGCGGGATGGTGGGCGCAGCAGCGCTTCATCACCGTGCCCATGATGCGGCGCACCTTCGCGCTTGCATTGATCATGTCGGTGATCGGCTCTTACCTGGCGTTCGAGCAGTTCTACGTAATGACCAAGGGCGGCCCGATGAACACCACGATCACGGTGGTCCACTGGATCTATCGTGCGTCGTTCACCTACTTCAAGCTCGGCTACGGCGCGGCGATGTCCGTGGTGCTGCTGATCGTGCTGCTCATGCTAAGCGTGATCCAGATGATTCTTCTGCGAGACGACGATGAGTAACCGATTGCGTTCCGCCGATACCGGTTTCGCCCGTGCCACGCAAAAGCCGGATCCCGTCACGTCCAGCGTGGATGCGCTCCATTATTCAAGTCACGTGACGAAGCTCAAGGCGAGGCTATCGGTCGCGCTTTACTACCTGATATGCGGCGTGCTGACACTGGCGTTTCTGTTCCCTATCGCATGGTCTGCATTCACCTCGTTCTATTCGCCCGCCGATGCGAGCGCTTCGCCACCCAAGTGGATTCCATCCCATCTATCGTTCGAGAACTATCAGAACCTCGCGAGCTATGGCGCAGGCATCTGGCGTTATCTCGGCAACAGCACGTCGGTTGCGATGTTGACGGTCGCGATGACGCTCGTGCTGTCCACACTCGGCGGCTACGGCTTCTCGCGATTCCGTTTTCCGGGGCGCAACCTGATCTTCGTCGTAATCCTCGCGACGCTGATGATTCCGTTCCAGTCCATCCTCAATCCGCTATTCGTGCTGCTGCGCTGGATGCATCTGCAGGGCACGCTGTTCGGACTCGCGCTCGTCTACACGACCTTCCAGTTGCCGTTCGCGGTCTTCATGATGCGCAACTCGTTCGACGCCGTACCGCGCGAGATCGAGGACGCTTCGCTGATCGACGGCTGCAGTTCGTTGCAGTCGCTGCGCATGATCATGGTGCCGCTCGTGTTGCCGGGGATCGTCACAGCGGGTCTATTCGCGTTCTTTGGTTCGTGGAATGAACTCCTAGCCGCACTGATCCTGATCGGCGACGCAAAAAACTACACGTTACCGGTCATGCTCCTGAATGCGCAAAGCGGTCAGCTTGGATCTGTCGACTGGGGGCTGATGCAAGCCGGCATCACGATTTCCATCCTGCCGTGCGCGAT
>NZ_JAMFSB010000270.1 GCF_026225065.1 Paraburkholderia sp. | reverse complement strand
GCCAGCTCGGAATTGGTGATGCGGGCGTTCTGCTGCAACTGGCTGAGGATGCCGATATCGATGCGGTCCAGCCGTTTCGGCGTTGTTGTCATAGATGACATATTCCGTAAATGAGCGTCTACGAAGAATAAATACACTATCCAGACCGGGAATGACAAGCAAATCAGAGGCCTATTTTGCGGGTTGATGGTTACCATGGTGCCAACCCTGTTTAACCGGATACCTGCCCCTGGAGTGGCGTCATGACGGATTTGTCGAGCGGTGCATTGCAGTTGGGCTCTCTTGAGCGCGGCGGGCAGGAAGACAGCGACCCAGAGGAAACCGCCGAATGGCTGGAAGCGTTCGATGCCGTGGTACAGCACGTCGGGCGCGACCGCGCGCACTTCCTGTTCGAGCGTCTCGCGGCGCACGCGCTTGCGCAGGGCGTCGAGTCCTCCCGGGCGCGCGTGACGCCCTACGTCAATACCATCGCCTTCGATCAGCAGCCGCGCTATCCGGGCGATCTCGAACTCGAGGAGCGGCTTGCCGCCGCGCTGCGCTGGAATGCGCTTGCCATGGTGGTGCGGGCCAACAAGGCGTACGGCGAACTCGGCGGCCACATTGCGAGCTATGCATCGGCGGCGGATCTGTTCGAAGTGGGCTTCAATCACTTCTTCCGTGCCGCACCGCCTGACGCAGGCGAAGGCACCGGCGGCGATCTCGTGTACTTCCAGCCGCACTCGTCGCCGGGCGTGTATGCGCGTGCCTATCTGGAAGGATTCCTGAACGAAGAAAGTCTGCAGCACTACCGGCGCGAAATCGCCGGGCCGGGGCTGTGTTCCTATCCGCATCCGTGGCTGATGCCGGACTTCTGGCAGTTTCCGACCGGCTCGATGGGCATTGGTCCGATCAACTCGATTTATCAGGCGCGCTTCATGCGCTATCTGCAGAATCGCGGCCTGGCACAAACCGAAGGCCGCAAGGTGTGGGGCTTCTTCGGCGACGGCGAGATGGACGAGCCGGAATCGATCGGTGCGTTGTCGCTGGCAGCGCGCGAAGGGCTCGACAACCTGATCTTCGTGATCAACTGCAACCTGCAGCGGCTCGACGGTCCGGTGCGCAGCAACGGCCGCATCATCGACGAACTCGAAGCGCACTTCAGCGGCGCAGGCTGGAACGTGATCAAGGTGGTGTGGGGTTCGGACTGGGACGCGTTGTTCGCGCGTGACCGGACCGGCGCTCTCGCGCGTGCCTTTGCTCAGACGGTGGACGGCCAGTTCCAGACCTTCTCGGCGAACGACGGCGCCTACAACCGCGAGCGCTTCTTCGGCCAGAATCCCGAGCTCGCGGCGCTCGCTGCGCAACTGAGCGATCAGGAAATCGACCGCTTGCGCCGTGGCGGTCACGACGTGCGCAAACTGCACGCAGCCTACACAAAGGCCTTGGCCCATCGTGGCCAGCCCACCGTGATCCTTGCGAAGACGATGAAGGGCTTCGGCATGGGCACGTCCGGGCAAGGCAGGATGACGACGCACCAGCAAAAGAAGCTCGATTTCGACGACCTGAAGGCGTTCCGCGATCGCTTCCGGTTGCCGATCCCGGACGAGGACGTTGAACAGGTCAAGTTTTACAAACCAGCGGAAGACAGCCCGGAGATGCAATACCTGCATGCGCGCCGGACTGCCCTGGGGGGCTATCTGCCCAGAAGGCGGAGAGTGGCATCGAAGGGGCTGACCGTCCCTTCGATCCAGACCTGGGGACAATTTGCGCTGGATGCGAACGGGCGCGAAATGTCCACGACGATGGCGCTCATACGGATGCTGACCGCGCTGCTGAAGGATGGCGAGATCGGCCAGCGGGTGGTGCCGATCGTGGCGGACGAAGCGCGCACGTTTGGGATGGCGAACATGTTTCGTCAGGTTGGAATCTATTCTCCGCTTGGGCAGTTGTACGAGCCGGAGGACCTCGGTTCCATGCTGTATTACCGTGAGGACACCAAAGGACAGATTCTCGAGGAAGGGATTTCGGAAGCGGGCGCAGTTTCGTCGTGGATTGCGGCGGCCACGTCGTACAGCGTGCACGACCTG
The DNA here is from genome assembly GCF_026225065.1 of Paraburkholderia sp. Taxonomy (GTDB): domain Bacteria; phylum Pseudomonadota; class Gammaproteobacteria; order Burkholderiales; family Burkholderiaceae; genus Paraburkholderia. The sequence continues at coordinate 1,768 of NZ_JAMFSB010000270.1, read as the reverse complement.
CCGATGCTGCCGTTCTATATCTACTACTCGATGTTCGGCTTTCAGCGGATAGGCGACATCATCTGGGCGGCGGCGGATCAGCGGGCACGCGGTTTTCTGATCGGCGCCACGTCGGGCAAGACCACGCTGGGGGGCGAGGGCTTGCAGCATCAGGATGGCACGAGCCATCTCGCGGCATCGACTATTCCGAATTGCCGCTCCTACGATCCTGCGTTCGCTTACGAAGTAGCGGCGATCGTCGATGAGGGCATGCGCGAGATGGTTGAGCAGCAGCGCGACGTGTTCTATTACGTCACTGTGATGAATGAAAACTACGCGCAGCCTTCGGTGCCCGAGGGCGATTTGCAACGGGTGCGCGACGGGATACTGAAGGGCATTTATCCGCTGCCTTCGGAGTCCACAGCAACGGCGCGCGTGCAGTTGCTCGGCGCAGGGGCGATTCTCGGAGAAGTGATCGCCGCGCAGACGATGCTCAAGGACGATTGGGGCATCGACGCCGCCGTGTGGAGCGTGACCAGCTTTACCGAGTTACAGCGCGATGGTATGGCGGCTGAGCGGTCTTCCCGACTGGGCGGCGTGGAGACCCAGCCTTATGTGAGCGCGGCGCTTGGTGCGTCGCAGGGACCTGTGATTGCCGCGACGGACTATGTGCGCGCGGTGCCGGAGCTGATTCGGGCTTATGTGCCGCGCCGGTACGTAACGCTTGGAACCGATGGGTTCGGCCGCAGCGATACCCGCGCTGCGCTGCGGGAGTTCTTCGAGGTGGATCGGGCTTCGATCGTGATTGCTGCGTTGAAGGCGCTGGCCGATGAGGGAGAAGTCGAGGCGCGGGTGGTTCGGGACGCAGTGGAGCGATATGGCAAAAGCGGATGGCCGAGTGGTGCGTCCTGGGTACGGTGAGGGCTACGGTATGCCCGAATCACCGTGCGGTCACTGTGCATTCACTGCGTCGTGACCGCGCGCGACTCGATCAACGACTTCACCAGATCGGCATCGCGTGGCGTGGCCGGGTTATAGACCACCATATGAAGATCCGATCGGCCATCGACGGCAAACGCTGAATATTCGAACGCGATCATGCCGGCGATCGGATGCCGCAGATGCTTGACCCCCTCGCCGTGAGCGCGCACGTCATGGTCGCGCCACATCGCGGCGAATTCAGGGCTCACCTGGCAGAGTTCCTCCACCAGCGCGGCGACCTGACTGGTGGCTCCGGCGCGTGCGGCATCCACCCGGAATGCACCTACGACGAAGCGCGCGGTGGTCTCCCAATCGGTTTGCGCGGCGCGCACGCGCGGGTCGCAGAAAACACTGCGCAGGATATTGCGTTGCTCCGGCGGCAGCGCGCCATAGTCGACCAGCGTCGCAGCGGCGGCGCGGTTCCACGCGACGACGTCCCAGGTGGCGGTCCTGATCAAGGCCGGACTCGGCTCCAGCGCATCGAGCACGTGTTGCAATCGCGGCGTCACCCCACCGCTTGTCTGATAGCGGACCTCCGGCGGGCGGCCCAGACCGAGCAAAAACAGATGCTCGCGTTCGACGTCAGTCAGTAGCAGCGCTCGTGCGATCCGCTCCAGCACTTCGGCCGAGGGTGCTCCGCCACGACCCTGCTCGAGCCAGGTGTACCAGGTCGCACTGACGTTGGCGCGCTGCGCGACTTCTTCACGTCGCAACCCCGGCGTGCGCCGGCGGATCAACGCAATGCCGAAGGTGGCAGGATCCAGTTTCGTACGGCGATCCCTCAAATACGTACCAAGCGGATTTTCGT
>NZ_JAMFSB010000269.1 GCF_026225065.1 Paraburkholderia sp. | reverse complement strand
GGTCATCCTTCGATCTCGGTGCCATGCAAAGCGGTGGATGGTTTGCCCGTGGGTCTAATGATCACAGGCCGGCATTTCGACGACGCCACGGTCCTGCGGGCCGCGCACGCCTATGCGCAGGGAGGCGCATGACGAGAGCGCCACTCGCGCCGGCCGGCGCGCCGCTGGATGCGTGGCGCGTCGCGCAGGAGCCCTGGTATCAGCCGGTCGATCATGAGCTGGCGTGGTTCGAAGCGGCTTACCATGCACGACTGCCGATCATGCTCAAAGGACCGACCGGTTGCGGCAAGACGCGGCTGGTCGAACACATGGCCTGGAGGCTCAAGCGCCCGCTCGTGACGATTGCCTGTCACGAGGACATGAATGCCGGAGATCTGGTCGGCCGCTACCTGCTCGACGGCAACGGCACCTACTGGCAAGACGGACCGCTCACTCAGGCGGTCAGGCACGGGGCGATCTGTTACCTGGATGAAGTGGTTGAAGCCCGCCAGGACACGACCGTGGTCATTCATCCGCTGACCGATTCGCGTCGCATTCTGCCGATCGACAAGTGCGGAGAACTGATCACCGCGCATCCGGATTTCACCCTGGTGATCTCGTTCAATCCACACTATCAGCATGTGTCGAAGAATCTGAAACCGTCGACACGTCAACGCTTTGTCGCGCTCGACCTCGGCTGGCCGAACGCGGAGACCGAAGCCGGGATCGTCGCGCATGAAGGCGGCGTGCCGCACGCCGTGGCCGAAAAGCTCGTGACGATCGCGGCGCGCACCCGCGTGCTTGACGATCCCGCATTGCCCGAAGGTGCTTCGACCCGCATGCTGATCTACGCCGCGACGTTGATTGCGCATGGCATGGATGCGCTGGCCGCGTGCCGGATCGGCATCGTCCAGCCGCTTAGCGACGACGCCGATCTGTGTGCCGCGCTGATGGCGACCGCTAGTGGCGTGTTCGGATGAACGCCGGTGCGGCAGTGGCGATGACGGTGGCGGCTAGCTCGGGCATTGACGAGACGCCCACCGCAGTCGCAACACGTGAGGCCATTTCGCTCACCCGTTTCGAGCGGACGCTCGGTTTGTATCTGCGTGCCGCGTGGCAGTTGAACGTTCCTGTGCAAGCACTCGTGCGCAATGAAGACGCAGTTGCACAATCCTCTCCTATTGTGACCGACACTGCGCTGATGTTGCCGCGTGAACATGGGGACGGGGGTCTGGACGACGCACGCCATTTCTACCTAGCCTGCGCCGCCCATGCGGCAGCCCATCTCACCTATTCGACGGTGCGCTTTGATCCCGCCAAACTGCGGCCACTGCAGTTGACGCTAGTCGGCGTGATCGAAGACGCACGCGTCGAGCGGCTCGCGATTGCGCGCTATCCGGGTCTGCGGCGCTGGTGGCTGCCGTTTCATCGGACGGGGCCGGAAAGCGCGGGCACTGCGGCTGCTCTGATCGCAAGACTTGCGCGCGCTCTGCTCGATCCGGGGTACATCGATCGCGACGGTTGGGTCACAAAGGGCCGTACGCAATTCGAAGAGGCGTTCAGGACAACGGACGGAACGGACGCGACCATCTCGCGTCATCTGGGCAACCTGCTCGGCAACGATCTCGGCCAGATGCGCATCCAGTTCAACGCGAAAACGTATGCCCCGGAAGCCGTCTATCGCGACGACAACAGCCTCTTGTGGGACTTGCCGCCCACACCAGTCGCGCCGGCATCCGGCGATGTAACGCCCGAGCGCAATGTCGCGCCACAGGAAAGCGAGGGAGCCGGCGAGGTGCCACCCGATCAGGCAACACCGCCCCACCGGACTGCGGATACCCCCGGAGACACGCCAACGGCGGCGGCTGCGCACGATGAGGAACTGCC
>NZ_JAMFSB010000268.1 GCF_026225065.1 Paraburkholderia sp. | reverse complement strand
GCCAGACGGCCGTGACCGATTTCACGGCGCTTCGGCGAACCGACGCGGCCCGTTTCGCCGGTCGCGAACGGAGGCATGTTGTAGTGAAGCATGAAGCGTTCGCGGTACTCGCCTTCGAGCGCGTCGATGTTCTGCTCGTCACCCTTCGTGCCGAGCGTTGCCACCACCAGCGCCTGGGTTTCGCCACGCGTGAACAACGCCGAGCCGTGGGTACGCGGCAGCACGCCGGTGCGGATCTCGATCGGGCGCACGGTGCGCGTGTCGCGGCCGTCGATACGCGGCTCGCCGTTCAGGATCTGCGAACGGACGATCTTCGCTTCGATGTCGAACAGCACATTGCCGACCGTAGCCTTGTCGGCTGCGACCGTGCCGCCTGCGGCTGCGTCTTCTTCCAGCTTGGCCGACGTCGCTGCGTAGACTTCCTTCAGCTTGGTCGAACGGGCCTGCTTGTCGCGGATCTGATACGCGGCGAGCAGTTCGGCTTGCGCCAGTTCCGTCACGCGAGCGATCAGCGGCTCGTTCTTGGCGGCCGGCTTCCAGTCCCATTCCGGCTTGCCACCTTCACGCACGAGTTCATGGATCGCGTCGATCGCGATCTGCATTTGCTCGTGACCGAACACCACGCCGCCGAGCATCACTTCTTCGCTCAGTTGCTGCGCTTCCGATTCCACCATCAACACCGCGCGTTCCGTACCGGCGACGATCAGGTCGAGCGCCGATTCCTTCATTTGCGGACGCGTCGGGTTCAACACGTATTCGTTGTTGATGTAGGCCACGCGTGCAGCGCCGACCGGACCGTTGAACGGCAGGCCCGACACAGCGAGCGCCGCCGACGCGCCGATCAGCGCGGGGATATCAGCAGGGATTTCCGGGTTCAACGACAGGACGTGGATCACAACCTGAACTTCGTTGTAGAAGCCTTCCGGGAACAGCGGGCGCAGCGGGCGGTCGATCAGGCGCGAGATCAGCGTTTCGCCTTCCGAAGGACGGCCTTCGCGACGGAAAAAGCCACCTGGGATCTTGCCGGCAGCGTAGGTCTTTTCGAGGTAGTCGACGGTCAGCGGGAAGAAGTCCTGACCCGGCTTGGCGGTCTTGGCGCCTACTACGGTTGCGAGCACAACGGTATCTTCGATATCGACGATCACAGCACCGCCAGCCTGACGAGCGATTTCGCCCGTTTCGAGGCGAACATTATGTTGGCCCCACTTAAATTCTTTGACGATTTTATTGAACATAGTCATTTTTTCGCTCCATCGTTATGCCGCGCGGACCAGAAGCGGCGCGGCAACGCAAGGACCGGCGCTACATGGGAAGAGGAGTGTTATTTATGCCATTCCAGAGAACCACGCCCTACGCTAAGTACGTGCGCGAACCGCTGGAATGACACAAAGCTCTGCCCTGAAGCCCGGCTGTGTTGAGTGTTGCCCGTCGCATGAACCGTCACGCTACCGCGGACAACCACCGGTGCACCTCACATGAAGCGCACCGTTCAAAAACAAAATGCCTGTATCAGTGAAACTGACACAGGCATCTTGCTGAGAGCGCCTTACCGCGCGCCCAATTACTTACGCAGACCCAGCTTCTCGATCAGTGCGCGGTAACGGTCCGCGTCCTTACCCTTCAGGTAGTCGAGCAGCTTACGACGACGGCTCACCATGCGCAGCAAACCGCGGCGGCTGTGGTGATCTTTCGTGTGGGCCTTGAAGTGAACGGTCAGTTCGTTGATGCGGGTCGTCAGCAGAGCGACCTGAACTTCGGGGGAGCCGGTGTCGTTAGCAGCGCGTGCAAATTGCGCAACGACTTCGGACTTCTTGCTTGTTTCAACTGCGGTCATATCAAATTTTCCTTGAGAACTAAACAGGCGGTCACGGAAGAAAGGCCGTGCCGTGGCTTACAACGAGGGGCGTATTGTAGCACAGGCTGTACTGGCCGCCAGCCCGGTCTTATAGGCGGGATTCTGGCCGGAGGCGGGTCGAATCCACGGCTGATCCAGGCCAGCGGCGCATCGGACGTACGGGTACCGGTTCAGACACACGCTCGACGCGCCTACCTATGGCCGTGTCATCCGGCATGTGGTTAGTGGGACGGTGCGCTCGGGCGGCAGCGCCAGCACCGTGCGAAAACCATAACCCGAACCCTCGTTGTCAAAGCGCACGCCGGGCGTGCCAGCCTTGTCCATCTCCATCACGTAAAGGGGCTGGATCATTTGATGATCGTCGGCACGCATCCAGGACGAGTGGAAGCCGTTGTCGAACTTCATATTCTCCAGTGCCCTCGCAACCGCCTCCGGCTGGGCGCTGCTGGCTTTATTCATGGCTGCGGCGAGGATTTCGATCATCAGTTCCATGCGCAACACCGGGTAGTCGTCTTGCGCGGCCGGGTAGCGGGCGCGGAACGCCTTGTACCAGGCATCCGAGGCGTCGCCGAGCGCGGCCGGCGCGCCAAGGCTGTTGCCGTAGAAGGTGTAGAAACTGGTATTCAGACCCTGCTCGCGGGCGGCTTTGACGAGCAGCGTCAGATCGTTGCCCCAGTTTCCCGTCACGACCGCATCGGCACCGCTTGCGCGGATCTTGGCGATATATGGCGCAAAATCCTTCACGCGGCCAATCGGGTGAAACTCGTCGCCGACAATCGCAATATCAGGGCGTCTCGCCGCCAGCGATGAACGGGCGAGCGCGCTGACATCATGGCCAAAGCTGTAGTCCTGATTCAGCAGGTAGACCTTCTTGACCGACGGGTCGCGCTGGATCACGTCGGCGAGCGCATCCATGCGCATACTCGCGTGCGCGTCGAAGCGGAAGTGCCAGAAACTGCAGGCGGCATTGGTCAGCGCGGGATCGTCGGCGGAGTAGTTGAGAAACAGCTCACGGTTATCGGGCTCGCGGCTGTTCTGCTTGTCGATCGCGCCGATCAGCGCCCCCGCGACCGCCGAGCTGTTGCCCTGCAGGATATAGCCGATATGGCGGTCCGCGGCCGCGCGGAGTTGCAGCAGCGCCTCTTCGGGGCTGCCCTTGCTGTCCAGCACGACAAGTTCAAGCGGATGCGCGCCGTCGGCCAGCTTGACGCCACCATGCGCATTCACCGTTTCAACGCCGAAGCGCAGATTGCGCTCGACCGCCGCTCCTGCGTTCGCGAACGGACCGGACATGCCTTCGATCAGCGCGAGCTGGATCGGCGTGCCGCCCGGCGCCGGGCTCGACTGTGCCCCCGACCCATTGGCGACTTGCGTGGCCGCCTGCGCCGCTGTCATCACTACCGCCGCCAGCGCCGCCGCGGCGACGCGCCCCCACTTCGCCGTCATGCGCAGCGCTCCTCAGAATCGTCCGAAGCGCGGATCATAGGGCGCACGGCGTGGAATAAGCAAGTGCTGCCGCTCGTTAACGAGTTGAGTGAGTTAACTGCAGTTTGACTTCACCACCTTGATACGTCGTGGGACTGCCGGCGTGTCAAAATATTGTGTATCGAGAATAAAAACCGTCATCCAATGCCATCGGAGGAATTCATGCTTACCCGCCTCACATCCGCGTTCGCCTCGACCATTGGGTCGGCACGACGGCGGCACGGACATCTGCGGCGCGCGGCGCTGGCCAGCCTCGGCGCGCTGTTGCTCGCGGGCTGCGTGCAGCCGTGGCAGCAGTTCCAGCAGGGCGAGGACGAATCCACCATCGTCGCCAAGCTTGGCGCCCCGCGGGAAGTCTACGATCTGCCGAACGGCGGCAAACGCCTGATGTGGCCCACCCAGCCGATGGGTGAAACCACCACCGCCGCGGATATCGACGGCTCCGGCAAGATCGTCAGCGTGCGCCAGGTCCTGCAACCCAACGAGTTTTACAAGGCCGACATCGGCAAGTGGACCAAGAGCGACGTGCTGGTCAATTTCGGGCGTCCGGAAGAAACCTCGTACTACCCGCTGATGAAGCGCGAGGTCTGGACCTATCGGTACCTGGAAGACAACGTCTGGTACATGATGTACAGCTTCTATTTCGACGATCAGGGCATATTGAGAACTACGCAGAAATCGCCTGATCCGCTGCACGATCCAGATCGCCGCAGTTTCTTCTGAGCGCGCTGGCCGGTTTCCGAAACCAGAAGCTGGAAACCAGAAGCCAGATGCAACAAGGCCCTCGCCATTGTGTGGCGAGGGCCTTTTTTGTGAACCGTGGCGCGGGTCGCGCCGCCGGCCTTACACGCCTTCCGAACGCTGCGGATTGAGCTTGTCGACGTTCGAATACAGTTTGTTGAGCGCCGAGATATACGCTTTCGCGGATGCCGCGACGATATCCGGATCGGTACCGACGCCATTCACGATGCGTCCGCTCTTCGACAGCCGCACAGTCACTTCACCCTGCGCCTGGGTGCCGGTCGTAATCGCGTTCACCGAATACAGCAGTAGCTCAGAGCCGCTGCCGACTTCCGTCTCAATCGCATTGAGCGTGGCATCCACCGGGCCGTTGCCGCGTGCTTCACCGGTCACTTCCTTGCCTTCGACGGTGAACACGATGCGCGCATGCGGCTGCTCGCCCGTTTCCGAATGCTGCGACAGCGACAGGAACTGGTAGTGCTCCTTTTGCTGCGCCTCCGCCGATTCTTCGGTGACGATCGAAATGATGTCTTCGTCGAAAATCTCCGACTTGCGATCAGCAAGTTCCTTGAAACGCGCAAACGCCGTATTCAACTCGCCTTCGCTTTCGAGCGAAATGCCCAGTTCCTGCAGACGCTGCTTGAACGCATTGCGGCCCGAAAGCTTGCCGAGTACGATCTTGTTAGCGCTCCAGCCCACGTCTTCAGCACGCATGATTTCGTAGGTGTCGCGCGCTTTCAGCACGCCGTCCTGGTGAATGCCCGACGCGTGCGCGAAGGCGTTCGCGCCGACCACAGCCTTGTTCGGCTGCACCACGAAACCGGTGATCTGCGACACCAGCTTCGAGGCCGGCACAATCTGCGTCGTATCGATGCCGAGTTCGAGGCCGAAGTAATCCTTGCGGGTCTTCACGGCCATCACGATTTCTTCGAGCGAGGTGTTGCCCGCGCGCTCGCCGAGACCGTTGATCGTGCACTCCACCTGACGCGCGCCACCAATCTGGACGCCCGCCAGCGAGTTCGCCACGGCCATGCCGAGGTCGTTATGACAATGCACGGAGAACACCGCTTTGTCCGAATTCGGAATCCGTTCGCGCAGCGTCTTGACGAGCTGGCCGTACAGTTCCGGCACGCCGTAGCCGACGGTGTCCGCGATATTGATCGTCGTGGCGCCTTCGGCAATCACCGCTTCCAGCACGCGGCACAGAAAATCCATGTCCGAGCGGCTGCCGTCTTCCGGCGAAAATTCCACGTCGTTGGTGAACTTGCGCGCGAAGCGCACGGCCAGCTTCGCCTGCTCGAACACCTGGTCCGGCGTCATGCGCAGCTTCTTTTCCATGTGCAGCGGCGACGTTGCAATGAACGTGTGGATGCGGAAATGATCGGCGGGTTTCAGCGCATCGGCGGCGCGCTGGATGTCCTTGTCGTTGGCGCGGGCGAGCGAGCAGACCGTGCTGTCCTTGATCATCGAGGCGATCGTCTGGATCGCGTCGAAATCGCCGTTCGAGCTGGCCGCAAAGCCGGCTTCGATGATGTCCACCTTCATCCGCTCCAACTGTTTGGCGATGCGGATTTTTTCTTCCTTCGTCATCGACGCACCGGGCGATTGCTCGCCATCGCGCAACGTCGTGTCGAAAATGATCAGTTTGTCTGCCATCTCGGGTCTCCTGGGAGGATTCGGTCAAATAGGGGATCGAAAAACGAAATTCGGGTGTTTGCGCCACCGCAGGCGACGCCAAACAACGAACGAGGCAGACGGGGGGCGAAAACGATCAGCGCGGTAGACGCGCTAGCGCTAGCACGCATAGAAGCGCACCGGCTTGAAGAGACTGGAAGGGGAGCTGGGAAGTAACCATCCGCAGACTATAGCGGCATTCGGAAAATCGTGCAATTGGCTCGAAACCTGACGCTGCGGCCGCATCCGAAGTCGGCTGGGGCGTCTGCCAGGCGGCGTGCCCATCAATGGAAAACGGCAGCCAGAAGGCCGCCGTTTCGATCGTCACAAGACACGGAAAGCACCGCGCTGAGCGGAACGTATGGGCTTGCACCCAAGCCGCGCCACTCCGCACGTCAGCCTAAGCGTCAGCGCTCACGCTGCACCGAGCGAGCCGGATTGGCCCTGCCTCGCAGGGCCTGGTAACCCCAGAACACATAGCCCGACAGGCCATACAGCACAAACAGGCCAAACAGCATCAACGGCGGGTCGGACGACACCAGCACGAAGGCCATCACCACCAGCAGGATCACACCGAACGGCACACGGTGCCGTACATCAAGCGCCTTGCCGCTGTAGAACGGCGCGTTAGACACCATCGTCACGCCGGCATAGATGGTCAGCACGAAGGCAACCCACGGCAGCCAGACCAGCTTGACGGGCACGCGGTTATCGGTGGCGAGCCACACGAAACCCGCAATCAGCGCCGCCGCCGCCGGACTCGGCATGCCCTGGAAGAAGCGCTTGTCGACCACGCCGATATTGGTGTTGAACCGCGCCAGGCGCAGCGCCGCGCCCGAGCAGTAGACGAACGCCGCAAGCCAGCCCCAGCGGCCCAGGTCCTTCAGCACCCACTCGTACATGACGAGCGCCGGCGCCACGCCGAACGACACCATATCCGAGAGGCTATCGAACTGTTCGCCGAATGCGCTTTGCGTATGCGTCATCCGTGCGACCCGGCCGTCCATGCCGTCGAGCACCATGGCGACGAAAATCGCAATCGCAGCCACTTCAAAGCGCACGTTCATGGCCTGCACGACTGCGAAGAAGCCGCAGAACAGCGCCGCTGTAGTGAACGCATTGGGCAGCAGGTAAATGCCGCGCTTTCTCAGAAACTGCTGGCGCGCCGCGCGGCGGCTGTCGATCGGCACCGCGTCCTGCACCATCGGCTTGTTGCGGCGAAACGGCCGCGGCTGCGCTGCAGCCGTGCTACGGGGACGACGCTTGAATGCGGCCATCGGAAAAACCTCCCTTATGCCGCTTTATAGTTCGAGTTCGGCAAGAATGGTCGACGATGCCGAAACCTTCTCGCCAATCGACACACGCGGACGGCTGCCCACCGGCAGATACACGTCGACACGCGAGCCGAAGCGGATAAACCCGTAACGCTGACCGCGCGTGAGCGGCTCGCCGGAGCGCACATAGCAAAGAATGCGGCGGGCGATAAGACCCGCAATCTGCACCGAGGTCACGGTATGGCCGCTGGCCGTCTGGATCACCAGCGCGTTGCGCTCGTTTTCGGTCGAAGCCTTGTCCACCGCGGCGTTCAGGTACGCACCCGGGAAATATTCGACCTTCGAAATCGCACCGTCCACCGGCGAGCGTTGCGAGTGGACATTGAACACGTTCATGAACACGCTGATTTTCAGCGCTTCGCGGTTCGCATACGGATCGTGCGTCGTTTCGACGGCAACGATGCGGCCGTCGGCCGGGCACAGCACGGCGTTGGGTTGCGTGGGGATGGGACGAGCCGGATCGCGGAAGAACTGCACGACGAAGATGAGCAGCAGCCAGAACAGCCAGGCAAAGCCGAATCCCGCGAAGGCTTGGATCAACAACGCAACGACGGCCGCGATGGCAATAAATGGCCAGCCTTCGCGCGCGATGATCGGATGAGGGTAATTCATGGATTGGCTTCTGTATTTTTGTAAAACCGTAGGATAGCAAAAGCCGCCCAGGGTTCAGCACCCTTGGACGGCTTTTTGCATGGCCGGCGCCTCGCGCAAGTGCGCCGCGCCAGTCAGGAACGACAGCTAGCCTAGTTCTTCGACTGGTCGACCAGCTTGTTTGCAGCGATCCACGGCATCATCGAACGCAGCTTCGCACCGACCGTTTCGATCTGGTGTTCAGCCGTCAGACGGCGGCGCGATTGCAGCGTCGGTGCGCCAGCCTTGTTTTCGATGATGAAGCTCTTGGCATATTCGCCCGTCTGAATGTCGGTCAGCACCTGCTTCATCGCCTTCTTCGTTTCAGCCGTCACGATCTTCGGACCCGTCACGTACTCGCCGTATTCGGCGTTGTTCGAGATCGAGTAGTTCATGTTGGCGATGCCGCCTTCATAGATCAGGTCGACGATCAGCTTCAGTTCGTGCAGGCATTCGAAGTACGCCATTTCCGGCGCGTAGCCCGCTTCCACCAGCGTTTCGAAGCCAGCCTTGATCAGGTCGACCGTACCGCCGCACAGAACCGCCTGTTCGCCGAACAGGTCGGTTTCGGTTTCTTCGCGGAAGTTGGTTTCGATGACGCCGGCACGGCCGCCACCATTCGCTGCTGCGTACGACAGCGCGATGTCACGTGCTGCGCCCGACTTGTTTTGCGCGACAGCGATCAGGTGGGGCACGCCGCCACCTTGCGAGTAGGTGCTGCGCACCGTGTGGCCCGGCGCCTTCGGCGCGATCATGATGACGTCCAGATCCGCACGCGGGATCACCTGGCCGTAATGCACGTTAAAGCCGTGTGCGAAAGCAAGCGCCGCGCCTTCCTTGATGTTGGCGTGCACTTCCTTGGCATAG
>NZ_JAMFSB010000030.1 GCF_026225065.1 Paraburkholderia sp. | reverse complement strand
GTTGGTGATGGTGCGCTCATTGCCCGGCGAGCCCACCGATACCGAGTTCGCCTCGCTTGCCACCGAGCCCGCGCCGATCGCCACCGAATTCGGCGCTGACGCTACCGCGTTGGCGCCCACCGCGGACGAGCCGGACCCGGTTGCCTGGGAGCCCGAACCCACCGCGACGCTGTTGTTCGAGCTCGCGGTCGAATTGCCGCCAATCGCAACCGACTCCGTGCCCGTGGCGCTTGCTGCACTGCCCGTCGAATTCACGGCTACGTACTTCGAATTCGACGACGAACCGCCCGTTGACGAGGTTTGCGAGATCTGCGTGACCTGGCCGCCGAGCGTGCCGATTTGCGTTTCCAGCGCAAACAGCTGGCTGCCGTTGACCGCGTCGGTGCTGGTAGCGGTAATGGCGCCTGCTGCGATATTGGTCAGCGCGACCGCAGAGGTGGCACCGACGCCGCCGAGCGTCACGCTCGTATGCGAGGCGCTGTCGTACAGCACGGCGTCGCTTGCCACCGCGGACACGGCCTGCAACTGGCTAACGTTCACCGCATCGGTCGGCGCGGTGCCGGCGGCGACACCGCTGAGCTGGCGTGCGCCCGCGGTACCAGTGAAGTCGACGCTGGTGCCGCCCGTGCCGGCGCCCACTGTGATGGCGCCGTTGCCCGGCGCGCCGCCTACCTGCTGCACGAGACCCACGGTGCCGTTCTGGATGCCGGTCGACAGCGCGGTGACGCTACTGGTGGCAGTCGTGAGGCCAGTGGACAACGAGGCGACATTGCTGTTGGTCGTATTCAGGCCCGTCGACAACGATGCAACATTGCTGTTGGTTGTAGTGAGGCCTGTAGACAGGGACGCCACGTTGCTGTTGGTCGTGTTCAGGCCTGTCGACAGCGAAGTGACGTTGCTGTTCGTCGTAGTGAGTCCGGTAGACAGCGACGCGACATTGCTGTTGGTCGTGGTGAGACCGGTGGACAACGAGGCAACGCCACTCTGCGCCGTGCTCACGCCCGTCGACAGCGAATTGATGCTCGTCGAGGTCGTGGTGGACAGCGAACTCAACTGACCGTAGTTCACTGCGTCGGTCGGGTTCACGCCGGCGGCAACGTTGGTCAGCGTCACCGGCGCGGTCGAGCCGACGCCACCTAGCGTGACCTTGGTGTGGCTCGCGTCATCGTACTGGACCGAGTTCGCTACGCCCGTCGACAGCGAGGCTACGTTGCTGTTGGTCGTGGAGAGACCGGTCGACAGGGAGTTGATGCCGGTCGAGGTTGAGGTCGAGAGGCTCGCCACGGCACTGTTAGTTGTACTGAGGCCAGTCGACAGCGAGGTCACGCCTGTGGACAGCGAGCTGATGCCAGTTGACGTCGAGCTCGACAGCGAAGCGACGCTGCTGTTGGTCGTGCTCAGACCAGTGGACAAGGAACTCAGCCCTGTCGAAGTCGAAGTTGAGAGGCCGGCCACTGTGCTGTTGGTCGTGCTCAGCCCCGTAGACAGCGAACCGACGCCGGTCGACAACGATGCCACGTTGCTGTTGGTGGTGGACAGACCCGTTGAAAGCGAGGTCACTCCGCTTTGTGCCGTGCTGATGCCCGTCGATGTCGAGGTCGACAGCGAGGCCACGCTGCTGTTTGTGGTGCTCAGCCCAGTGGACAGCGAGGTCACGCCACTCTGCGCCGTGCTGATGCCTGTCGAAGTCGAGGTCGACAGCGAAGTCACGCTGCTGTTCGTCGTGCTCAGGCCCGTGGACAGCGAAGTCACCCCACTTTGCGCTGTGCTGATGCCCGTGGACGTCGAAGTCGACAGCGACGCCACACTGCTGTTGGTCGTGCTCAGGCCCGTTGACAGCGACGTTACGTTGCTGTTTGTGGTGCTCAGACCGGTGGACAGCGAACCCACACCGCTTTGCGCCGTGCTGATGCCCGTCGAAGTCGAGGTCGACAGCGAAGCCACGTTGCTGTTGGCCGTACTCAACCCCGTCGACAGCGAGCTCACCGTAGTCCCCACCGTATTGACCTGGCTCGCCACCGAATACAGCTGGCTCCCGTTCACCGCATCGGTGCTGGTTGCCGTGATCCGGCCCGCCGCCACGTTCGTGATCTGCCGCTCCGAACCGGACGCGCCGACACTCACGACGCTCGTCGGCGTAGCGCCGGCAAAGCCACTGAAGGTCGTCGCCCCGACCGTCGCGCTGCTGGTGGGATTCGCCGCCGCCGTCACCGAACCGTAGCCCAGTGCGACATCGCCAGGATGATTGGCCACGGCGGCCGGTCCAATTGCGACGCTATTCGTTCCGAGCGCCTGCGAGTCCGCTAGCGTCGAGTTGGCGTGGAAATACTTGATGCCCTGGCCGTCGATATTGTTCAGCGCGGCACCGACGTTATTGACCGTGCTGGTCGTCCCGTTTGCGTTATACGTCGTGTAGGACGGTGCGCTGATCGCACCGGTCGACGGGTTATAGGCGGCCCCACCGCCCAATGCCGAAGCCGTGCTCGTGCCCAGGGCGTTGACGTTGGTTTGGACAGTGCTCACGCCGGTCGACAGGCTGGCGATACCGCTGTTTGCGGTCGCGAGACCGGTCGAGGTCGAGGTCGACAGCGAGGTCACATTGCTGTTGGTGGTGTTGAGACCCGTCGACAGGGAACTGATATTGCTCGTCGATGTGCTCAGCCCGGTCGAGAGCGAGGCCACGTTGCTGTTGGTCGTGCTCAGACCCGTCGACAAACTGGTATCGCGGCTAACCGCGGTGCTCAACCCCGTCGACGTCGAGGTCGACAATGCCGTCACGTTGCTGTTCGTGGTGCTCAAGCCGGTGGAGAGCGAGCCCACATTGCTCGTCGTAGAGCTCAAGCCGGTCGACAGCGAAGCCACGTTGCTATTCGTCGAGCTCAAGCCAGTCGACAGCGAACCCACGCCGCTCTGCGCGGTGCTGATGCCCGTCGAGGTCGACGTCGACAGTGCCGTCACATTGCTGTTCGTGGTGATCAACCCCGTCGACAGACTGGCGTCACGGCTCACCGCCGTGCTCAGCCCCGTCGAGGTCGACGTCGACAGTGCTGTCACGCTGCTGTTGGTGGTGCTCAACCCCGTCGACAGCGAAGTCACGCCGCTTTGCGCCGTGCTGATGCCCGTGGATGTCGAAGTGGACAACGAAGCGAGACCGCTCGCCGCCGTGCTCAAGCCGGTCGACGTCGAGGTCGACAAGCTCGAGATATTGCTCGCCGTGGTGCTCATGCCGGTGCTCAACTGCGACACCGTGACCGCGTCTTGCGGCGCGGAGCCGTCTGCCACGTTGGTGATCCGCCGCAATGCGCTGGCGCTGCCCACCGATACCTCGGAAAGCGGCGCCGCCGTGCCCGTCAGATATCCCGTGCCAGTCGGTGCGGCCGTCCCGGTCACACTGCCCGCGCCAATCGCCACGCTGTTCGCGTAGCTGGCGCTGCTGCCCGTGCCGAGCGCGAGCGAACCGTTGCCAGCGGCGATCGAGTTATAGCCGATCGCAGCCGACGACGTGCCACTTGCCGTCGCGCCGTCGCCGATCGCGGTTGAATTGTTGCTGCTCGCAGTGGCATACGTCCCGATCGCCGTCGCGCCGGTGCCCGTTGCGGTCGAGGTCGTGCCGATTGCCGTCGCACTCGCGGCGCTTGCCGTAGCGAATGTGCCGAGCGCCGTGGCAGCCACGCCCGAAGCCGTCGCCGCATCGCCAAATGCTGAGGCCTGCGAAGCATTGGCAACTGTACCATTACCGCCTATTGCCGCCGAAAACGTGGCCGTCGCGCTCGCGCCGTTACCGATCGCCACCGCCTGCTGCGCTGCATTCGCGCTGTAGCCGACCGCGGTCGCCTGGGTCGCGGATCCAACTGCGCTCTGCCCCAAAGCGACCGACGATGCTCCCGCCGCCGTCGCGGACTGCCCTAGCGCTACGCCGCCCGCAGCCGAGGTCGTTGCGGCATAGCCGATCGCCACGCCCGACGTT
Source organism: Paraburkholderia sp. (assembly GCF_026225065.1). Taxonomy (GTDB): domain Bacteria; phylum Pseudomonadota; class Gammaproteobacteria; order Burkholderiales; family Burkholderiaceae; genus Paraburkholderia. The sequence continues at coordinate 8,775 of NZ_JAMFSB010000030.1, read as the reverse complement.
GCCGCCGCCTGCGCCACCGAAGAGCGGCCAATCGTGACGGAATTGGTCGCGAGCGCCGCAGAGCCGCCGGTGCCGCTGCTGTTCCCGCCGCCAATCGCGACCGAACTCAAGCCCGACGCCGTCGTGTCGTTGCCAACAGCTGTGGAACCCGTATTCGTCGCCTTGGCACCGGAGCCCATCGCAATCGCGCTTGCGCCAGTCGCGGTGGTTGCCTGCCCGAAAGCCTGCGAATAGTTGCCCGTCGCAATCGCGTTGGCGCCGATCGCAATGGACGTGGCGCCGGATGCGGTCGTCGTGCTGCCGCTCGATCCGCCCATTGCAATCGACTGTACGCCCGTCGCCGTGCCGTTCCCGGCGGCATACTGCGCCTGAGCGACGCTTACGCCGGCACTCGCGGTCAGAACCACCACAGCAATCGCCTTGGTCACAGACGATTTATTCGGCTTGCCGCGCGCGGATGAGATTTCCGATGCCGCTACCCACGCACCGAGTGCCTCATTCCAAATGCTTCTGTATAACCTGTTCATTATCGAAAATCTCTCTCAGGTAACGCGCGACACTATCCGGACCGTCCGGCATTTACCAGACAAAATCATCCGAGCTCAAAAACCGATTCCCGACGCGCATAAAAATTGGGATGAGCGGATTCTATGAGCTTCGGCATTCAACGAATGACAAGCAATGCAAATTCAAGCACAGTCATTCGTTAAAAATTGTCAATACGACTCGCGGGGACCTATTTTCTGATTTTCAAAAACCAGTCAACTCGGGAATAGCGGTTAGATTGTTTCCGCTTCCTGGGGTGTGGTGCGAGCTGGACAGCTCAGCCCACAGCCCCATACGATAAGGCTAACAGACAAACCGGGCCTTAAATCGCATTAGCCATACTATTTAGCCTTGCGTCGAAGCCAACCAAAGCCCCGCCAAGTTAGCCTTATACGGTCATTCTGTCTGGCTTGATTTTATAATCATCGTACAAATATAAAAAATCCTGCCAAACAGGTCTCGTCACTACCGACATTGAAAACAAAATGGCAGAACGCTCATTGAATTAATGTCGCAATCTCTTAAATCAGACAAACCATCCATACGCTGCCTCTATATTTTCTGTGTGTTTTCACAGATCAAACCCTGAGATTTAACATCATTTAAACTTTAAACCCCGCAGCCTGTCGATTCTTGACAATTTTCCGAAACAACCGGGTTTATGCTTGACTCCGTCAAAGCGCTACCGCGCCCGGGCAATGCGCCGGGCATTCAGTTCGCAGCACGCGAATCACACCAGTACGCTCTGTGTCGGACCGCTCCTTGCCGGGCAATTAACTGACACACAGGCGAGCCATTCGCCTAAGCTCTTCAGGAAATTGCCCATACAAACCTTGAGGGCTGATCCGAGCTTGCCGCTCACTTTATAGAAAGGAATGCCTTGTGGACCGCATCGGAAGTGCCGCGTTATCGCTGACGGGCCAAGGCGCCGCGAACGAAGCGGCGCGCTCGGGCTCCGAAGAAAAGCTTGCGCAACGGATTCGCCGAGGCCTGCGGGCGGGCGAGTTCGGCGTCGCGTTCCAGCCTGTTGTGCACGCCCAGAGCCTCAAGCTGCTCAATGTCGAATGCCTGCTGCGCTGGCAGCATCCCGAGTATGGCCTGCTCCTGCCCGAATGCTTCGTATCGGCCTTCGAAGACAGGGACACCGCGCGCGAGGTCAGCGAATTCATGCTGGAATCGGTGTGCCTGCAACTGGCCGAGATGCGACGGACCGGCCAGGCGTTGCCGGCAGCCGCCATCAATATCCAGCCGTCGCAATTGCTTGATGCGACGCTGGGCAGCACGGTGCGCGCGACAACCCAGCGTCACGGCATCGATCCCACGCTCCTGGAGCTCGAACTGGTGGCTACCGAAGACGCGTCGACACTCTTGTCCACGCAGGAATTCACGCGCTCGTTGCGGCAACTCGGCGTGCGCCTCGCGCTCAACGACTTTGGTTCGGGTTATTCGCCGCTCGCCATGCTGGGCACCGTGCAGATCGACACGGTCAAACTGGCGCGTGGGTTTCTGACCCGCGTGCCGGCATCGCCGCGTGACTGTGTGGTGATGACTGGCTTGCTCGACATGCTCGACAAGCTCGAGATGCGGGTGGTCGTAGAAGGCGTGGAAAGCGAGGCGCAGTTACGCTGGCTCAGGCAACGCCCGAAGGTCTACGTGCAGGGCTATCACGTGGCGCGCCCACAAGCCAGGCTTGCGGACGCGCTCGCGATGAATTGAGCGGCGCGCGAGGCAACGCGACGCGCCTGGTTTGATCAACTCGACGTGAAGGCGACGTACGGTCCCGTGCCGCCACCGGCCGACGCCGCGCCCGTGATCCCGTAGTAGACATGGCGCCCGTAGAAGAATGGCATGCCCATGTCGAAGACGCTGGTCATATAAGCGCCCATGTTGTTGAATGCATAGTTCCCCGTAGCAAATAGCGTGTTCGCATTAGCCACGTTGAAATCGATGGTCGCAGTCACGAGATTGGTCCCGGCGATCGAGACGGAACGCGATAGTGTCGTGCTCGGGATGTAGTACTTGAGCGCGCTGGTGCCAATGCTGGAGTCCTCGAAAAACAGGACGCTCGAGCCCGAGTCGAAGAAGGCGTTGCTGGTATAGGTGACGCCGTTGTATGTCGCGGTAAAGTCTCCGGACAGATCGGTGCCCAGCACAGTCGCGGCGCTTCCCGCCAAGGTGTTGTTGGACTGCGTATCGATGCCGAAGACCAGCGTGCCAGTGGCCGACGACGCCCCCGTCGCACCGACTGCCGGCATTTCCAGCACCACGCCATTGTTATCGGTCGCGAAGAACTGCACCGGATTGCCCACCTGTTGCCCGAGCGACTCGTTGGCTACACTGCAGCTAGTGCCGCTGCAGGCATAGTAGGTGCCCGCTGGGCTATTGCTTACACATTGGCCACCGCAGTCCTGCGGGGCCACACCGATCCCGAGAATGCCGTTCGCCCCCAGATCCGTGGGTTGGGCAAGAGCCGGCTGCTGTTGGCAAGCGCTCGGCGCGCCAGCCGTAAGCGTCGAATCGGACACCACCTGAATAGGCACGTTCTGGGCCACTTCGCCAGACATCTTGAGGTCGGCATTGCGCACGGTGCCCCATGTGTAGCCGCTACCGAACAACGCGCATTCGGCAATGGTGGCGCCCGTCGAAGTCCGGGTTTGCGCATTCAGCGTGTTGAGCGTGCTCGACGGAATCGCCGACGCAAACAGACGCAAGCCGAACGATTCGGTGTCCACCAGCACGTTGTCGATCGTCGAGCAGTTAGCGGTCGCGCCAGTGCCCGCGGTGCAGATCGTGACGCTGGCGAGCGGAGAATTCGCCCGATTGAACTGCGTGAACGAAACGACTACGGGGACCGTATTGGCAGCCGTGCTCGCGGTTGGCGTCGCGGTCGGCGTCGCCGAGCTGACGGTGTTGGTCGTGGCCGTCGTGCTTGTCGCGGGGGTGGTCGTCGTTGAATTGCTGGTCGTATTGCCCGTCGCCGAGGTCGACGACGAGCCGCCACCGCCGCCGCAAGCGGCAAGGCCAGCCAGAAGCGCCGCGACGAACGCGCGGGCCATGATTTGCTTCATGTTTGTCGTGTTCATTGCAGGTCGTCAGGACTGGTGCCTTGTGGGAGTGCCGCAGGCAGATAGGCCCGGCCCGTGAAATTGCCCATATGTCCACCGGATTGCACCATCAGGCCGGGCGCCTGCACGGTGGCCGGTCCATGCCCCCCGCCCTGAGCCGCGCGCGCGGCGCTCGCACCCTGCAGATAGGTCGGAAAGTAGCTGCCGAGCAAGCTGTTGAGCGGCGCCATCTGCGGTCCATGCCAGACGACGGCGAACACGGTGCCGCCTTGTCCGACGTATTCGCGCACTACCGTTCCGCTGGTCAGCGTGGTTTCGTTGACGGTATACGGCACCGCTGCCGAGCTGACGTGCTGGACCAGACGAGTCGCCTGGCCCGAACTGCTGGCCGGCCAGGTGGGTGCGCTGCCGAGTTCGGCGTGTGCGGGTATGCCGGCGGCGAGTGCCGTCATGGCGGCTGCCGCGCAAAGCACGCTGGTTTTCATTGGTTCTCCCCGTATGTAGTTGTCGCGCGAAGGAGCGCGAGTTGACATTCACGGCATCATATAGGGGCAATTATTGTGGGGAGTACGGGATTTTGATTCGCGGAAAAGAGCCAGAGATAGGGCCCTTTTGCGAGTTTGTACGGCGGGCCGCTATGCCTTGTCTATGGCGGCTCGGCGGGGTAATTGTCAAATCCGCGCCGGCGGGCGCGGAGCAGTGTGGCATCAATGGACGAACACCGCTTTAGCCGCTCCGGGTGCGCCTTGGATGCACCCGCAACGAATCGATTTCGTCGAGCAGATCGAGCACGAGCGCGATGCCCGGCGGATTGATCTCGAGATCGTGCGCGAGGCGGTGGGCTGTGCGCACGCGGCGCAACGCCGCGCCGCTAAAGCGCCATTCTTCGGGCCGCGCGCCTTGCGGCTCGAACGCGCCTTCTGCGACCCACAGCGTCACCTCGTCTTGCGAGGCACCGCTCACGCGGCACAACTCGACGAGCGTGAACTCTATCTCTTCGTTCACAATCTGACCTTCCAGATAGGTCGTCACGGACTCTTTCATGATGAGCGATCATCCATAAAAATGCGCGCGAGGGTCGAAGTTGAACGCCTGCCGCATCACGTCGTAGGCGGCTGCGGCACGTTCAGTATCGGCTGGCGGCAAGACGATGTTCAGGACCACGTACAGATCGCCGGGCTGGCTCCCTGGGATGCCTTTACCCTTGAGCCGCAGGCGCCGTCCTCCTTGCGAACCCTTGGGCACCGTCATTTCGACGGAACCGTCGGGTGTCGGCACAGTGATCTGTGCGCCAAGCGCCGCTTCCCAGGGCGCGACCGGCAGGTCGAGCGAGACGTCGCGGCCATCGACGCGAAACCGCGGATGTTCACGAAATGCGATCTCCAGGTACAGGTCACCCGGCGGTCCCCCGCCTATCCCGGGACTGCCCTGCCCGGCCAGCCGCAAATGCTGGCCAGCACGAATGCCCTTGGGAATGGTGACATTCAGCGTGCGCGACTCCAGCGTGACGTGGCCTTGCGGATCGACCACCGGCATCTGCAGCGTGATGCCGCGCTGCGCCCCGTGGTAGGCCTCTTCGAGATCGATCAGCACTTTCGCATGATGATCCTGGCCACCCATCGCGGCTGCCGCCCCCTGCCGTTGATGCGCACCGCGCGTGCGGCCAAACATGGCTTCGAAGAAATCGTCGAGATTGGCCTCGCCGCCCGCCTGATAGCCCGCTTCGTCGCCCGCCTGGCCACCCCTTTGACTGCCCGCCCCGCGGAACTCGAACCCTTCATCCCAATTCGGCGGCGGCTGGAATTCCTGGCCGTTCTGCCACTCGCTGCCCATCCGGTCATAGGCCGCCCGTTTCTCCGGATCCTTGAGCACCTCATACGCCTCGCCGACTTCCTTGAAGCGCTCCTCGCCATCGGCCTGTTTGCTGACGTCCGGATGATATTTACGGGCAAGCTTACGGTAGGCGCGCTTGATCTCGTCCTGGGTCGCGCTGCGCTCCACCTCCAGGGTGGCGTAATAGTCCTTGTATTTCATCTGGATAACAGCCCCTTGAAAGTGAGGACGGCACTGCGTTCAACTCCGGCTGATTTATTACTCTATACGACTCTGCGGAAACGTGTCTGTACCGCCCCTGTTTCGGCTCGATGCGTGGCGAATCGTGGAGGCAGGACCGGGCTTTGCTACTCCTTGGGTATCTATACTCGAGGAGCCGATGATGAGCGAAACCAAAGAGACCAAGCAGCCCAACGAGACTAAAGCGGCGGATCTCAAGCATCCGCAACCCGCGGGTCACAGCGACAACGAGAAGAGCAAATTGCCCGAACGCGATGATGAGGCACGGAAACAGTCACCGGCCGACCACCCCGGCAAGAAACCGGGTGAAGGTGAGCCCTCGGTAAGTTGAACGGTTGGACTTTGTCGTTCACGTTGACATCTGTGTTCTGCCAGCGAGAATCGACAAGGCCCACGGTACAGAAGCGCGTGAGCCTGGGCGCAGCGACCCCGAAGGTTTCTGTGGTCCGGGCTTTTGCAGTGTTTCGTACTGCTGATTCAACCCGCTGCGCCGATGCTCTGCGCGGGACTCACAGCATCGACGGCAGGACTCGCCAGCCAGTTTCGTTCGCGCATCAAGGTTTCAATCTGCTTTGCCGCCAGTTTTCCCATCCGCGAGGCATCGGCCTCGACTGTCGATCCGCCGTCCGTTGCCACCCCCACACCCGTACCCACCGCCAGCGACCCTCCACCAATCGGCACGAGCGCGCCAGGCGTCTTGCTGCCTTGAGAATCCAGTTCGAAGGACAGCAAAACGGTCGAGCGCCCCGCGGTAATCGACGAAACCGTCACTCGCGTCTTCACATGACTTGAGCCGCTGCCGAAGCCGATCATCACGCGCTTGCTCTTGTTGCCCTCGTCGATCGCGGTGAACGCCCCGTCGACCACCAGATTCGAGGCGTTACTCCCGGGCGCTGTACCGTCAGCCTTTGCTGGAGCAACGTGGACGTTCGCCAGTTCACCCGAAAACCCCTTGAAAAACGACGCTTGAACACGTTGTACGAGTACTTCGGGCGACGAATCTTCGTCGGAACCCCGGAGCGCTAACCTCTTCCGGCGCAAGCGCCCCGCGATAGACTGGTCCAGCGTAATGTCATCGGGCCGCACCGCAAAGTCGCGAATCAGGACATGCTCCGGTTTCGGAACCGCTTGCGCCGCAGCATTGTGCTCGATGGCATCGACCTTGGCCCCACCGGTTATAAAGTTACCGACACTAGTCTGCGCCTGCGCCATTTGAAGCTGAAGCGCTGTCACAGCGAAAGCCACGATGAGTTTCGCTTTCATCTCTATTCCTTTTGGGTTCGGGACGGCAGGTTGCCGTTTGTCCAGGCTGCCCGGTCGGAGTCGTCGCAACGAACCTGTCTGGCTACTGTGATGCGTATGCTGAGCGCAGCGTCCACGCAGTGCCACCGGTCTGCGACGAAGCGGCAAGGGGTGTCGCGAAGTGGCGCCGGCCCGGAGCGAAACGGGACGAGGAGCGACGGACGAGGTGCGCGACGAAATGGGACGTTCAGCGCGGGCGGTCCTGACGAATGCGGTTTTTCTTCGAAGCGGCGCCGTGATTTGCAAACGCGTATTTGTCGTTTGTCGATGCCCGCGACGCTGACTAGCATCGAGGCTCCCCATTCAGATAAGAGGAGTGTTGCCATGTCTGAGCGTGCCTCGTTCAAGCCGCGGGTCATCGAGCCGGTGGCCATCAATCAGCCCGATGGGCTCGGCCTGGCGGTCGAATTGTGGCTGGCGCATCCAGTTGACGGGATTGCCGGTCATGCCGTGCAGATTCATCTGCGCGGCGATGCGCGCATGGCGCAGGCCGAAGCCTTGCGCGACTTGCTTCATCAATTGGGAACGAACATCGTCGTGGCGTAGTAAACGGGGCGCCTGGCGCCGCGCCCCTTCCCTTCATCCCCCTCGCTCCGCCTTGTCTGACGGGCCACACGGGATTATCGGCCGATTCAAAACAGTCATTTCGAACTATCGATACAAAGATTCGATAGTCGGGGTATACACTGCCTCCATCGACGTTGCAGACACAGGTCACCGCCCCGGTCGCAACGCCATCCTGAACTGAAATTAAAACGTTAATGGAGTCCCATCATGAAGACCAAGATCATTGCTGCTCTGCTGGTTGCTGCTTCCGCTACCTTGGCTGCCCCCGCATTTGCGAGCGGCTACGGCCCGTCACCGTTCTACCGTCCGACTGTTGGCGCGCCTGCTTCGCAACAAGGCCAAAGCGCACAAACCGTTGCAGCTGAACGTGCCAACGCGAATGACAACACCTCGTACGGTGGCGTTGCTGAGCAAACTTCACAATCGGGTTCGCGTGAACCTTCCACCGGTGCAAGCTCGGTAATCTTCAGCCATCACTAATACCGCCGCACCGGCTTAAAGAACTTGCTACACGCAGTCCATAAATAAATTTCGGAGGTAACAGATCATGAAGTCCCTTATTCAAGTTGTTGTTATTGCTGCTGTTCTCGTTGCACCCGTAGCTTCGTTTGCCCAGTCGAACAATCAACCGGTGACCCGCGCACAGGTGCGTGCCGAACTGGTGCAAGTCGAGCAGGCAGGTTATTCGCCCGCTCGTGGGCGCGATCCGTACTATCCGGAAGATATCCAGGCCGCTGAAGCAAAGGTCGCCGCTCAAAACGGCACGGCGCAGGCTGAAAAGACTGGTTATGGTCCGAGCGCCAGCGGTACGTCGCAATCGGGTCAACGTGCTGAAGTAACGGTCAGCCCGTACTCGCCGCCGGTCTACGTTGCGCATTAATCGGGCGGTTGCATGAGATAGAGTCGGTTTGACACGGCTCGCGAATATGAAACAGGCCGGCGTTAGGTGTCCATGCGGGTCTGTTTGAAAAGTCATTTCCCCGGACTCCTCCGCTGCCAAATGTCTGGTAGCTTGGCCCAGCGCTTTTGCTGGGCTTTTTTCGTATTCAAGGCGCGATTCGGCAAGAGTGAGCACGCATGACGCATGCTCTTATGCTATGCAGACCCAGATTGCGGAGCGCGAACCGCCAGCGTCGAAAAGATGTTGGCCAAGTCCAGGTAATTCAGCAGGCCTTCGGCAACGTCAACCACGATCTCTTCTAGAGCGGGCGTCCGTTCCACC
>NZ_JAMFSB010000267.1 GCF_026225065.1 Paraburkholderia sp. | reverse complement strand
TGTCCGTCGATTGACGAAGTGTTCCGCTCGGTCGAAGCGGGTGCCGCCGAATTCGGCGTCGTGCCGATCGAAAATTCGACCGAAGGCGCAGTGTCGCGCACGCTCGACCTGCTGTTGCAAACACAATTACTGATCGGCGGCGAACTCGCTTTGCCGATCCATCACAATCTTCTGGCGTTAAACGGCGAGCTGACCGGCGTGACGCGTGTGTGTGCGCATCCGCAGGCGCTCGCGCAATGCCAGGGTTGGCTCGCGTCGAACGCGCCGCATCTGGAACGTCAGGCGGTGTCGAGTAACGCTGAAGGGGCGCGGCTTGCCGCCAGCGATCCGAGCGTTGCGGCCATCGCCGGAGATCGCGCGGCAACGCGCTACGGCCTGCAGGTCGTGCATGCGCTGATCCAGGACGATCCGCACAACCGCACGCGCTTCGTGATGATCGGCAAAGAACCGACCGGCGTGAGCGGCAACGATCGAACCTCGCTGATCGTCTCGGTCGCGAACCAGCCGGGAGCGATGGTCAAGCTGCTGGAGCCGCTGGCCCGTCACGGCGTCTCGATGACGCGCTTCGAGTCAAGGCCGGCGCGCGTCGGTACGTGGGAGTACTACTTCTACATCGACGTCGAAGGTCATCGCGACGATGCTCCGGTGGCGGCAGCGCTTGCCGAGCTTGGCGAAAAGGCCGAATTCCTGAAGATTCTCGGTTCGTACCCGCAAGCTCGTTGATGTCCAGACCTCGCGTCTCGCCGAACCTAATTCAATACGTCAAATAGTCGATCCGGAGATACTCATGACAACCCCTTTCGGTCCTTCCTATGTGCGTGCGATTGCGCCTTATATCGCCGGCAAGCCGATTTCGGAAGTGGCCCGCGAGTTTGGCCTCGATGAGGCGAACATCGTGAAGCTCGCGTCGAACGAGAATCCGCTGGGCATGCCGGAATCCGCGCAGCGTGCGATCGTGCAGGCCGCGAGCGAACTGGGCCGCTATCCGGATGCGAACGCGTTCGAACTGAAGGCGGCATTGAGTGGCCGTTACGACGTGCCGGCTGACTGGGTCACGCTCGGCAACGGCAGCAACGACATCCTCGAAATCGCGGCGCACGCGTTTGTCGAGAAGGGGCAGTCGATCGTCTACGCGCAGTACTCGTTCGCGGTGTACGCGCTAGCTACGCAGGGTCTGGGCGCGCGCTCGATCGTCGTGCCGGCGGTCAAGCACGGCCACGACCTCGACGCCATGCTGGCCGCGATCACCGACGACACTCGCCTGATCTTCGTCGCTAACCCGAACAACCCGACCGGCACGTTCATCCAAGGCCCGGCGCTCGAGGCGTTCCTCGCCAAAGTGCCGCGCAATGTCGTGGTGGTGCTCGACGAGGCGTACACCGAATATCTGGCGCCGGAAAAGCGCTACGACTCAATCGCCTGGGTGCGACGTTATCCGAATCTGCTGGTGTCGCGTACGTTTTCGAAGGCCTACGGCCTGGCGGGTCTGCGCGTCGGCTTCGCGATCGCGCAACCGGAACTGACCGATTTGCTGAACCGTCTGCGTCAGCCGTTCAATGTGAACACACTGGCACAAGCCGCGGCGATCGCAGCCTTGAACGACTCGGCGTTCCTCGAAAAGAGCGCGGCGCTGAATGCTCAGGGCTATCGTCGTCTGACGGAAGGATTCGACAGGCTTGGCCTCGAGTATGTGCCGTCGTCGGGCAACTTCGTGTTGGTGCGCGTCGGCAATGACGACGAAGCGGGCAATCGCGTCAACCTCGCGTTGTTGAAGCAGGGGGTGATCGTGCGTCCCGTTGGCAATTACGGTTTGCCGCAATGGCTGCGTATCACGATCGGCCTGCCGGAAGAAAACGAAGCGTTTCTCAAGGCGCTTGAAAAGACGCTTGCGCCGGCCTGAGTGGCGACGCGAGGCGTTATAGCCGAGCGTCAGATTTTGACCCGCGCGCCAGCGTTTCACGCTGTGGCGCGCTTTTCTCTGTGATCGACGTGGCCGGGTTTTCTTTTAACAAGCTGGTGATTTTTGGTGTCGGTCTGATCGGCGGCTCGCTTGCGCGCGCGCTGCGCGAGCGTGGCGATGTGGCAGGCGCGCGCACCGTGATTGGGGTGGGGCGCTCGCCCGCATCGACGGCGCGGGCGCTTGAACTCGGCGTGATCGACGGCACGGCCGCGCTATCCGACGACGCAGCGCTGAGTGCCGCGCTGGCCGGCGCGGATCTCGTGCTGCTGGCGGCGCCGGTGGCGCAGACCCAGCCGCTGCTCGAGCGGATCGCGCCGTTTCTCGACCCGGACACCATCGTCACCGACGCGGGCAGCACCAAGTCCGACGTCGTCGCCGCGGCGCGCGCCGCGCGGGGTGACAGGAGTCGCCAATTCGTGCCGGGCCATCCGATTGCCGGGCGTGAGTCGAGCGGAGTGGACGCCGCCTTGCCTGATCTGTACGTTAGCCGTAACGTGGTCCTGTGTGCATTGCCGGAGAATCGGCCTGATACGGTGGAGCGCGTCGCCGCCATGTGGCGCGCGACCGGCGCAGCGGTGCATGCGATGACGCCGGCGCAACACGACCGCGTCTTCGCCTCGGTGAGCCATTTGCCGCATCTGTTGTCGTTTGCGTTGGTCGAGCAGATTCTCAATTCGCCCGACGCCGCGCTGAAATTTTCCTTCGCGGCGGGCGGCTTCCGCGATTTCACGCGGATCGCAGCATCGAGCCCGGAAATGTGGCGCGACATCTGCGTAGCGAACCGCGCAGCGCTGCTCGACGAACTGGATGGCTACACGGCGGTGCTCGCGCAGCTGCGCGCGGCCGTCGAGGCGGCGGACGGCGCCGCGCTCGAGGCTGTGTTCGCCCGCTCGCGCGAGGCGCGCACCGAATGGCAGGAACAGCGCGCGGCGCTAACCGCTGCCCCCGACGCCACGAAATAACCGGAACTGGACTCAATCATGGAATACCTCGATCTCGGACCGTTTTCCCGTGCGTCCGGCACGATTCGCTTGCCAGGCTCGAAGAGCATTTCGAACCGCGTGTTGCTGCTTGCGGCGCTGGCCGAAGGCGAAACGACGATCACCAACCTGCTCGATTCCGACGACACGCGCGTGATGCTCGATGCGCTGGAGAAGCTCGGCGTCAAGCTTAAGCGCGAAGGCGACGAGTGCGTCGTGACGGGCACGCGCGGCGCGTTTACCGCGAAGACCGCCGACCTGTTTCTCGGCAACGCCGGCACAGCGGTGCGCTCGCTGACGGCGGCGCTGGCGGTCAACGGCGGCAGCTATCGCGTCCACGGCGTGCCGCGGATGCACGAGCGGCCGATTGGCGACCTCGTCGACGGCTTGCGGCAGATCGGAGCCCGAATCGACTATGAGGGCAACGAAGGCTTTCCGCCGCTGCGGATTCGCGAAGGCCAGATCGCCGTCGAGGCACCGATCCGCGTGCGCGGCGACGTGTCGAGCCAGTTCCTGACCGGGCTGCTGATGACCTTGCCGCTGCTGCGCACGGAAAGCGGCGTGTCGGTGGTTCAGGTGGACGGCGAGCTGATCTCCAAGCCCTATATCGAGATCACCCTCAAGCTGATGGAGCGCTTCGGCATCAAGGTCGAGCGTCACGGCTGGCATCAGTTCACGGTGCCGGCCGGGCAGCGCTATCAGTCGCCGGGCAAGATCATGGTGGAGGGCGATGCGTCGTCCGCCTCGTATTTTCTCGCGGCGGGCGCGCTCGGCGGCGGCCCGCTGCGCGTGGAAGGGGTTGGGCGGGCCAGCATCCAGGGCGATGTGGGCTTTGCCGACGCGCTGATCCGCATGGGCGCGAACGTGTCGATGGGTGACGACTGGATCGAGGTGCGCGGTGTCGGCCATGATCACGGCAAGCTGGAACCGATCGACATGGATTGCAACCTGATCCCGGATGCGGCCATGACCATTGCCGTCGCGGCGCTGTTCGCCGACGGCACGACCACGCTGCGCAACATCGCGAGCTGGCGCGTCAAGGAAACCGACCGGCTGGCCGCCATGGCGACCGAACTGCGCAAGGTCGGCGCCAAGGTGGTGGAGGGCGAAGACTACATCGCTGTTACGCCGCCGGAGCAACTGACGCCGAATGCTGCGATCGACACCTACGACGACCACCGCATGGCGATGTGCTTCTCGCTGGTGAGTCTCGGCGGCGTGCCGGTGCGCATTAACGATCCGAAGTGCGTCGCCAAGACTGTCCCGGACTATTTCGAGCGCTTCACAGCGTTGGCCCAACCTTGATTCGACCGAATCGACCTGACGCGCGACTTTTTCGATGAAACCGACCCGTCCCTTTCACCAGACGCCCGTTATTACGATCGACGGCCCGACCGCCTCCGGCAAAGGCACCGTGGCCGCGCTGGTCGCCGCCAATCTCGGCTTCCACCTGCTGGATAGCGGCGCCCTGTACCGGCTCGCCGCGCTGGCTAGTCAGCGCTACAACATCGCGGCGGACGACTCCGACGCCCTTGCCAAACTGATCGACGACCTCCACATCACGTTCCGCGAGGGGCTCGCGCAGCTCGACGGCGTCGATGTTTCAAGCGAGATTCGCGCCGAGGAAGTCGGCAAACGGGCCTCGGCAATCGCCGTTCACGCACCTGTGAGAGCCGCGTTGGTGGCCCGTCAGCGGGCTTTTCGCAAGGAGCCGGGGCTGGTTGCGGACGGCCGCGATATGGGCACCGTGATCTTCCAGGACGCCGCGCTCAAGGTGTTTCTGACCGCCAGCGCTGAGGCCCGAGCTACGCGCCGGCATAAGCAATTGATCCAAAAAGGTTTTTCTGCTAATATAGATGACTTGCTCCGGGATTTGCGTGAACGCGACGCGCGCGACAGTCAGCGCGTAGCCGCGCCACTCAAGCCTGCAGCGGATGCGAAGTTGCTCGATACCTCCACGTTGTCAGTCGACCAGGCGGTCGATCAGGTGGTGCAGTGGTATCAGGCGCTTTTGCCCGCCGCTTGAAAATGCATTCAGGAATTTCGTTGTAAAGCAGTAGATGCAAGAAGCAGTCTGTTGTCGTGTAGGTGCTCCCCGTATAGGCGTGGAGCGTGTTTTAACCCCTTAACCCCGCTTGGCATTCGCACACTAGCCGTCATTGCTTGACCATCCGGTCAGCCGGGCACCGCGAAAACCATGCAACTTTCGATTTTTATGTCCGACCTGCAAACCTCTACCCCGAATACCGAATCTTTTGCGGCTCTGTTCGAAGAGTCGCTGACCAAGCAAGACATGCGCGCTGGCGAGGTGATCTCCGCCGAAGTCGTGCGCGTTGACCACAACTTCGTGGTCGTCAACGCTGGTCTCAAGTCCGAAGCCTACATCCCGCTCGAAGAGTTCCTGAACGACGCGGGCGAGGTAGAAGTGCAGGCGGGCGACTTCGTTTCCGTCGCGATCGACGCGCTGGAAAACGGCTATGGCGACACGATCCTGTCGCGCGACAAGGCGAAGCGTCTGGCTTCGTGGCTGTCGCT
>NZ_JAMFSB010000266.1 GCF_026225065.1 Paraburkholderia sp. | reverse complement strand
GGGCGGCGAAGAGCGGCAACGATGTGTCGGTGGCGGTGAAGTATGCGATTGGCTTCGCGGTTGTCGCAGCGGGTTTCTTCGTCTACGCGGTGAGCGGTCGTTATGCGGTGGACGGCCGGGTGTCCTCGTGGTTCATGGTGGGCGGCTACGGGCTGTATTCGCTCGGCGAACTGCTGGTGAGCGGCCTGGGTCTCGCGATGATTGCGCGCTACGTGCCGGCGCGTATGAGCGGCTTCCTGATGGGCGCGTACTTCGTGGCGAGCGGCGTGTCGCAATACCTGGGCAGCGTGGTGGCGAACTTCGCGCAGATGCCTTCCGGCGATCTGGATCCGCTGCAGTCACTGCCGCTTTACACGAAGCTTTTCATGGGCCTCGGCTGGCTCGCGGCGCTCGGTGCGCTGGTGGCCGTTCTGCTGTTGCCGCTGATGAACCGCCTGTCACGCGAGCATCATCGCAGCTCGAACGAAGCGCGCGAGAACGCGCAGGCTGAAGGGCAACTTTCTGCCGCGGCGAAGTAAGCGTCAGACGGGAACGGATGCCGTTTCCCGCTCGATAAACGGAACAGGGCGCGCCTTTGCGGCGCGCCCTGTTCCGTTTACGGCCTTGTTTTATGGCTGTTTCCTGGCGCTGCGCTTTACAGCTTCGTTCATTCCGGAATCTTTCGAAACCCGACCGAGATCCGGTTCCAGCCGTTGATCGCGACCACCAGCATTGTCAACTCGGCCAGTTCCTGATCGGTGAAATGCGGTCTTACCGCGTCCCACACTGCATCCGGCACATGAGTCTGGGCAACCAGCGTGAGCGCTTCCGTCCATTCGAGCGCCGCGCGCTCGCGTTCGCTGAAGAACGGCGCTTCGCGCCAGACGACGACGGACGCCAGACGCCGCTCCGTTTCGCCGCCTTTGCGCGCATCGGTGGTATGCATGTCGACGCAGAACGCGCAGCCGTTGATCTGCGAGGCGCGCAATCGCACCAGTTCCATCAGCGGTTTCTCGAGACCGCATTCGCTGACGACCTTCTCCAGCGCCATCATGGCGCGGGTGCCGGCGGGGCTCGCTTTGTAGAAGTCGAGACGGGATTGCATGGTTTTCTCCTGATTGAAAATGTCCGCGAGACCGGATTACGAACGTCAGCTTAGGCCTTAAATTGGTCGTATAAAATAGCCATTTATCGACTATCTCAGGTAGCCACTTCGATGGACATCCACATCGTAGTTGTTGGACGCCGCGACCTGGCGGGACAGATCTACCGGCAATTGCGCACGGGCATCGTCGAAGGACGTTTGGCGGGCGGAACGCGTTTGCCGTCCACGCGCGATCTCGCAGTGCAACTCGGCGTGTCGCGCAAGACAACCCTTGATGTGTTCGAGCGGCTGCTTGCCGAGGGCTATCTGAGCGCGCGCACAGGGGCAGGGACGTTCGTTGCCGAAGGTCTGCAGCGGTTGCCCGTGCAACGCGCGGGGTACGTTCGGGCGGTTGAACCGGCGCGTGCACAGACGAAAGCCAGATCGAAAGCGCGCGCGCAACCGCTCTGGGAGCACATGCCTGCCGGCTTGTCGTTGCCAGCATCGAAGCTCGTGCTGGCGCACGAATTCATTGGCGGCATGACGGACAAATCGCTGTTCCCGTTCGACGTCTGGCGCCGCTGCATCAATCACGCTGTGCAAGCGCAGTCGCGCAGTCCCGGGAGTTATCGCGAGGCGGCAGGAGAGCCGGAATTGCGTCTCGCGATCTCGCGCTATCTCGGGTTTAACCGCGCAGTCGTGTGCAACGCGGATGAGGTGCTCGTCACGCAAGGCGCGCAGCACGCGCTCGACCTGATGGGGCGCGTCATGCTGCGTCCAGGCGACGTGGCGGCGCTGGAAGATCCGGGTTATCCGCCTGCACGTGCCTGCTTCGCGGCGGCCGGGGCGAAGGTCGTTGCCGTGCCGGTGGATGCGGACGGCCTGATGGTTCACAAGCTTCCGGACAACGCGCGGCTCGTCTATGTCACG
>NZ_JAMFSB010000265.1 GCF_026225065.1 Paraburkholderia sp. | reverse complement strand
CGATTCGGCCACTTTTCAAGCTATCGCCGGTCCCGATTCCGGCAAGGACGGATATATGGCGAGCACCACCCTGGGCGTTAAAGTCGACGATCTGCTGCGCACCCGCCTGAGAGACGCCGCTACGCGGCTCGAGCGGACCCCGCACTGGCTCATCAAGCAAGCCATCTTCGCGTACCTCGAGCGTATCGAACATGGACAGTTGCCTCCTGAACTGTCCGGTGCAATCGGTTCGGCCGATGCGCTGGAATCCTCGGTGCACACCGAATCGGAAGAAGACGGCGCGCCGCATCCCTTCCTGGATTTCGCCCAGAACGTGCAACCGCAATCCGTGCTGCGCGCCGCGATCACGGCCGCGTACCGGCGTCCCGAGCCGGAATGCGTGCCGTTTTTGATCGGGCAGGCGCGGCTGTCGACTGGCGTCGCCGCTGAGACGAATGCGATGGCGACGAAGCTCGTCGAAGCGCTGCGCAAGAAACAGACGGGCGGCGGCGTCGAAGGCCTGATCCACGAGTTTTCGCTGTCGAGCCAGGAAGGCGTTGCGCTGATGTGTCTCGCGGAAGCCTTGCTGCGCATTCCGGATCGCGCGACGCGCGACGCGCTGATCCGCGACAAGATCAGCAAGGGCGACTGGCGCTCGCACATGGGCCAGGCGCCGTCGCTGTTCGTGAACGCGGCGACGTGGGGTCTGATGATCACCGGCAAGCTGGTGACGACGAATAGCGAAGCGGGGTTGTCGTCGGCGTTGACGCGGTTGATTGGGCGCGGCGGCGAGCCGTTGATCCGCAAGGGCGTCGATATGGCCATGCGCCTGATGGGCGAGCAATTCGTCACGGGCGAGACGATTTCAGAAGCGCTGGCGAACAGCCGCAAGTTCGAGGCGCGTGGTTTCCGTTATTCCTACGACATGCTCGGCGAAGCGGCCACGACCGAAGAAGACGCGCTTCGCTATTACGCATCGTACGAACAGGCGATTCACGCGATCGGCAAGGCGGCCGGATCGCGTGGCATTTATGAAGGCCCGGGCATTTCGATCAAGCTGTCAGCGCTGCATCCGCGTTACTCGCGCTCGCAGCAGGAACGCACGATGACCGAGCTGCTGCCGCGCGTGAAAGCGCTGGCGTTGCTCGCGCGCCGTTACGACATCGGCCTGAACATCGATGCGGAAGAAGCCGATCGGCTGGAAATCTCGCTCGATCTGCTCGAAGCGCTGTGCTTCGATCCGGAACTGGCGGGTTGGAACGGCATTGGTTTCGTGGTGCAGGCTTATCAGAAGCGCTGCCCGTTCGTGATCGATTATTTGATCGATCTGGCGCGCCGCAGCCGGCATCGGATCATGGTCCGGCTGGTTAAAGGCGCCTACTGGGATTCGGAAATCAAGCGCGCGCAAGTCGATGGCCTCGAAGGTTATCCGGTCTATACGCGCAAGATCTACACGGACATCTCGTACGTGGCGTGCGCGAAGAAACAGCTCGGCGCACCCGACGCCGTCTATCCGCAATTCGCCACGCACAACTCGTTCACGCTGTCGGCTATCTATCATCTCGCCTGGGGGAATTAATACCCT
>NZ_JAMFSB010000264.1 GCF_026225065.1 Paraburkholderia sp. | reverse complement strand
GAAGCGATCGCACAGGGGATGGGTGTGGGCGTGATCGCGTCTGCGGAATTCAACGAATCGCGCCGCATCAGAATGATTCCGTTGCAGGACTGCCAGGTCGAGATGATCGAATCGCTCACGCGGCTTGCCGAGCGGCCCGCATCGAACTTGCTGAATGCTTTGTTTAAGACCGAGCTTGATTAGCGTGACGTGTCACGCCGAATGGCAAATGTAATCTCGATGCGGCTCAACGATCGGCTCAATTTGATCTGACGCATGCTACGGGCTTAGCGGTTTGCGATGATCCGGCAACGCCGCGCCCGACGCGTCAGGAGTTGACAATGTTTTACAGCTTTGCCAATTCTGAGATGGTATCGTCGTTGAGGGTGGCGTGAGGCGAACTGCCATCGGCGAATTCATATCGACCCTCAACATATACGGTGATTGCCATGGGTATTCTGGATACAGTAGGTGAGATTGCAGGCGCAGTTGCGGCAGTGGAAGCAACTGAAAAAGTCGATCCGGATGCGGGTCTGCTGACAAAAGGCATCGCCGCGGTCGCCGGCTTCAAAGGCGCTGGCGCGCTAGAGTCGCTCGTCGGCAAGAAGGAAGACGAGGGCAGCGAGCAACAGGCGTCTGACACGGACGCAGACAACGCTGCTCCGCAAGCCTGAGTTTGAGTTGAGTCGTTCCCCAAGCCGGTCGCTCGCTCGAGCGGCTGGTCTGGCGCTTGATGGCATCGCACCGCATGACTTGCCGCCATGCTTCGTTTCTCCGCTTGCCTTGTCCGCACCTGCTTTTGCCCGCTCCCGCAGTCAATAGCTCAAGCCATTCCGCAGTTCTTCCGTCCTGCTCTCACGGCCGTTGCCGCTCAGTGATAGAGTTTCGTCTCCGATCTACTGTTTTGGATGGCGCAAAAGCCAGTGCATGCTGCGACCGGCTCGCCAGGGAGGAGACAGCATGTCCGTTCTAGGCTTCAGTCACTACAACCTTCGGGCCAGCCGCGCGGTAGTCGATACCCTGCGCAATTTTTATATCGAGGTGCTCGGTTTGCAACCCGGCGTCCGGCCGCCGTTTCAGAACTTTGGATACTGGCTTTATATCGGCGACGAGGCCGTGCTGCACCTTTCCGAAGCCGACCCGGATGAAGTCCGTCCTCCCAACGTGACCAACACGTTCGACCACGTCGCCTTCACCTGCCGCGACTTGCGCGCGTTCGAAGCGCATCTGACTGAACTGAAGATCCCATATCGGCAAGACGATGTGCCGTTGACCGGGCAGCGACAGTTGTTCTTTAAAGATCCGGCGGGCAACGGAGTGGAGTTGAACTTCGCGCAGAGCGATCTTTGAAATGCCGGCCATGGAAAATGCCTGGCAGTTCCAGCTAAGAATCGCTGTTTCCCCGGAGCTTGCTGCGAGCCTGCGCGGCGATCCCGCGAGTCGATCGTACGCACTGCTTGGCGATATTCTGCGCAAACACAACGCGTCCTTGAAATGCCAGTTCGACGCGTTCGCTGACTACGTGAGCGAGGCCGAAAAGCTCGGCGTCGAAAATTATCCGCTCTATCAGTGGACCAAAGAGACCATCGAAAAGCCTGAGAAGAAGGCCCGCTATCTGCGATCCTTCACGCTCTACGTGGATGGGGAAGAGGTCTACAGCAAGGAGCGGGCCGATCCTCTGCAGGCGGAACTCGACACCCTTGTCGGCGATGGCGGTATCGAGAGCGTGGTGAAGTTCGATACCAATCCGGCCAACAACCCGCAGCCGCCCGCGCGGTAACAGGGATGCGCCTAGTCCCGCACGGACCTTTCGTCTGGCACCACGATCGATGTTAAAAAAGCGGCGTCGTGCAACGCACGACGCCGTTAAAGGTTCTGGCGCTTTACGAGGGCTATACCAGAACCTGAGAGAACGGTTCAGAAGGTCGCCCAGTCCGCATCCGCCGTAGCGGTGCCTGCCGTGTCCGGACGTTTATCTGCGGTAGCGCGGCGATCATCCGTCAATCTTGCGGGCGTCGCGCGATGCTTGATGGCAACGCGGGAAGGCGCCGGGCGAGGCCTTGTTTGCGGAATCGTCCTGCTTGGCGCGGATGTTCCGGTGTCGGCGAGCTTGAATGCCGACACCGCATCCTTCAGCCTGTTAGCCTGCTCTTCGAGCGATTGAGCCGCTGCCGCCGCCTGTTCGACGAGCGCTGCATTCTGCTGGGTGACTTCGTCCATCTGGCCTACAGCCTGATTCACCTGTTCGATGCCGCGGCTTTGCTCGTCGGATGCGGCCGTGATCTCGCCGACAATGTCTGAAACCTGCTTGATCGCCTGCTTGACCTGTCCCATGGTCGTGCTGACTTCGGTCGCCTGCTTCGCACCGTCCTGAATCATCGTGACGGATGAGCTGATCAGTTCCTTGATTTCCTTCGCTGCAGCGGCCGAGCGTTGAGCCAGGCTACGCACTTCGCTGGCGACCACGGCAAAGCCCCGGCCCTGTTCGCCGGCGCGTGCAGCCTCGACGGCTGCGTTCAACGCCAGGATGTTGGTCTGGAACGCGATGCCTTCAATGACCCCGGTAATCTCGGATATCTTGGTAGAGCTGCTACTGATCTGACCGATGGTGCCGACCATTGTCTGCACAGAGTCGTTGCCGGTATCGGCCATGTCCGTGGCGCGGGTCGCCAAGGTGTTCGCCTGGCGTGCATTGTCCGCGTTCTGCTTTACCGTTTCGGTCAACTGAGTCATGCTCGCCGCCGTTTCTTCGAGCGACGCCGCCTGTTCTTCCGTGCGGGAAGAAAGATCGGTATTGCCGCTCGCTATTTCGCGCGCCGCCACGCTGACCGATTCGGTGGATGCCTTGATTCCGCGTACCGTGTCGCTAAGATTCCGGTCCATTTTGCCGAGCGCGTCGAGAAGCTCACCGAATTCGCCGCGCGAGTCGCTCTCGATGCGGTTGTCCAATTGCCCGTCGGCGATGTGGTTTGCTGCGTCGATCGCTTTGCGCAGAGGTCGCAAGATCACGCGCATCAGATAAACCGCAACGCCGATAGCAACGACGAGACCGATGCCAACAAGGACGATGGCGATCGACAGCAATGTTCTGTACAACGACTCTCCGTCCAGGGAATACTGCTTAGCTTCATCTACGTTGATCTGGGAGTCATCCCTCAGCAGGCCGGCGAGCGCATCGGCGGGGTCGCCGCTCCGGCTGATAACGTCGCCGGCAGCATCAAAGTGGCCCGCCTTCAGACCTGAAATTGCCTCATCGGTCTGCGCCCGAAAGTCCTTCAGGCCGCTCGCGATCTGGTCTGCAACCGCACGTTCCTTGTCACCGGATATGCACGCAGGGTAGTACGTGGACCACTGCTTGTCGATGATGGCCAGATCGGCATCGATGGTCGAGGTGTTTTTCGCTACATCTTCAGGCGACCTGGTTACCTGCATGCGCCGAAGCTTGGCGCGGATATCCAGCACCGAGGCGCGCACATCCGAAAGCTGGGCGATCGGGAGCACGGCGGTGGCGAAGGTATCACTCATGTTCGAGTTCAGTTTGGCCAGTCCGTTTGCGCCGGACAAGCCGACCGCGACGTTCACGGCGACGCATGCGCCAAGCGACACGATGATCTTGAACCTGATGGTGTGTACGAACTTGTTCACTTCATTTCCTGTAAGAAATCAATTCGAATTCCGCAGCGTTTCATTCGACTTTAAGGCGTTTGCTGATCCAGGCCGTTCTCTACAGGTATACGGTTTCAATTGATCGGATCTAAAGGAATTTTCGCGTCAGGCATTGCTGGAATTCTTGTAGGGATTTGCCGTCTCGGGATTTCCTTACCCTCGGTTCAGCGTCCATGTCGCTCAATTTCCACGCTTCCTGACTGCGCTGGTCGGATCCACCGCCTAGTATCAGTTATCGAAAATCAATCAGTGGTGGCGGCCATGATTCCTCGCCTGTCCGAACGTGAAAATGCGGTGGAGCGTATCAACGCGATTTGCCTGCGCCTGTTCGATATCTGGTGCCAGCGTCGAAGCGTGACCGCGCTGACTTATCTGCTGCACTGCTGGCCGCTCATGGATAGCAGGCCCGCGACAATCCGGCGTCTCCACAAGACGCTATCGGAACTCCGCAGGACGCACCTTGAAACGATCGACGTCGAGGCGGAACAGGCGCTGTTCGAACTGGCAGACTGGACAGACGAAATTCTGCTGGAAACACCATTGCCGGAGCGCAGCCTGCGAGCGGCTAACAGGGAACTCGTGCACGCAATTTCGGGTTAGGGTCAAGCTGACCGGACATATTCCGCCGGCTGGCGGATCACATTGATGATAAAAATATTGATTGCGGATGACCACGCGATTGTGCGCGGGGGATTGAAACAGATTATCGCTACCACCGACGATATCGTTGTGACCGGGGAAGCGGCGCAAGGCTCTGAAGTGGTCGACAAGCTGCGTATCTGCGAAGTCGACCTGCTGCTGCTGGACATGACGATGCCAGGCATTAGCGGCGTCGATCTGATCCGGCGGGTGCGCGTCGAGCAACCCGTGTTGCCGGTGCTGGTGCTGAGCATTCACAACGAGGCGCAGGTCGTATCGCGGGCTCTGCGTGCCGGTGCGACCGGCTATGTGACGAAAGACAGCGACCCCGACGTGCTGCTTGCCGCGATTCGCAAGCTGGCTGCGGGTGGCCGCTTTATCGACCCGAAGCTGGTCGACGCGATTATCTTCGAGACGCACTCGGGCGATGCGCCGCCGCATGAGGTTCTGTCCGACCGCGAATTTCAGGTGCTGCAGATGCTGGCTGCAGGCACAAGCATCAATGAGATTGCCGAGACCCTCGCGCTGAGCGCGAAGACCATCAGCACGCACAAGATGCGGCTCATGCAAAAGCTCGGTCTTGCTAACAATGCGGAACTGATTCTTTATACGGTCAGACACGGACTCGCTGCCGAATAAGCGGGTTCGTGCGTAGCGCGCGGCACGGGGTGTGCGTTTCGTGGAGCCGGTACTCAAGGGTGGCGATGCACCCTGAACCGGCGTAACCGCAACATCCCGGTGTGTCTCGCGAGAAGAATGGTCAAGCAACAGAATTTAGGCCGGCTGCTTCCACCGGCCGTGAAGGGCCGGGCATGAAACGGCTCGTGGATGTCCCAAAGTATCGACTGGCTGAGCGCTTGCGTCGCGGCGTCGCGCTGCGGCTGTATGTCGTCGCCTTCGCGTTTGGCTGTATCGCGGCCGTGAGTTCGACCGCCTCACAACTGTACCGCGATCACCGCACTGGCGTTGAGCTTGCGCGCATGGCGGCGAAACTCTTCGCGACGCAGGGCGCCGGCATCTTTTCGGCGGCGCTGCTGGTGGCCTATGCGGCGGATCGGCTCGTCGTGCGGCATCTGCGGGTTATTGCGCTAGTGGCCTGCAGCGAAGGCTATCGCGAGGCACCGCGTTCGCTCACGCTTGCCCGCCGTCGCACCACGAAGCTCGACGAACTCGACCGTGTCGTGCTGGCTCTTAACGCATTGAGCGCGCGTCTCTATTGCTCGCATATGATCCGCGACGAACTAGAGGTGCGGGTCTCTCAGCTCACTGCAGAACTCGCGCGAGCAGCGGATGAGCTGAACGCACAGACGGATGAGCGCGAACGCACCGAGGCGAATCAACAGGAACTGCTCGAGTCGCGCGAGAAACTGCGCGAGTTCGGCGCTTACATGGAAGCGACGCGCGAAGACGAGAGAAAACGCATTGCGCTGGAAATCCACGACGAGTTGGGGCAACTGCTGACGGCGCTAAAGATGGATGTGTCGTTGCTGAAGATGCGTCTGAGCGCGCCGGACCTGCTCGAGAAAGTGGCCGACATGCACGTGCTTGTCGACAGGACGATCTGGATGGTGCGCAACGTCGCAAATCATTTGCGCCCTGCTGCGCTCAATTTCGGTCTTGCGTCGGCCCTCGAATGGCTTGCCGAAGATTTCGCGCGGCGCAACACCATACCTTGTCTGTTTCGCATGAACGGCAGCGAGCCGGTGCTTCCCGAAGCGCACGCAACCGCGGTGTTTCGGGTCGTTCAGGAATCGCTCACTAATGTGGGCCGCCATGCTCGAGCTTCGCACGTCCATGTCACGCTCACGCGCACCGAACGTGGCTTCGACCTGCATGTCAACGATGACGGTTGCGGATTCGAGCCGGAGACGGCGCGTAGCGGGTACTCGTACGGACTCTTGAGCATGAGCGAACGTGCCCGTCTGATTGGCGCTTCGCTGCGGATCGACAGTGCACCGGGCGCGGGCACTACGGTGTCGGTGAACGTTCCGCTCCACGGTGGACGGCTCACGTGACTGGCAGAATATCAAACACGCATATTGTTAAATCAAAGTAGTCATTTCCCGATCGCGGGCTAAGGATATCCCGAATCACATTTCCGGTTATAGGAAAATTTCCCGATTTAACTCGTAAAATTCGGCATATTGCATATTATTGGCTTAAGAGTTGTACTGATTCGTCGTAAACACGATCGTAGAGTGAGGGCTTGTCAGACGCCTTAGAATAGGGGATCAGCCGGGTTGGGCCATTTTGTATCACAGCCCATTCGATACGCAAATTGGATATACGGTAAAAAATACCTGAACCATTGATTCGATTATGTAAAATGTGAATCGAATTTGTGGGTGCACGTATGTTTTATAGAAACAGTTTCATCACGATGGGGAATCCGCAGCATGCAAGACAGCAGACGAGAGATCGATCCAGCTTCGCCCGGACATAACGGGCTGGTCGAGCCCACGCAAGGGCAGCAAGGCGACGACGAGTTGATCGACCTGCTTGCTACCCTGTCCAAAACCAACGGCAATGCGGTGATCCAGCAAGGCGCACGGATTGCGGTGATCGGCGAATTGCTGGCGGCGTTGCTGAGTCATCTGCCCCAAACGATGCGCAACGAAGTCGACAAGTCATTCCGTGACAGGGTCGAATTCCTGTTGTCGCTGGCGGACGATAGCCGCTTGCCGGAACAATATCAGTCGGCGCTGCTCACCGAGGTCAATCGTTACCTGTATGCCAGTAAATAGCTTGCAGCGTCCTGCTGCATGGCTTCCTCATCTCCCTTCTAACTGACATTTCCCTCGAAGCTTCTGCGTGCGCCTTAGGCGATATGGCGCACTGCGTGGTGTTGGACGAATGGGGCGCTCCGGCGCCTGCACCGATCTTTTGCATGGACGAATAGCACGGCATTAATGTTATGTTATAACATTTTACATCCGGCGGGCCGAGCCAATGCCCGCGTAAGCCTTTCGTCAAACTGGAACTTATTCACCATGCAAAAGCTTCCCGTCACCGTGCTGTCCGGTTTTCTCGGCGCGGGCAAGACCACTCTGCTGAACTACGTCCTGAATAACCGCGAAGGCAAGCGCGTCGCGGTGATCGTGAACGATATGTCCGAGGTGAACATCGACGCGCAGCTGATTCGCGACGGCGGCAGCCAGCTTTCGCATATCGACGAGAAACTGGTCGAGATGAGCAATGGCTGTATCTGCTGCACGCTGCGTGAGGATCTGCTGATCGAGATCCAGCGCCTCGCCAGGGAAAAGCGCTTCGACTACCTGTTGATCGAATCGACCGGAATCTCGGAACCGTTGCCGGTGGCCGAAACCTTCACCTTCCGCGACGAACAAGGGCAAAGCCTCTCGGACATCGCCCGCCTGGACACCATGGTGACCGTGGTCGACGCCTATAACTTCGTGCGCGACTATGGCTCGCACGACTTCCTCGCTGACCGCGGCGAGACGATGGGCGAGGAAGACCGTCGCACCGTCGTCGATCTGCTGACCGAGCAGATCGAGTTTTGTGACGTGATCGTTCTGAACAAGACCGACCTTGTGACCGCGCATGAACTCGAGTTGCTCAAGGGCGTGCTACGGGTGCTCAACGCCCGCGCAAAGATCGTGGAAAGCCGCTTTGGACAGGTGCCGGTCGGGCAGATTCTCGACACGGGCCTGTTCGATTTCGAGGCTGCTTCGCAGGCGCCCGGCTGGCTCAAAAAAATGCGCGGCGAGCATATTCCGGAAAGCGAGCAGTACGGCATCACCAGTTTTGTGTACCGGGCGCGCCGGCCTTTTCATCCGCAACGGTTCTTCGACTGGATCCAGCGCGAGTGGCCCGGCGTCGTGCGCTCGAAAGGCTACTTCTGGCTCGCATCGCGCAATCACGCGGTAGGCGAGTGGTCGCAAGCGGGAGCGATCTCGCGTCATGGACGTGCGGGGACGTGGTGGGCGGCCGTGCCCAAACACGCGTGGCCACCGGAGCCGGAGGCCCAGGCCATGATCCGGAGCCGCTGGGATGAGCGCTTCGGGGATCGTCAGCAGGAACTGGTCTTGATCGGCACGGGAATGGACGAAGCGGCCTTACGTGCATCTTTCGACGCGTGCCTGCTGAGCGACGAAGAACTCGCTCTTCCGGAAACCGCTTGGCGCAAGTTCGCCGATCCTTTTCCTGAGTGGTCACACTGAAGAGGAACAGATTGATATCCTGTGCGGATGACCGCACCCTTTCCCAATCTCCACTTACCGGCGACGGCGCGCCTCCAGCTCCGTCCGCTCGACGTTTCCGACACGCAGCGCATCTTCGAAATCTGGTCCGATCCGCAAGTGATGCGTTTCTACGATGTCGCGCCACTGACCCGCTTCGAACAGGCCGAGCAGGTGGTGGCGAGGCTCATGCAGGACACGGCTGAACGTACGGGCATCCGCTGGGCGATCGTGTCCACCCACGATGGATGTGTCATCGGGACGTGCGGATTCCGGCTCAATTTCGCGTTTCGCTCGGCAAGTCTCGGCTTCGAGCTGGAGCGCCGGCACTGGCGCCAGGGTTTGATGCGGGAAGCGCTCGGTGCCGCAATCACCTACGCCTACGATCACTTGGCCATGAACCGCATTCAGGCGACCACGGAGCTGGATAACCGTGCGTCCGCGGGTCTGCTGGCAAGCCTCGGGTTTATCGAAGAAGGCGTGATGCGGCAGTGGGGCTACTGGAAAGACGCGTTTCATGATGTGCGCCTGTTGTCGCTGATCAAATCGGATCGCGCGTCCAGCCAGGCAGCGCGGAGCCCCGCCAACGGCAACTGACCGGCTGAACGGTACCGGCCGCCCGCCCGAGCGAGGCTGGAAGGCAGACTGCCGGCGTTTATAAACCCCGGCTCGGGCCAGAAAACACGTTATTTGCCGCCCGCACAATATCCCCGCTGCCCAGTCGTCTACAGACGTATGGAAACGCCGCCGACCCCGGACCCGATGCTCGAACGAGACAGCGACCTCACTGCAACCATCTTGCGTGAGCGTACGCGGCTTGGGCATTTCATCCGGCGCCGGGTGCGCGATCCGAGTGACGCGGAAGACATCTTGCAGGATGTCTTTCATGAGTTTGTGCAGGCCTACCGGCTGCCCGCGCCGATCGAACAGGCCAGCGCCTGGCTGTTCCGCGTGGCGCGCAACCGCATCATCGACGTGTTTCGCAAGAGGCGGGAATTGCCGCTGGCCGAAGCCGCCGCAGAGCCGGACGACGAAAGCGAATACCGGCTCGACCTTGCGCTGCCGTCACAGGATGCCGGCCCGGAGGCGGCCTACGCGAGGTCGGTGCTGCTCGATGCGCTGCAGGCCGCGCTCGACGAACTGCCGGCCAATCAGCGCGACGTTTTTGTCGCGCACGAACTCGAAGGGCGCAGCTTCAAGGAACTGGCTGGCGAGAGCGGCGTCAGCGTGAACACGCTACTCGCACGCAAGCGCTATGCGGTGCTGCATCTGCGTGCCAGCCTGCAAGCCGTGTATGACGAACTGGAAATTTAAAGGAGCAGGTCGATGAGATTCAAAGTGAGATGCTTCGGCAAAGCGCTGCTGGCCTTGGTGGCGATTGCGGTGCTCGGATGGATCGTGATGTCGCTATGGAATTGGGTGATCCCGGCGATATTCGTTGGCGGCCGGTCGATTGATTTTCTGCACGCGATAGGGTTGCTGGTGCTGAGCCGCATCCTGTTCGGCGGATTCCGCGGCCGCGGCGGTTGGCACGGAGGTGGACGCGGACATTGGCGCCGCTGGGAGCGCATGACGCCGGAGGAACGCGAGAATTTCCTCAAGGGCTTTTCGCCCCGGGACCGCAGGGCGCAGTCGCAGGAGGACAAGCCATCGTGAGCAAGACATCGACAGCTGCCGCCTGCAAGCAGGCACCGGGCGTGATTGCTCCGGTGGTCGACTTCAGGCGTTGCGAAGGGAAGGGCGATTGCGCGGTAGTGTGCCCCGAGAACGTGTTCGAGATTCGTAAGATCGACGCTGAAGATTACAATCAGTTAGGTATGTTGAATAAATTCAAGCTGCGTGTGCATGGTTTGAAGGTCGCTTATACGCCGAATGCGGAGGCATGCCGTTCATGTGGGCTGTGTGTGACGGCGTGCCCGGAGCGGGCTATTACGTTGGCGCGGGTGAAGTGACGTGAGTTGCAGCAGTCGCAATCTGCGGCCCCGCCAGCATCCCCGCACGACAAACGCTATGCTATGCGTTTCGCCCCAACCGAGGACCGCTCGATGACACATTCACCAGGATCCATGATTACCTTCCGCCGTCCCGATGGAAAGGATGTTGAAGGTTATCTCGCCAAGCCGCAAAACCCCGCAGGCGCACCCGCCATTGTTGTGATTCAGGAATGGTGGGGCTTGAACGACCAGATTCGCGGCGTGGCCGACCGCCTCGCGCAATCTGGCTATCTGGCGCTCGTTCCCGATCTCTACCGCGGCAAGATGACGGTCGAGAAAGAGGAAGCCCACCATTTGATGACCGGTCTCGACTTCGGCGACGCCGCTTCGCAGGATATTCGCGGCGCCGTTCAATATCTGAAGCAACACACGGAACGCGTGGCCGTCACCGGCTTTTGCATGGGCGGTGCCCTGACCCTGCTGGCGCTCGGCCAGATCCCCGAGTTGTCCGCTGGCGTGGTGTGGTATGGCTGCCCACCGCTCGATTACATCCAGGCAGACAACATCAAGGTGCCGGTGCAAGCTCACTGGGCTACGCAAGACGCGTTTTTCCCTCCCGATGCAGTCGAGGCGGTCGAAGCCAAGCTGCGCAATTCGAAAGTGGATCTCGAGTCGTACCATTACCAGGCGCACCACGCGTTCGCCAACGAGACGGCGGTCGGATCCGGCCGTATCGCGGAGACCCAGTACGATCCGGTCTGGGCTCAACTGGCCTGGGACCGCACGCTGACCTTCTTTGGCCGCACCCTTTGGCCGCAGAAGGCTTAAGCTAGTCCAACTCACGGCGGCGGCGAGCCGCATCATTCTTCATTGGTCGCCGCAGCATTGAACGCCTTCCGTCCTCCCGCGGTCTCACAGTTGCGCTGACCCGCAATCCGGCGCATTGCGTCTTCTTGGCGCATCGGCATCCCCGGCAATTACTGCGGCGCGCCAGACTTCTGCCGGGAATCGTTCGGAAAAAGATTCCCTGCAAAAGCGGCAAGTGACGACTAACGTACTACGGTACGACCGCGCAGAATCCCCGTTTTCGCATGTGAGCTTCGTTGCTTCGTAGCGCAGCGCATGCAGAGGCGGTTCTGCTTCACAACTGCTTGAACGACCGCGGCAGCAGCCAGCGCGGTATCGCAACGTAAGGAGTGAGAGATGCAGCTAGGCATGATTGGATTGGGGCGCATGGGCGCCGACATGGTGCGGCGTCTGACCGCCGGTGGTCAGACCTGCGTGGTCTACGACGTAGCGCCGGCGGCGGTGGAGAAACTCAAGCAGAGCGGCAGCGGCATCGAGGGTGCCTCGTCCCTCGAAGATCTGGTCAAGCAACTGGCGAAGCCCCGGGCGGTCTGGTTGATGGTGCCGGCCGCGGTGGTCGATTCGACGCTGGCGCAACTGACGCCCTTGCTCGAGCCGGGCGACATCGTGATCGACGGCGGCAACTCGTTCTACCATGACGACATTCGCCGCGGCAACGAACTGGGTAGCAAGAAGCTTCACTACGTGGACGTCGGAACGAGCGGCGGCGTGTTTGGCCGCGAGCGCGGCTATTGCCTGATGATCGGTGGCGAGACGCCCATCGTCGAGCACCTCGCGCCGATTTTCTCGACGCTGGCGCCGGGACCGGGCGCGGCCGTCCCGACTCCGGGACGCCCCAAAGACGCGGGTACGGCGGATCAGGGCTATCTGCATTGCGGGCCGCAGGGCTCTGGCCACTTCGTCAAGATGGTTCACAACGGCATCGAATACGGGATCATGGCGGCTTACGCGGAGGGCTTGAACATCCTCCACAACGCCAACGCCGGCAAAAAGACCTCGGAAATCGATGCAGAGACCTCGCCGTTGCACGGTCCTGAGTTCTATCAGTACGACCTGAATTTGCCCGAAATAACGGAGGTCTGGCGCCGCGGCAGCGTAATCGGCTCGTGGTTGCTCGACCTGACCGCCGCGTCGCTGGTCGGCGATGCCGGTCTTGAACAGTACTCAGGGCGCGTATCGGACTCGGGCGAGGGGCGTTGGACCGTCAACGCGGCAATCGACGAAGGCGTGCCGGTACCTGTGCTGAGCGCGGCCCTGTTCGCCCGCTTCAGCTCGCGCGGCGATGCCGATTTCGCTAACCGCGTGCTGTCGGCAATGCGGCACGATTTCGGCGGCCATATGGAAAAGGCGGCCGCCAAGACCGGCAAGCCGATCGCGTAAGAAACCGGCGCACGCCGCGAGGCCGATGGGCTTCTGCGGCGGCGCCGACGGGTCGGTCGCGGTTTGCAGGATACAATTCGGCAGCGCCTAAATTGTCCCAAACCGACCTGATCCATTCATGCTGAATCCTACCCGGACCTACCTCCTGGGTCCGCTGCTAAAGGGCGTTTCGCGCTCCTTTTACCTCACGCTGCGTATCTTGCCCGCCGGAATGCGCGATCCCATTGGGCTCGCGTATCTGCTCGCGCGCGCCGCTGATACGATCGCGGACACCTCGCTGATTCCGCCGGAGCAACGTCTGGAACTGCTGCTGTCGCTGCGCGCTCAGGTCAACGGTGCGGCTGACGAAGGCACGTTTTTGCAGCGAATGTCCGTCGAGGTGGCGGGCCAGCAGACACAATCGGACGAGAAGGTGCTGCTCGAGTCGCTTGGGCCGGCGCTGGCCATCCTGTCGCAGTTGAACGAGTCGGATCGCACGGCCGTACGCGAGATCGTCTCGACGCTAACGGAAGGGATGGAGTTCGACCTGTGCTCGTTTCCGGACGAGCGTTCCTGCCAGATCGTCGCGCTTCAGCACATCTCCGAGCTGGATCGTTACACCTATCTGGTCGCGGGCTGCGTGGGCGAATTCTGGACCCGGATGACATACGCGCACCTGCCGGGGACGCTCAAAGCCGCGACCGAAACGATGCTCGCACGCGGGGTCCGGTTCGGCAAAGCGCTGCAGATGACCAACGTGCTGCGCGACTGTGGCAAGGATCTGCGGATCGGCCGCTGTTACCTCCCCACCGAGCTACTGGATCGTTTCGGCCTCACGCCGCAGGACCTGCTGGAGCCCGGCAATTTCGTTCGCGCGCAACCGTTGCTGTTCGAACTCGTGCGGATGTCTTTGGCGCACTTCCGCGAGGCCGTCGAATACACCCTGGCGATCCCGCGCCTGTCCGTTCGCTTGCGCCTGGCGTGCTTGTGGCCGGTGTTGATCGGTCTGGAGACGTTGGTCCTGCTGGTCCATAACGAGGCGTGGCTCGATCCGGCGAAGGTCTCCAAGATCCAGCGCAGCAAGGTATATGAAGTGATGGGATATTCGACCGCGCTGGTGGCCTCGAATACGGCGCTGCGCCGCTGGACTGGGAGTCTGATGGAGCGGATCGAGGTGCGCTTGCAAAGCTGACGAGGCTACACAGGCCTTTGCAGAAAATCACGTTTTCCGGACAAGCGTACGCGCCCGCGCGGTGGCATGATATCGACCTCACGTCCCCTTCCATACGCCTGCGCCGAACATGTCGAATCTGATCGTTCATGGCGGTCTCCCGCTTCGCGGCGAGATCGAGCCATCCGCCAACAAAAATGCCGTCCTGCCGATTCTCTGTGCCACGCTGCTGACCAATCAGCCCTTGCGCCTGATCGGCGTCCCCGAGATTACCGACGTCAAGAAGATCCTTGAGATTTTCCGCACGCTCGGCAGCGAAGTGTCGATGGATTTCCAGACCGGAATTCTCGATCTGCATCATCACGCCACCACGTTCGATCCCGTCGCGCACAAGCTGCCAGAGGAGATGCGTTCGTCGATCATGCTGGTGCCGCCCCTGCTCGCCCGTTTCGGCGTGGCGCGTCTCGAGAACGACGTGAAGGGTTGTACGCTCGGCGTGCGCGAGATCGATCCGCACGTCGAGGTGTTCGAGCGCTTCGGTGCGCGGGTGACGCGCACCGCTGAGTCGTTGATCGTGCGTGCCGACTCGCAGATGAGCGCGAATCACCACTGGCTGGATTACGCTTCGGTCACCACCACCGAGAACTTCGTGCTGTGCGCCGCGTCGGCAAGCGGTACGTCGACGCTCGTCAATGCTGCGTCCGAGCCGCACGTGCAGGAGTTTTGCCGTTTCCTCGCGCTGCTGGGCGTCGAGATTGAAGGTATCGGCACCTCACGCCTGAGCGTTTCGGGCGGCCGCAAACTCGGCGGCGGCGAATTCCGCTTTAGCGAGGATTTCCACGAAATTGCCACGTTTCTGGCACTAGGCGCGATCACCGGCGGCGACATCGTAGTCAGGAATACCGCGCCGGAGCAGTTTCCGCTGATCGATCGAACGTTCGCCAAGTTCGGCGTCGACGTGGTGCATCGCGACGGCTGGTCGCGTGCATTCCGCGAGGGTCCGTTGCGAGTGCGCCGGCCGTTTACGCAGAACATCCTCACCAAAGTCGAAGCGGCGCCCTGGCCTTATCTGCCCGTGGATCTGCTGCCCATTTTCATCGCGCTCGGCGTCAAGGCCGAAGGCAGCGCGATGTTCTGGAACAAGGTTTATGACGGCGCGATGGGCTGGTCCGTCGAGCTTTCCAAGTTCGGCGCGCACGTGTTCCTGTCCGACCCGCATCGCCTCATCACGTTTGGCGGCCTGCCGTTGACGCCGGCCAGGGTCGAAAGTCCGTACATCATCCGTGTTGCCATCGCGCTGTTGATGGTCGCGGCGAGTATCGAAGGGCGCTCGGAAATCATGAATGCATTGCCGATCCGCCGTGCGCATCCGCACTTCGTGGAAAACCTGCGCTCGGTAGGCGCAAACGTGGAATGGACCAGCAGCGAGTAAGCACGCTGCTGATGCGCTGAGCGGCACTCGTCGACAGGCATCGCCACGCATCGTCACGCCCAGCTCAGCGCCGATTCACTGCACGGCGTAGCCCCGCCCCTGCATACAGCCGGCGTAGGCGCGCCAGTAGCGCGTCATCGGAGGCTCGGGCGGCGGCATAGGCGGCGGCTTGACCTCTGCGGCAGTTTGCGGCTCGCTGGCGCCGCCTAGCTGAGGGACCCCGTTCTTGTCGGTTTTCGGCATTGGCTCGCTCGCCTGTGCCGTGGCGGCCGGCGCGCCGCTGGCCGGCATCGCAGCGGCTGGCATGCCGGTAGCCGGCGAAGCACCTGTGGTTGTCGCACTGGCCGAGCCGAGGGACGTTCCGCTCGCAGGCAGCGGCGGTTGCGATACCAGGCCGCCCCCACCTATTCCGGGGGCGCCGGACGCGAGCTTGGGCGGCATCGCAGATTGCGCTTGCCGCGTGATGTTGACGTTGGTCTGACGGCTCGCCATGCCGTAGCAGGTGGCGGCGTCGACGTTCTGCTGCCATGGGCTCTGGCTGCGGATCGGATAAACCACCG
This sequence comes from Paraburkholderia sp., assembly GCF_026225065.1. Lineage (GTDB taxonomy): Bacteria > Pseudomonadota > Gammaproteobacteria > Burkholderiales > Burkholderiaceae > Paraburkholderia. Next base: position 750 of record NZ_JAMFSB010000264.1, on the reverse strand, counting down.
GCTGCCACGCCGAGGCGGCGCCGCTCAGCGTGAGCAGCGTCAGGCCCATGGGTAGGGTGATTTTCATCGCGGAGCCTCCTGGTGCGGTCTCGCTGCAATCCGTGTCTGGATCCACTGCCCCGGGGGCCTGCTGTGACGTGGACCCATCCCCCTATGCGGCTCGCGCTCGACCGGCGATAGATTTCAATCGAGCGTAACACCGTGCCCTGGCGGCACGCGCTGCGAAATATCGGCTCTGTCGGCCATTCTGAAGCTCAATTAGGGCAGGGTGATCTGATCCCTCGCACGGGTTGGCCCATGCAGGGTCATGGGGACGGCTTGGCCGGCCACTCAGACCTTATCGCTTCGCGCCAACCGGTTCGAGCGCGACCGATAGCACGAGGCGCCCGGTTTCCACCCCCATCGTATTGCGCATGGGCGGCGCACGGAACGATTCGAGCTGGGCCCGCTGCGCAGTTGTGCCGATGTCGAGTTGCGTCAGCAACGCCGCCACCACGGCGTAGAGCACGGTCGTATTCCCGTCCTCGACTTTGACGGCGACTCCCAATGCACCCTTGGCGCCAAGCCGCGCCGTCTGCTCGTTTGGCCGCACGCCGATCGCGTAACTCGCCTCGGCGCCGAGCTTGCCGACCAGCGCTCCATCGAAGCTACGCATCAACGCGGTACAGAAACGTCCTTCGCCCGCGACCATCTCCGGGTATCGGGTCATCGCGCGATAGATGCGGGCGAGCGCCGCGCTGCGCGCAGATG
>NZ_JAMFSB010000004.1 GCF_026225065.1 Paraburkholderia sp. | reverse complement strand
TCACGCATCCAGGCACGCGCACAGCGCTCTTCCTGATCACATTTGCCGTGCTGGTGCTGGCGTTTCTGGGTGCGCGGGCGATTGTGACCTCGAAACTCGGCCGCGTCGTGACCGGCGTGCGCGATGGCGAGACACGGCTGATGTTCCTCGGCTACAGCCCGCTTGGCTACAAGCTGTTTATCTGGACTGTCTCGGCGATCCTGTGCGGGATTGCTGGCGCGTTATACGTACCGCAGGTGGGGATTATCAATCCGGGCGAGATGTCGCCGGGCAACTCGATCGAGATGGCGATCTGGGTGGCGGTGGGCGGACGCGGCACGCTGATCGGGCCGATCATCGGCGCGTTTGCGGTGAATGGTGCGAAGAGCTTTTTTACGGCGAACTTCCCTGAATACTGGCTGTTCTTTCTGGGTCTGATTTTTGTGCTAGTGCCGCTGCTGCTGCCGCACGGGATCATGGGACTGGTCGAACTGGCGATGCGCAGGAGGAAGCGCTCATGAACGAGAACCCAATGGTGCCGGACCTGGCATTGCCGGAGGAGCCGGCCGAACGCTCGCTGAGCGGCGTGGCGGATTTCGGGCGGGTGGTGACACCGGGCGAGATCGATGTATCGCATGGGACGATCCTGTATCTCGAGGACGTGACGGTCAGTTTCGACGGCTTCAGGGCGTTGAATGCGTTGACGTTGTCGATTGATGTAGGCGAACTGCGCTGCATTATCGGGCCGAACGGCGCTGGCAAGACGACGATGATGGATGTGATTACCGGAAAAACGGAGCCCGATTCGGGCAAGGTATTTCTGGGGCAGACGATTGATCTGACGCGGATGAATGAGCCTTCGATTGCGCGTGCGGGGATTGGGCGCAAGTTTCAGAAGCCGACGGTGTTTGAGCAGCATCCGGTGTGGGAGAACCTTGAGCTGGCGATGAAGGCTGACAAGGGGTGGTGGGCTTCGTTGCGGGCGCGGCTTGATCGGCAGGCGCAGGCGCGGATTGAGGAGACGTTGGAGCTGATTCATCTTGAGAGTGAGGCTCGCAGGCTCGCTGGGGAGCTTTCGCATGGGCAGAAGCAACGGCTCGAGATTGGGATGTTGCTTATGCAGCAGCCGGCGCTTCTTTTGCTTGATGAGCCTGCGGCTGGGATGACTGATGATGAGACTATGCAGCTTGCTGAGCTTCTTAATCACTTGCGTGGCACCTGTTCCATGATGGTGGTTGAGCATGATATGGAGTTTGTGGCTGCTCTCTCTGGCAAGGCCGGGAAGGTTACTGTTATGGCTGAAGGGCGTGTTTTGGCCCATGGCACGCTTGATGAGGTTAAGAGGGATGAGACTGTGATTGAGTCTTATCTTGGGAGGTGAGGTTTTTTTTGCCTGCGGCGCCTCGTTTTGGTTGTGTGATTTTGGCGTTGGCCTTTCCTTGCTTTCTTAGTGGTCTATTAGCTTCACCCCTGTGCGGGGCAGCACTTACTTTCTTTGCCGCCGCAAAGAAAGTAAGCAAAGAAAGCGGGCTCACACCGCCAGCTTGTAGGTGTCCACCACTGGACTTAATCCGGAGCGGTCCGAGACGAGATCGTCTCTCGCACCACTCACGTTCGTGACAAAGGACTCATTCATCCCGCAAGCACACTCCGTGCGCCGCGGTTAGGTTCACCAAGCAGCAGTTTGCACGCGCTAACTGCGCAACAGCGCCACCCCTGCACACTGTAAGTTCCGTAGTTACAGACCAGTTAGTTCGCAGTGTGAAGCAACTCAGGTAGTTCAGCACAATGGATGGTTAGCCGTTAGCGTTAGCGGTAGCGGTGGTGAGAATGGTTATGCCTGACGGTGGGGCGCGAAGCGCGACGCTGGAGCGGATGAGTGCTTTGTCACTAAAGGGTGTGGTGCGAGGTGGGGTCTCGTGTTGGGCCGTTTCCGGTTCAACATAGAGAAGGACATCTACGAGCTAGCGGTGTGAAGCCCGCTTTCTTTGCGGCGGCAAAGAAAGTAAGTGCTGCCCCGCACAGGGGCAACGCAAGCAAACCAATAAGGCAGCAAGGAAAGGCCACCACAACAAGAACACCGAACAACCAAGGCGCCGCAGGCAAATAAAGGTACGAAGGTACAGAAAGAGGACACCACCAAATGCTAGAAGTAGAAAACCTGAACCAGTACTACGGCGGCAGCCACATCCTGCGAGATGTAAAGCTAACAGTGCCAGACGGCAAACTAACCGTACTACTAGGCCGCAACGGCGTAGGCAAGACAACGCTCCTGCGTTGCCTGATGGGCGTAGTCCCAACAAGAAGCGGCGCAATCTCCTGGCGCGGCACGCAATTGACGAAACTCCCCACCTACGCCCGCGTAGCGAACGGCCTCGCCTACGTCCCCCAGGGCCGCGATATCTTCCCGCGCCTGACGGTCGAAGAAAACCTGCTGGTCGGTGCCGCCAGCAAACAATCGCCATCGAAGATCCCCGACCGCATCTACGAACTGTTCCCCGTCCTCAAAGACATGCGCAGCCGCCGCGGTGGCGACCTCTCCGGTGGTCAGCAGCAACAACTCGCCATCGGCCGCGCCCTCATGAGCGAGCCGCAACTGCTCATCCTCGATGAACCCACCGAAGGTATTCAACCCTCCATCATCCAGGACATCGGCCGCACCTTGCGTCAACTCGTCGAGGAAATGGGCCTCACCGTGCTGCTCGTCGAGCAGTACTACGACTTCGCCAAAGCCATCGCCGATCGATACTGGGTCATGAGCCGCGGTGAAATCGTCGCCGGCGGCGAAGGCGCTGATATGGACGCCAACGGCGTGCGCGAACTCATTGCAGTCTGAACGCTGCCGCGCCACCTGGACCGGACGCGCCACACCTGCCGGCGTACGCACGCCCGTCTCCAACTGACAGCCAAAGACATGCAGAAGCACAGGCGTGCCGTGCAGCGAGCGGCCCATGCTATCCTCGCCGCATCCATTCGGTGCGCTCAACGTCGCTGCAAACCAGGTCGTGCAGATCACTCAGATCATGCGTCGCCTGGCGTCGACGAGCGCCCGCCGGGCAGTCGCCACGCAAAGTCCAACTACATCGACCCGCATGTCGCTTCACGAAAACCATGCCACGCTCGCCTCAGCGCATTCCGCCGCGCATGCTCAGTGGCAAGCTCGCCTCGAACTCGGCTTCGCCAGACACGCTGAACGCACGACGCTCGTCCATCGCCTGCACGATGGTCCGTTGCGCGTCCAACGCCCCCTCTATCCCGAAGGCCACGCGATCTGCCACGCGGTGATCGTGCATCCTCCAGGCGGTATCGCCGGTGGCGACCAGTTGCACATCGACGTGGCGCTCGGGGCGGACACACATGCTGTGCTCACGACTCCCGGCGCCACCAAGTGGTACAAGTCCAACGACCGCGCGGCGCTGCAGCACATCGACGTGCGCGTGGGCGCGAACGGCAAGCTCGACTGGCTGCCGCAGAACAACATCGTATTCGATCACGCCAACGCGACCCTCGACTTCACGCTGTCGATGGCCGAAGGCGCCACCGCGCTCGGCTGGGACGCCACGCAACTCGGCCGCCAGGCCGCCGGTGAGCGGTGGTCCGCCGGCACACTGCGCGCGGTCTCGCGTATCGTCGGCGCAGACGGCCAATTGCTGTGGCTCGAACGCGCCAATCTCGCCGCTGCCGATCCGTTGCGCGACGCACCTCAAGGTCTTGCGGGCTTCCCCGCCTACGGCACATTGTGGGCCGTCGGGGCCGCCTGCGACGACGCGCTCGCCGAACAGCTAACCGGGCAACTCCCGTTCACCGACACGCTACGCGCTGCCGCTTCGTGCGTGACCCCAGGCTTGATACTGGTGAGGGCCGTGGCGCGGTCGATGGAGTCGCTGCAACGCGCGCTGACGCAATGCTGGCTGCAACTGCGCCCGATCGTTCACGGCGTAGAGGCGGTACCGCTGCGGATCTGGACAACTTAAGACGAACCGGTGCGAACCCAACCGGAGACTCGCGCCGCAGGCAAAACACGCGGCATCGAGCACCATCCCAGCGCATCAAAAAGCCCCGCCAAGGTGCAGCCCCTGCAAAATCCTCCTCCCACTCCCACTGCACCGCATTGGCACACAGCTTGCTCCCTAAAACCGTCACGATGCCCCCGCACCCGACGGAGGCCACCCGCTTTGCCCACCACCGCTGACCAACATGACCCAACAGTCTTCCCGCCAGGCACGCCGTACCTGGCTCGCCGCCCTGCTGCTCTCACCCATCCTGGCGTTGACAACACCAGCAGCGCACGCTGACGCCCTCGACAACATCACCAAATCCGGCGTACTAAAGGTCGCGGTCCCAGAGGACTACCCGCCGTTCGGCTCAGTCGGCCCCGACATGCAACCGCAAGGCTACGACATCGACACGGCCGCGGTGCTCGCCAAGTCAATGAACGTCAAACTGCAGCTAGTGCCCGTCAACAGCGCAAACCGTATCCCGTACCTGCAGACCGCCAAGGTCGACCTCGTGATCTCGTCGCTAGGCAAGACACCCGATCGCGAGAAGGTAATCGACTTCTCCACCGCCTACGCCCCCTATTACCAAGGCGTATTCGGCCCCGCCGACATCAAGGTCAGCAGCCCCGCCGATCTCACCGGCATCACGGTCGGCGCGACGCGCGGCGCACTCGAAGAAATCGCCCTTACGCAGATGGCGCCGAACGCCACCATCAAGCGCTTCGAAGACAACAACGCCACCATTGCCGCGTTCCTGTCCGGCCAGGTGCAACTGATCGCTGCCGGCAATATCGTGGCCGCAGCCATCAACGCGAAGAATCCGCCACGCCGCCCAGAACCTAAGTTCGTTATAAAGGATTCACCATGCTTCGTCGGCATGAATAAAAATGAAAGCCGACTGCAGGAGAAGGTCAACGCCGCTATCGCCCAAGCCAAGGCCGACGGCACGTTCAACAGCATGTCGAAGAAGTGGTTCGGCGCACCTTTGCCGAAAACGCTGTAATATATTTGTTAGTTATTCTTGATATCTTTGTAAGCTGATCTGGCGTTAAGCTTGTCGCGGTTTGTAGCGCACCCCTCAAGCGTTCGCGACAACGCGCGACCCCGATGGCATCCGACGCCTGTCCCGGCTGGGACGGGCGCAACCCAACCAGACATCCGATGAAGCTGACACCCCGCGAGAAGGACAAGCTGCTGATCTTCACGGCCGCGCTACTGGCCGAACGACGCCGCGCACGTGGCCTCAAACTGAATTACCCGGAGGCGATCGCATTCATTTCGGCGGCGCTGATGGAAGCGGCCCGCGACGGCAAGACAGTCGCCCAGGTCATGCACTACGGCACCACGCTGCTCACGCGCGACGACGTGATGGAAGGCGTGCCGGAGATGATTCCGGACATTCAGGTGGAAGCCACCTTTCCCGACGGCACGAAGCTCGTGACCGTCCACCATCCGATTCCCTGACCCGCCCCGGAGCCCCGATGATTCCCGGCGAACTTCTCACCGACGACGGTGAGCACGAACTCAATGCGGGCCGCGCAACGGTCTCGGTCACGGTGTCGAACACCGGCGACCGTCCTGTGCAAATTGGTTCGCACTACCATTTTTATGAAGTGAATCCAGCGCTCTCGTTCGACCGCGAGGCGGCGCGCGGCTTCCGCCTGAACATTGCGGCGGGTACCGCTGTGCGTTTCGAGCCCGGCCAGGAGCGCACCGTCGAGCTGGTCGAACTGGCGGGCGACCGCGTCGTCTACGGCTTCAACGGCAAGGTGATGGGACCGCTCTGACGCGCGGCATGAGCCCCGTCGTCGAAGATTGCGAGTACCCGCCCTGCCCTTTTCCGGACTTCACACCATGACATTACGTATTGGCCGCCGCGCGTACGCGGAAATGTTCGGCCCCACGACCGGCGATCGCGTGCGACTCGCCGACACCGAATTGCTGATCGAGATCGAACGCGACTACACCACCTACGGCGAAGAAGTGAAATTCGGCGGCGGCAAGGTGATCCGCGACGGCATGGGCCAGTCGCAACGCGTTGCAGCCGATGTGGTGGATACGGTCATTACCAACGCGGTAATCCTCGATCACTGGGGCATCGTGAAGGCCGATATCGGCCTCAAGAACGGTCGCATTGCCGCGATCGGCAAGGCCGGCAATCCCGACATCCAGCCGGGCGTGACGATTGCGATTGGTGCGGCCACCGAAGTGATCGCCGGCGAAGGCCTGATCGTAACGGCGGGCGGTATCGATACGCACATTCACTTCATCAGCCCACAGCAGATCGACGAAGCGCTGGCGAGCGGCGTGACGACGATGATCGGCGGCGGCACTGGTCCGGCTACCGGCACCAATGCCACCACCTGTACGCCTGGACCGTGGCATCTCGAACGGATGCTGCAGGCCGCCGATGGCTATCCCATGAATCTCGGCTTTCTCGGCAAGGGCAACGTGAGCCTGCCCGAGCCCGCCATCGAGCAGATCGCAGCGGGCGCGATCGGTCTTAAGCTGCACGAGGACTGGGGCTCGACGCCCGCGGCCATCGACAACTGTCTGTCTGTTGCCGACGACACCGACACCCAGGTCGCGATCCACACCGATACGCTGAACGAAGCTGGGTTCGTCGAAGCGACCGTGGCCGCCTTCAAGGGCCGCACGATCCACACGTATCACACCGAAGGCGCGGGCGGCGGCCACGCTCCGGACATCATCAAGGTTTGCGGCGAGTCGAACGTGCTGCCGTCGTCGACCAATCCGACCCGCCCGTACACGGTCAATACGCTCGACGAGCACCTCGACATGCTGATGGTGTGCCACCACCTGGACCCGTCGATTGCAGAGGACATCGCGTTTGCCGAGTCGCGGATTCGTCGTGAGACGATTGCTGCCGAAGACATCCTGCATGACCTGGGTGCGCTGTCGATGCTGTCCTCTGATTCGCAGGCCATGGGCCGAGTGGGCGAGGTCATCATTCGTACATGGCAAACCGCGCACAAGATGAAGGTGCAACGCGGCGCGCTGCCGGAAGACAACGCACGCGCCGACAATTTCCGCGCGAAACGCTATGTGGCGAAGTACACGATCAACCCGGCTATCACGCATGGTATTGCGCACGAAGTCGGCTCGATCGAACCGGGCAAGTGGGCTGACCTGGTGTTCTGGGAACCGGCGTTTTTCGGCATCAAGCCGTCGCTGATTCTCAAGGGCGGCATGATCGCGATGGCGCAGATGGGAGACCCGAACGCGTCGATTCCGACGCCGCAGCCGGTTCACTACCGCGATATGTTCGCCACGCGTGGCGGTGCTTTGGCACGTACCTCGCTGACCTTCGTGTCGCAGATGGGCGCGGATGCGGGCATCGCCGAGCGCTACGGCTTGACCAAGCGTATCGTGCCGGTGAAGAACTGCCGCAATATCAGCAAGGCTGACATGATTCACAACGCGTGGCGCCCGGCGATCAGCGTCGATCCGGAAACGTATCAGGTGATTGCAGACGGCCAGTTGCTGACGTGCGAACCGGCCACCGTGCTGCCGATGGCGCAACGTTACTTCCTGTTCTAAATCATGCGTACTATCGACAAACTGATCGATCCGAAGATCAAGCTCGCTGCGGTGCTGGTCAAGCGCGCGCCCACGCTCACGCTCGATTTCGACGCGCGCCGCAAGAGCCGTCTGGCGGCGACGCTCGATAACGGTGAAGAGGTGGCGCTGGTGTTGCCACGTGGCACGGTGCTGCGCGACGGCGATGTGCTGGTGGCGCAGGATGGCACGCTGGTGCGGGTGATCGCGGCGGCCGAGGCTGTGTTGATGGTCACCGCTCGGGATGGGCTAACGCTTACGCGGGCGGCTTATCACCTGGGTAACCGGCACACGCCGGTCGAGGTTGGCGCGGATTATCTGAAGCTCGAATACGATCCGGTGCTCGCGGATATGCTCAAACGGATCGGCGCGATGGTCGAGCAGGTCACGTTGCCGTTTCAGCCGGAGTCTGGGGCTTATGGTGGTGGGCATAAGCACGGGCATGACGAGACGTTTGCTGAAGACTATGCGCTGGCACAGCAGGTTTATGGTGAGCATCATGGGCATGATCATGGTGGCGAGCATGACTACGATCACGACCATGGGCACGATCACAGCCATGAACATGACCACGGGCACGGTCACGACCACAGCGACTGCGACCACGATCACGACCACTCCAAGCATGCGCATCGCTGAACTCACGGCCTTACTGCATCTCGCGTCGCCGGCGCTGCCGATCGGCGCGTTCAGCTATTCGCAGGGTCTGGAAGCGGCCATCGAAGCGCAATTGATCACCGACGCCGACAGCGCCCGCAACTGGATCGCCAGCGGCCTCACCGATGTCCTCGCGCTCGGCGAGCTACCGTTCCTCGCGCATCAGATCGAACGCTGGCACGCGCATGACTCAGCGGGCCTCGCCCTCGCCAATAGCGAATTCCTCGCGAGCCGCGAATCCGCCGAACTGCGCCGCGAAACGGAGCAGATGGGCTGGTCGTTACGGCAGTTGTGCGTCTCGCTCGAATGGGGCGACGCAGAACGCCGCACCACGCTTGCGGCGATGACACCGTTAGCACAACCGACCGCCTTCGCGTTTGCCGCGTTCGCTCACGACGTCTCCGCAGACGCTGCACTCGCCGCTTACGCATTCAGTTGGGTCGAGAACCAGGCCGCAGCGGCGCTGAAGGCCGTCCCACTCGGACAACTCGCAGGACAACGGATCATCGTGGCACTGCGCGCACCGATAGACGCCGCCGTCCAACGTGCGCTCGCCACAGCGCCCGACGACATCAACACCTTCGCGCCGCAACTGGGTATTTTGTCGGCGCGTCACGAGTCGCAATACTCGCGGCTCTTCCGCTCATAACCGACTCGACCATGAACGCACCTCAGCACCACACCGCTCATCGCACCAAGAAACTACCGCCGCTGCGCGTGGGCGTCGGAGGCCCGGTCGGCTCCGGCAAGACCACGCTGCTCGAAATGCTCTGCAAGGCGATGCGCGACCGCTACGACCTCGTCGCCATCACCAACGATATCTATACGAAGGAAGACCAGCGTCTGCTGACGGTGGCAGGCGCCCTGCCGGCCGAACGGATCATGGGCGTGGAAACGGGCGGCTGCCCGCACACCGCGATCCGCGAAGACGCGTCGATCAACCTGGAAGCGGTCGACCGGATGCTGACGCGCTTTCCGGATGCGGACATCGTCTTCATCGAGTCGGGCGGCGACAACCTGGCAGCGACGTTCAGCCCAGAACTGTCGGACCTGACGATCTACGTGATCGATGTCGCGGGCGGCGAGAAAATCCCGCGCAAGGGCGGCCCGGGAATTACGAAGTCGGACATTCTGGTGATCAACAAGACGGACCTGGCGCCGATGGTCGGTGCGAACCTCGACGTGATGGCATCGGATGCGAAGAAAATGCGCGGCGAGCGGCCGTTCGTGATGTGCAACCTGAAGAAGCTCGATGGGCTGGCGGAAGTGATTGCGTTTATCGAGAAGAAGGGGCTGCTGACGGTTTGACGCGTCAGCAATCGCCGGAGGTCACTCCGCCACCTCCGGCAACAACGCCATCAACACATCCACCGTGCGCCCCGTCGCTCCGCGATGGCGCGCCGCAAACGCCGACGCCGCGCCGCTCATTGCCGTGCGCCGCGCCTTGTCGTTGAACAGTTCACGCAGCGCCCTCGCCAGATCCGCCGGATCCTGCACCTGCACCGCCGCGCCTGCCGCCACCGCATCGGCCGTGGCTTGCGTGAAGTTGAACACATGTGGCCCGATGAGCACCGGCACGCCCACTGCACATGCTTCAATCAGATTCTGCCCACCCAGCGGCAACAGACTGCCGCCGATAAACGCCAGATCCGACGCCGCATAGTAAGCGCCCAACTCCCCCATGGAGTCGCCAAGCAACACCGTCACGTTCGCCGGCAACGCACGGCCCACGCCTTGCACCGACGCCCCCGCTGCACCCGGCGCCCACGTCGAACGACGCTCATAACGCAGTCCAGCCTTCTCGACCAGCGCCGCCACCTCGTTAAACCGCTGCGGATGACGCGGCACCAGAATCAGCAACGCATCCTCGACGCCGAGCGCCGCAAACGCCTGCAGCACGAGTTCCTCTTCACCCTCGCGCGTACTCGCCGCCACCCACACCGGCCGCGTACCAATCGCCGTGCGCCACGCATGCCCACGCGCCGCGAGTTCCGGCGGCGTGCTCATATCGAACTTCAGATTGCCGAGCACCGCCACGTTACGCGCACCCAGCGCGGTCAAACGCTCCGCATCGGACGGGCTCTGCGCCAGCACCCGGGCAAAGCCGCCGAACACCTCGCGCGTCCCCTTGCCAAACCGCGCAGCCCGCTTGAACGAGCGCGCCGACATCCGCGCATTGGTCAGCACCAGCGGCACGTCAGCGCGGCGGCATTGCTCGATCAGCGTCGGCCACACCTCGGTTTCCATCACGAGCCCAAGCGTCGGACGCCACGCGCGCAAGAAACGTCGCACCACGTGCGGCATGTCATACGGCACATAGCTGCGCATCACGCGACCGCCGAAAAGCTGCTCGCTGGTGGCGCGGCCGCTCGGCGTCATATGCGTGAGCAGAATGCGCGCATCGGGCCGCGCTTTCATCAGCGCCTCGATCAGCGGCTGCGCCGCGCGCGTCTCGCCCACCGACACCGCATGCACCCAGATCAACGGCGCATCGTCTTCGGGCAAACGGCCGCGCGTATAGCCGAAGCGCTCGCCGATATGCT